>JAIEPJ010000082.1 GCA_019749835.1 Phreatobacter sp. | reverse complement strand
CGACATTGCCGCCGCGCTCGACCGCGAGGTCGACCAGCACCGAGCCCGGCCGCATCGAGGCCACCATCTCGGCAGTGACCAGCCGCGGCGCCGGACGCCCCGGGATCAGCGCGGTGGTGATCACCAGATCCTGCTTCTTGATGTGCTCGGCCACCAGCGCCGCCTGCTTGGCCTGGTACTCCTTGGACATTTCCTTGGCGTAGCCGCCGGCGGTCTCGGCCTGCTTGAACTCCTCGTCCTCGACCGCCACGAACTTGGCGCCCAGGCTCTCGACCTGCTCCTTGGTGGCGGGCCGCACGTCGGTCGCCGTCACCACCGCGCCGAGCCGGCGGGCGGTGGCGATCGCCTGCAGGCCGGCGACGCCGACCCCCATGATGAACACGCGCGCCGCCGGCACCGTGCCGGCCGCCGTCATCATCATCGGGAAGGCGCGGCCATAGACGGCGGCGCCGTCGATCACCGCCCGGTAGCCGGCGAGATTGGCCTGCGAGGACAACACGTCCATCGACTGCGCGCGGGTGATGCGCGGCATCAGCTCCATGGCGAAGCCGGTGACGCCGGCCTCGGCCAGCGCCCGCAAGGTGGCCTCGTTGCCGAACGGATCCATGATGGCGATCACGGCGGCGCCGCGCTTGTAGGCGGCCAGCTCCTCGGCGCCGGGGCGGCGCACCTTCAGCACCAGGTCGGCGTCGCGCAGCGCCTCGGCGGCGCTCGCCGCCAGGCCGGCGCCCGCGGCCTCATAATCGGCGTCGGTGACGCCGGATTTGAACCCGGCGCCGCGCTCGACCACCACCTCGGCGCCCAGCGCCTTCAGCTTCCTGACGCTCTCGGCGGTGGCCGCGACCCGCGGCTCGGCCGGATCGGTTTCGGCGGGAACGGCGATCTTCATGGGGGGTTCTCGCGACCGGCTTTGAAAAGGGAGGGACGCTCAAAATCTCCCGAGGGCGCGGCCGCCCCCGGCTATCTCGGCTACCAGCGGTCAGACCAGAAAATAGGCCATCAGCGCGAGGATGCCGACTATGATGAAGACGTTCCATTTCACCAGCGCGATGAAAGTCTTGTAGGTCTTCTCGTGCTCCGCATAGTCGTTGCCCGCCGCGGTCGCGTATTCGACCTCGCCATGGTCCGCCATCAGTCCGTCTCCGCCCACGCTTCAGGAAAGCCTCGCTTGCGCTTATCGCAATTGCGAGACGAGGGCAACGGGAGGCGGGGCGCCCCGGCCGCCTCGACGCCCGGTCCGCCGGACCTAGGCTTCGGCCGGCGGCAGACCGGCGGCGGCGAGCGCCTCGGCCTGCCGCCCCGCCACCCCCTGGATCGAGAACCGCTCGATCGCCTCGTTGAACAGCGCGTGGAAGTTCAACTCCGCCCGCAGGTGCAGGAACACCCCGCCGAGCCCGATGGCGGCGCGGTCCATGAACACGAATTCGCGCGGCACCCTGACGGGGCCCTTCTCCTTCAGCGCGCGGTGCACCTCGAACGCCTGCCGGCGGCCGTATTCGGACGGCGCCACCCCGTCGGCGATCGAGCGCACCCGGTCGTCCAACAGCGGCCCGTAGATGAAGCGCGCCCAGATATTGAGAATATCGATGAGCTCGCGCGACAGCCCGCGGAAGCCCCAGCTCTCATAGGCGTGCACGATCAGCGCCCGGTCGTCGCGCTTGAGGCCGTTGTAGAGGTCGACCACGCCGTTGACGAAGCGCGGCGGGAAGATGCGGATGCAGCCATAGTCGAGCAGATTGATGCCGCCGGGGGCGCCGTCCTGGCCGGCGAACACCGTATAGTTGCCGAGATGCGGGTCGCCGTGGATCACCCCGAAGCGGCTGAACGGGAACCACCAGGCGGTGAACATCGCGGTGCCGAGCCGGTTGCGGGCTTCAAGCGAGGCGTCCTTGAAATCGAGCAGCGGCCGGCCCTCCAGCCAGTCGAGCGTCAACAGCCGGCCGGTGGAAAGTTCCGGCCACACCGCCGGCACCCGCACCAGCGGCTCGTCCGCCAGCATGGTGCGGTAGAGCGCGGCGTGCTTGGCCTCGTGGCGGTAGTCGAGCTCCTGGCGCACGCGCGCGCCGATCTCCTTGGCGATTTCGGAGGTGTCGATCGCCGGGTCCATGCGGCGGTGAAGCGCGAACAGCCATTCGAGCTGTTGCAGGTCGGCCTCCACGGCCGACTGCATGTCGGGATACTGCAGCTTGCAGGCGAGCGGCGCGCCGTCGAGCGCTTCGGCGCGGTGCACCTGGCCGAGCGAGGCGGCGGCCGCCGGCTGGTGCTCGAAGCGAGCGAAGCGCTGCTGCCAGCCGGCGCCGAGCTCCGCCGTCATCCGGCGCTTGACGAAGGCCCAGCCCATCGGCGGCGCCTGGCTCTGCAGCTTGGCGAGCTCGCTGGTGTATTCGGGCGGCAGCACGTCCGGGATGGTGGCCATGAGCTGCGCCACCTTCATGATCGGCCCTTTGAGGCCGCCGAGCGCCGCCGCCAGCTCGGCGGCGTTGCGGCCGCGGTCGAGTTCCAGCCCGAACAGCCGCGCCCCCGCCATGCGGGCCGCCACCCCGCCGACATTCGCCCCGACCCGCACATAGCGCGCGGCGCGGGCGGAGAAACGGTTGCGTTCGGAGTCGGACATCAGCTTTTGGCAAATGCCTCAAACGTCATGCGATATCGGTACGTCACTCTGTCGATTCAATTCGTTTGGGGACGCCTTAGTAAGTGTGATGTGTAGCCCTTGATCCACGACTTCAACCTGCAAACTGACAGTGGACTCAAATCGGAGCCATAGAAACAGATTGCTCGCCGAATTCCAGAGTCAGGGTTCCCAGAACATTATCGATGAGCCAACCTCATTAGCGGCTCATGATATGTAGCAATCAAAGTTTGCATTGGATCCAACCCCTGGAAAAAAACCGCCGAGTCGATTCCGCGATCGTGAGTTAAACCCGTGGCCTCTCGCACAGTCTTGACAGCTGCTTTTCCGACCTCCGCCGTCCACCTAGGAAACCCAATCTGGGCGATGCGGCGTTCGACAATCTCTTCCGGCCCCAATCCAAAGAGTCGACGACGCTTTTCTAACCTGACAATGTCAATGTAATTTCCCCGCGGGTTTGAGAGGGAAAACTCATACCGATTTAAGATAGCCTTCAATTCTCTATATGTAATTGAATAATTACGATTATCTATTCTGCGGGTCTTATTTCTGAGATACCAAGAAATGTATTTTACTTCGGGATCAGGATCCCCATTCTTTCGTAATTTTTTAAATCTATCATATTTTTCTAGCAACCCATCCGCAATCTCTACCGTAAAATCTTCAAATTCACGCTGCGGGACGTCCGGACACCAACCGTACCTATGCAATAGATACAAAACGCTCAGAAATGCTGTTCGCTTGTTCGCATCGTAAAATGGATGATTCTTGATTATTCCGAAAAATAAGGTTGCGCAGATGTCAAATCTATCGGTCCATTTCACCCTCCCGCCGAATGAGACGGTTTGCCGGCTCACCGCCGAATGCAACAGATTGACATCTCTTGGCCCAATGCCGCCCAGCCCCTCACCTTCGAGATAGAAATGATTGGCGATCAGAAAGTGGGCTCGAAGCACATCGGCCGTCGAGAGGTACTCTGAACCGTACTGCCTATCGGTGCCATCAAGACTCGCTATGGCGCGCTGATATTCGGCACGGACCTCGGGTTCCAGGGATTCCATCCTTCAACTTTAATACGAGGAGCGATGGAGGATTCAATCCTCCATCGCCTCCAGCTCGGCGATCATCCGTTCGATCACGCTCAGCCCGCCCTGCCAGAAGGCGGGGTCGCGGGCGTCGAGGCCGAAGGGGGCGAGCAGTTCGGCGTGGTGCTTGGTGCCGCCGGCCGCCAGCATCGCCAGATAGCGCTCGGCGAAGCCGTCGGCGGCGCGCTCGTAGACGGCGTAGAGCGAGTTCACCAGGCAGTCGCCGAACGCATAGGCGTAGACGTAGAACGGCGAGTGCACGAAATGCGGGATATAGGCCCAAAAAGTCTCGTAGCCGGGCTTGAGCTCGATCGCCGGGCCGAGGCTCTCGCCCTGCACGCTCATCCACAATTCGCCGATCCGGTCGGGCGTGAGCTCGCCGAGCTTGCGCTCGCTGTGCAGCTTGCGCTCGAACGAATAGAAGGCGATCTGCCGCACCACCGTGTTGAGCATGTCCTCGACCTTGGAGGCGAGCATCGCCTTGCGCTGCGCCGGCTCGGTGATGCGCGCAAGCAGCGAGCGGAAGGTCAGCATCTCGCCGAACACGCTCGCGGTCTCGGCCAGCGTCAAGGGCGTCGGCGCCATCAGCGCACCGTTGGGCGCCGCCAGCACCTGGTGCACGCCATGGCCGAGCTCATGCGCGAGCGTCATCACGTCGCGCGGCTTGCCCTGGTAGTTGAGCAGCACGTAAGGATGCGCCGACGGCACGGTCGGATGCGCGAAGGCGCCCGGCTGCTTGCCGGGCCGCACCGGCGCGTCGATCCAGCGGTCGCGGAAGAAGCGCTCGGCCACCGCCGCCATCTCGGGCGAGAACGTCCCGTAGGCGGAGAGCACGGTCTCGCGCGCCTCGCGCCACGGGATGGTCTGCATCGGCACGTCCGGCAGCGGCGCATTGCGGTCCCAATGCGGCAGCGTCTCCTGGCCGAACCAGCGCGCCTTCAGCCGGTAGTAGCGGTGCGACAGTTTCGGATAGGCGGCGCGCACCGCCTCCACCAGCGCCTCCACCACCTCGCGCTCGACCCGGTTCGACAGATGGCGGGCGTCGGCGATGTCCTTGAAGCCGCGCCAGCGGTCGGAGATCTCCTTGTCCTTGGCGAGCGTGTTGCTGATGAGCGCGAACAGCCGCAGGTTCTGCTTGAAGGTGGCGGCGATGGCGTGCGCCGCCGCCGCGCGCTTTCCCCCGTCGGGGTCCTGCAGCAGATTGAGGGTCGGCTCGATCGCCAGCTCTTCGCCCTCGACCTCGAAGCGCAGGCCCGCGATGGTCTCGTCGAACAGCCGGTTCCAGGCCGAATAGCCGGTCACCGACTTCTCGTGGAACAGCTCCTCCAGCCGGTCGTCGAGCTGGTAGGGCTTCTCCTTGCGGACGTCCTCGATCCATGGCCGGTAGTGGCCGAGCGCGGCGTCCGCCATCGCGCGCTCGAGCGCCGCGTCGTCGACCCGGTTGAGTTCGAGCGTGAAGAACAGAAGGTGCAGCGAGGCGGCGGTGATCTTCTCCTGCACGTCGCCGTAAAATTTCGCCCGCGCCGGATCGGTGGTGTCGCCCACATAGACCAGCGACGCGAACGAGATCAGCCGCCCCAGCAGATCCTCGACCGCCTCGTAGCGGCGGACCGCGGCGGCGAGCGCGGCGCCGGCGTCGGGCCCGGCCGCGAGCGCCGCCAGCTTGCCCTTGTAGGCCGCCTCGAACGCCTCGCATTCCTCCTCGCCGCGGATCAGATCGCGCGTCACCTCCGGGGCGTCGAGCGCGGGATAGAGATCGGCGAGGTTCCACTCCGGCAATGTGTCGGGAGCATCGTCGCGGCGACCGCGGGTCGCGGGCCGGGGGGCGTCTTGCATCTGTCAGGGCCTTGCTTGTCGGCCGGCCGCGATCGGCCGGCGCTACCTGCCGGCAACATAAGCGTTCGTCCGCATGCGGCAACAGCGCGGATCCGCGCCTGTACAGCAATTCTGAAACATTGACGCGCTAAAGCGCAGGCGACAAACAGGAAGCCGCCAGGCCGGGCCCCTCTGGCAGCTCCCAGAAGCTGCGATGTCGGACTGGGACGACCGGAGCGGCCCGCGTGACCCTGGTTCCCGATCAGCTCGCCGTTCCGGAGCACATCGCAGCTTCTTCAAAGGCCCCGAGGGGCATCCGGCGAAGCCGCGCATAGGCGATTGGGCAATCGATCAAGGGCGGCCTGCAAACCGCCCGACGGGAGGATAGAGGTGGATTTCAATTCTCCGGCATTCTGGCTGGCGATCGGCCAGATCATCTGGATCAACATTCTTCTGTCGGGCGACAACGCGGTCGTGATCGCGATGGCCTGCCGGTCGCTGCCGCCGAAGTCGCGCATGTGGGGCATGATCCTCGGCGCCGGCCTCGCGGTCGGCCTGCGCATCGTCTTCACCGGCATCGTCACCACCCTGATGGAGATCCCCTATTTGAAGGCCGCCGGCGCGGTCGCCTTGCTCTACATCGCGGTCGACCTGGTGCGGCCGAAATCGGAGGACGTGAACGACACCGTCAGCGCCGCCGACACGCTGTGGCGCGCCATGGTGACGATCGCGGTCGCCGACGTGGTGATGAGCCTCGACAACGTGATCGCCATCGCGGCGGTCGCCAAGGGGAGCTGGGTGCTGTTGTTCATCGGCCTCGGCATCTCGATTCCGATGATCATCGCCGGCAGTGCCATCATCATGGCGCTGCTCGACCGCTTCCCGCTGCTGGTGTGGGCGGGCGCCGGCCTGCTCGGCTGGATCGCCGGCGAACTGTTCGTCAGCGACGTCGGGGTGATGCGCAATCTCGGCACCGATCTGGCGCACCGGATGGAGATCCCGTCCGCGATCGCCGGTGCCGCCTTCGTGGTGGCGGTGGGCGCCTGGCTCACCTTTGGCCGCCGCAAGGCGCATGTGGCGAGCGAGCACGCCGAATAGGGGAGCTCTCGACAAAGCAAACAGGCGCCGCCGTTCCCCGGCGGCGCCTGTTTTATTGTCCCGGCGCGGCGGCGCGCGGACCGCTCAGACAAAGGCCGCGAGCTGCGGGGCGAAGCGGGTGAGGTTCTCGGTCGACTCGGCCAGGAACGGCTCGATCTTCTGCTCGATCATCACCCGGAAGGCGCACAGCCCTAGCAGCGCCCGCACCACGAAGGCGCTGTGGCGCTGCGACAGCGCCCGCGCCGCCTTGTCGGTGACCGCACCGAGCCGGCCGTCCTCGGCCAGCAGGCCGCCATAGGCGTCCTCCAGCACATAGAGGCGGCCGATGCGCGAAACGCACAGCAGGCAGTCGTGCTCCGGGCCGGGGCCGATCAGGTAGAATTGCGGGTCGCCCGCCTCGGTGGTGCCCACGTCCCAGGCCACCACCTCGCTATGCCGCGCCTGCGCGGCATAGAGCGCCACCAGCGACTGCAGCTCGTCCTGGCGCCAGATCCGCTGCCAGGTCTGCGGCCGTTCGCACGCGGCGCGGGGAAAGGTCACGACATTGTCGGTCGCCAGGGTTGTTGTCATTGTTGGACCTCGAACAGCAAGCGGTGAAGCTCGGGGTCGTAAAAGGCCAGCAGCCTGCGGGCGAATTCCGGCGGCGGAACGCCGAGCGCCACCGCCCAGCCTTCCATCGCATCGGTCGGCACCCGGCCGAACCCGTTCTCCACCTGTGAGATGAACGTATAATATTTCAGGCCGAGACGCTCGGCCAATTCCACCTGCGACAGTCCTGCCTGGTTTCGCAGCTCCTTCAGCCACGTCCCGGCCTGCTTGCGCAGCAGCCGTGCCCCCGGCTCCGCCTTGGCGAAATGCATCGACGTCCCCACCGCGCTGGAACCCCCTTGATCGATCCCACGTTTCAAGTGTACTAAACTAGGCAACACTGAATACCGTTACGCGAAATGGACGGTAGCACAATTCAACGGCGCTGCAAGGCGGCCGGAGGGGAAAGCGTGCGTGGCGGCGGAAGCGTACGCCGAGGGAGGGTTCATTGCCGGTTGACATCCCGGTTTCCAATCCACCACGGCGAACCGGCCCGTGGGACGGCCCGATGGTTGCCGTGGCGCTGGCGGCCTCCTTGGGCGCAGTCGCATTCGCGCTCGCCGTCTGGATGCTGCCGAGGCCGCTGGTGCTTCCCGCCTTCAGCGTGGTGGCGGTTAGCGCCGCTGGCCTGCTCGCCCTCCTGGCATGGCGTCTTCCCCGCCCCCGCACCGCGGCACGCGTGACCTATTGGGACGTCGCCGGTGCGCTGACCTTCATCGGCGTCTGCGCGGCGCTGCTCAGCGATCCCGAACAGGCCCTTCCGCTCATGGAAGTGCGGCGCGGCGAACAACCGGTTGGAATGAATTGATGGCTGAAATCTTCACCGCCCAGGCGCTGACGGCGTTCTTTCAAGTCGTGATGATCGACCTGGTGCTGGCGGGCGACAACGCGGTCGTGATCGGCCTCGCGGCTGCCGGCCTGCCGGCCGAGCAGCGCGCCCGCGCGATCCTGATCGGCATCATCGCGGCCACCTTGCTGCGCATCGGCTTCGCCGGCGTGACCACGCAATTGCTGCAGATCATCGGCCTGCTGCTGGCCGGCGGCGTGCTGCTGTTGTGGGTGTGCTGGAAGATGTGGCGCGAACTGCGCGACCACAATCACGAGCAAGAGAACGACGCCCGGGAGGCGCTCGACGGCGTCGACATCAACGCCGACGGGACGATCGCCGCGCGCGCGCCGCGCAAGACCTTCGGGCAGGCGGCCTGGCAGATCGTGGTGGCCGACGTGTCGATGTCGCTCGACAACGTGCTGGCGGTCGCCGGCGCCGCCCGCGACCATCCCTACGTGATGATATTCGGCCTGGCGCTCTCGATCGCCCTGATGGGGCTGGCGGCGAGCTTCATTGCCCGGCTGCTGCAAAAGCACCGCTGGATCGCCTATGTGGGCTTGGCGATCATCCTTTATGTGGCGCTGGAGATGGTCTACCGCGGCGCCG
>JAIEPJ010000080.1 GCA_019749835.1 Phreatobacter sp. | reverse complement strand
TCCGGCCTCTGGGGCCGGCGCATCAAGCCGCTGGCCCTGACGCCGACCGTCACCGCCTGGCTGCAGCTCACCATCACCAGCCTCGTCATGGCGCCGCTCGTGGGGCTGGTCGACCGGCCCTGGATTCTGCCGATGCCCGGAGCGGCAGCGATCGCCGCCGTGCTGGCGCTCGCCATCCTCTCGACGGCGCTCGCCTACATCATCTTCTTCCGCCTGCTGGCGACGGCGGGGCCGAGCAATCTGCTGCTCGTGACCTTCCTCATTCCCGTCTCGACCATCCTGCTGACGGGCCTCTTCCTCGGCGAGCGGTTGGCCTGGACGCATTTCGCCGGCATGGCCCTGATCGGCCTCGGGCTCGTCGCCATCGACGGCCGGGCCTGGCGCCGGATCCGGGGATGATCCGGAACCGGCCGCCGCCAGGCCGGCGCCGGGCAGCGCTCAGCCCTCCCCGCCGGCCAGCAGGCTGGCATTGCCGCCGGCCGCGGCGGTGTTGACGGTCACCACCTGTTCCAGCGCGAATCGCGGCAGGTAGTGCGGCCCGCCGGCCTTCGGCCCGGTGCCCGACAGGCCGGAGCCGCCGAAGGGCTGGGTGCCGACCACCGCGCCGATCATGTTGCGGTTGACGTAGACATTGCCGTGGGAGAGCCGGGACACGACCTCCTCGACGACCTGGTCGATGCGCGAATGGATGCCGAGCGTCAGGCCGGTGTCGTTGCCGGCAATGGCGTCGGTGAGCTGCCCGAGCCGGCCGGCCTTCCAGGTGGTGACGTGCAGGATGGGGCCGAAAACCTCTTCCGTGAGATCCTCGGCCCTGGCCACGCGGATGATCGCCGGGGCGACGAAGAGCCCGGCCGGCGCATCGGCGGGAAGGCTTGCCTGCCAGACGAGCCGCCCCTCCGCGCGCGCCCTGTCGACGACCGCCTCGAGCCGCGCCTGGGCCTCCTCGTCGATGACCGGGCCGACATGGGTCGCCGGATCGAGCGGGTCGCCGATCCTGAGTTCGGCAGCAGCCCCCCTGATCATCTCCAGCATGCGCTCCGCCACGTCCTCCTGCAGGCAGAGGAGGCGCAGCGCCGAGCAGCGCTGGCCGGCTGAGCGGAAGGCCGACATGACGACGTCGTCGCTGACCTGTTCGGGCAGCGCCGTGGCATCGACGATCATGGCGTTGATCCCACCGGTCTCGGCGATCAGCGGCACGATGGGCCCGCGCTTCGCCGCCAGTTGCTGGTTGATCTTCCACGCGACCTCGGTCGAACCGGTGAAGGCAACGCCGGCGACGCGCGTATCGCCCACCAGCAGCGCGCCGACGCGGCCGTCACCCGGAACCAGCGCCAGCACGTCGCCGGGAATGCCGGCCTTGTGGGCGAGCGCCACCGCGGCAGCAGCCACCAGCGGCGTCTGTTCGGCGGGCTTGGCGATGACTGCATTGCCGGCGGCGAGCGCCGCCGCCACCTGGCCGAGGAAAATGGCGAGCGGAAAGTTCCACGGGCTGATGCAGACGATGGTGCCGCGCCCGCGCAGGGTCAGCCGGTTCTCCTCGCCTGTCGGGCCCGGCATCAGGACACCCGCACCGAAATGCCGGCGCGCCTCCTGCGCATAGTAGCGGCAGAAATCGACGGCCTCGCGCACCTCCGCCACGCCGTCGTCGAGGGTCTTGCCAGCCTCACGGGCGAGCAGCGCGCAGAACAGGCCACGCTCGGCCTCCAGGAGATCGGCGAGCCGGTCGAGCGCTTCGGCGCGGGTGCTGACGGGTGAACGGCTCCAGCCGGCAAAGCCGGCGGCGGCGCGATCGAAGGCGGCCGTGACCATCGCCGCATCCGCCTCTTCCACCGCACCGACCGGGGTGCCGTCGACCGGGCTGATGACCGAGCGGATGGCACCGCGCAGGGCCTTGCCGCCGATCAGCGGCTGGGCTGTCGCCGGGACCCGCCCGCGGCCCTTGACCACCGCGTCGAGAAAGCCGGCGAGCGCCACTGCGTCACCGAACTCGACCCCGGCCGAATTGACCCGGCCAGGCGCATAGAGGTCCTTCGGCAGCGGCAGCCGGTGCGGGCGGGCATCGCCGGCATTGCCGATCCAGCTCTGCGGCCGGGCCAGCAGGGTCTCCACCGGCACGGCCGGATCGGCCGAGGCAGAGACGAAGGAGGAATTGGCGCCGTTCTCCAGCAGCCGCCGGACGAGATAGGCGAGGAGGTCGCGATGGCCGCCCACCGGCGCATAGGTCCGGCAGGCCGCTTCCGGCAGCGTCGCCAGCAGGGATTCGTAGAGCGCCTCGCCCATGCCGTGCAGGCGCTGGAATTCGTAGCCCTCGGCCCCCCCGGCCTCTTCGAGGATCGTCGCGATGGTCAGCGCGTTGTGGGTGGCGAATTGCGGATAGATGCGCGGCCGGGCGGCGAGCAGCCGCCGCGCGCAGGCCATGTAGTGGAGATCGGTCATCGGCTTGCGGGTAAAGACCGGAAAATCGGGCAGACCGCGCTCCTGCGCACGCTTCACCTCGGTGTCCCAATAGGCGCCCTTGACGAGGCGCACCATCAGCTTGCGGTCGAGGCGCGTCGCCAGGGCATCGAGCCAGTCGATCACTGCCAGCGCCCGCTTCTGGTAAGCCTGGACGGCGAGGCCGAACCCTTCCCAGCCGGCGAGCGAGGGATCGGCGAGGACCGCGGCGATGACGTCAAGCGACAGCTCGAGCCGGTCGGCCTCCTCGGCATCGACGGTGAAATTGAGGTCATGGGCCCTGGCCGCCTGGGCCAGCTTGAGCAACTTCGGCACGAGCTCGGCCATGACGCGGTCGCGGCTCACAGCCTCATAGCGCGGATGCAGCGCCGACAGCTTCACCGAAATGCCGGGACGGTTCGGCAGTGACTCGTTGCCGGCGGCCTGGCCGATGGCCGCGATGGCATCGCGGTAGGAGGCGAGGTAGCGCTCGGCATCCTCAGCCGTGCGGGCGCCCTCGCCGAGCATGTCGTAGGAATAGCGGAAGCGGCGGGCCGAACCCGCCCGCCCGAGCGCCTCGCCGATGGTCTGGCCGAGCACGAAATGCGACCCGAGGAGCCGCATGGCCTGGCGCGTCGCGGCGCGCACCGTCGGCAGTCCGAGCCGCTTGCCGAGTGTTTCGAGAATGCCCTCCGGGCTCTCTCCGGGATGGATGACGCGAGCGGTGACGCCGAGCGCCCAGGCCGAGGCCGAGACCAGCCAGGCCTCCGACCGGGTGGCCCGGTGCGCCCAGTCGGTCCCCGACAGCTTGTCCTCGATCAGCGCGTCAGCCGTGCGCGAATCCGGCACGCGCAGCAGCGCCTCGGCCAGCACCATGAGGGCAAGGCCCTCCTTGGTGGTCAGCGAATATTCGCGCAGGAAATCCTCGATGCCGCCGAGCCCGCCCGCTTTGGCGCGGATGGCGCCGATCAGTTCGCGGGCGCGCGCGTCGATGCGTGCCTCCGCCGTGGCCGGGAGCGCGGCAGTCGCGAGAAGGCGGCGCGCGATGATCTCGTCGGCCTCGGCATAGGGTGCCTGAAAAGACGGTGCGGGGGACAAGGCGAGCCTCTTGCGTCGCTAGGGGATCATGGGAGAGTATCCGCAGAATTTCCGCCGTTCGAGAGGCAATTTCCGATGTTTGATAGTGACAACAACTACCAGATGCTTCTTTTGACGGCATTTCCACGGTGAGCGCCATTCTCGACCCGGTCGATCGCAAGATCCTGCGCCTGCTGCAGGACGACGGCCGCCTCGCCAATGTCGATCTGGCGGAAAAGGTCGGCCTCTCGCCCACCGCCACCAGCGAAAGGGTGAAGCGGCTGACGCGCGAGGGCATCATTGCCGGCTATGGCGCCCGCCTCGACCCGCAGAAACTGTCGCGGGGCTTCCTCGCCTTCGTCGAGGTGACGCTCGACAAGACCACGCCCGACGTCTTCGACCGCTTCGCCACCGCCGTGGCGCGGGCACCCGATGTCCTGGAATGCCATCTCGTCGCCGGTGGCTTCGACTATCTCATCAAGACGCGGGTCGCCGACATGGCCGCCTATCGCATCTTCCTCGGCGAGGTGCTTCTCTCCCTGCCAGGGGTGCGCGAGACGCGGACCTATGCGGTGATGGAGGAGGTGAAGGCGTCATCGAGCCTGCCGGTCTGAGCCGATCGGGCGGGAAAGGCGGCGGGGTTCTAGACCTTTTCCGTCAGGGCGACGTCATCGGCGGCCTTGGCGGCCTGGACCCGCATGACGCGGACCAGAGTCTCGGCGGCATGACGGGCTTCCTGCGCCACGCCGACGAGACGGCCACCCTGACCCTTGCCGCCCCGGATCATGACATCGATCGCGGCCAGGGACTGGTTGAGGCTGGCGAGGGCGTCACGGTGCGGCATGGGCCGGTTCATCCCGTCTGAGCATTGTTGTCAGAGGGTATGCAGGGCGGGTTTCAGCACGGCGACACGATGCGAATGGAATGTTACCGGGCGAAATAGAGTCCCTGAAACGCTTCAGCCGGGCTTCAGGTCCAGCCGGTTCACCAGCGCCGCTGCCACCGCCGCCGCCGTATAGGGCAGCGGCGCATAGTCCCCCGCCGCCCAGCGGGTGAAAAGGTCGCGGTAATGCGGTGAGCGCGGATCGCCGGACTGGCCGGGCGTGTTGATCGTCACCGAGCGATCGAAATCGGCGAGGTCGACGACGAGCCGGAACGACGAGCCCATCATGGTACGGAAATCCGTGCCGCGATAACCGGTATGCATCGGCGTGACCGACGAGCCGGCATGCGGCACAGGCCCGATCGACCAGGCCTTGGCAGTCTCCTCCGGCAGAAGGAACGACAGGGGATGTTCGAAATAGCCGTGATGCAGTTTGCCCCAGGCCCATGCCGAGGGATCGGGCCCAAGCAGCAGCTTCATTTCGCCGAAGGCGGCCGCCAGCGACGCGACGAGGATCGCGTCTCGCGCCGCAGAAGGGTCGCTGCCGAAGCGGTCGTCGGGCTCTTCGAGGATGGCGAGGGTGCCGTCGACGTCGCCGGGCACCATCAATGCGTGCAGTTCGGGGGCGACGATGGCGTTCCACAGCGCCTTCTTCAGATGGCGCGACCACCAGACCTCGAACAGGGCCCCGGCGGGCGACATGCTGGTCAGGGCATGGTCCCAGCCGGCCAGCAGGGCGATGGCCGCGGCAGTGTCCGAATCTGAGGGCGTCAGCCCGGCCAGCAGCTTGCCGAGGCGGCGGGCCGGAATGGAGACGACGTCCGTCTGCAGCGCGCGCGACGTGGACAGTGTGTGCGGCGAAACCGAACCGAGCACCTCCTCGATCCGGGTGGCGCGCGAATAGTCCACCCATTCATAGCCGAAGGGATAGGCCTTGTGGTCCCAGCCCGCCGGCACGTTCATCTCGTTGGCCGAGAAGACGAAGCCGCGATCGGGATTGTGCACGAGGGGCGCCTGCGCCCGGTCGCGCCATCCGGCCCATTCGTAGCGGCCGTCACCCGGCACCGGCATGAGCCCGTCCCAGTTGGGGCGGATCGGATTGATGCCCGCCGGCATCCAGGCGACATCGCCGGCTGTGTCGGCATAGACGAGGTTGCAGGAGGGCGTGCCCCAGGTCACGGCCGCGGCGCGGAACTCCGCGAGGTTCTTCGCCCGCATGAGCTTGTGCGCGACGAGATAGGGCGCTGTTCCCGGCTCGAAATACGCAGCCCGCACGGCATAAAGCCGGCCTGCGGTGGGATCCTCGAGGACCACGGGGCCGTGACGGGTGAATTTCAGGGTCAGGATCTGGTCGTCGCAGCCCTTGACCTTGATGCGCTCCTCGACCGTGCGCACCCGTTCCCAGCCCTCGCCATAGCGGTAGAGGTCGCGGTCCTCGGGATGGGTCTCATAGAAATAGACGTCTTCCTGATCGATGTAGAAGATCGTCAGGCCCCAGGCCATGGTGCCGTTGTGTCCGATCATCACGCCGGGAACGGAGGGCTCGCCCGCCCCGACCACGTCGAGGCCGGGGCATGTGAGGTGAACGATGGTCCGCAGCGAGGGCATGCCGTGGATCCGGTGTGGATCGGAGGCGAGGATCGGCATCCCCGTTTCGGTCTTCGACCCGTGCACCGCCCAGTTGTTCGAGCCGGTATACTGGGCGTCGAGGACCACCTCCAGCAGGTCGGTGGTCGCGCGCCATTTCGGCGCCTCCTCGAGGGTCGCGGCGAGGCGTTCCTTGGAAAAGGTGGCGTTGGCGGTGGCGAGCTTGACCACATCCAGCGCCGCCAATGGGATCGTGGCGGGGTCGAGCCCCTCGGGGACGGACGGTGTGATCTTCGGCTCGAGATAGCGGCGCAGCAGGTCGGTGCGATGGTCAGCCCTGGCGTGGACCTGGCAACGCAGGATCTCCGACAGCGCATTGCGCGACAGCGAATGGGTGCGGATGCGGGACACGTCCCCCGGCGACCAGCGCGCCGGCTTCGTGCCGAGCAGGCCGAACTCGACGGGGAGCAGCGAAGGATCGGCCTCGGTCATGGCGATGAAGGCGTTGATGCCCTTCGCGAAGGCCGTGAAGGTCGCCTCGGCCTCGGGGCCGTAGGCGGCGAATTCCGCCTCCTGGTCACCGCGGTAGAGGAACAGCCGCGAGGCGCGATCCTGTTCGATATAGCCCGGGCCGAAATCGGCCGAGAGGAGACCGAGGCCACGCTTGCGGAAGAGATCGATCTGGAACAGACGCTCGCGCGCGGCGTGAAAGCCCTGCAGGAAGAACAGATCGGCTTCGTTCTCAGCCCGGATATGGGGAATGCCGTTGCCGTCGATGCCGATCGACCCGGGCGCAGACAGGCCGGGGAGCGTGAGCGTTTCTGATGGGGTCATGGCCAGACATGTCGCTGCGAGGGAGCGGGACTGTGCACGCCAGGTGGGCCGGTGTCATCCGTTGCGGACGAGAACGAGGCCTGCAACGATGCGGGTCTATCGCAGAGCGGAACGGGGGCAATTCTTTGGAAAGGATGCTGCGGAGTCGCCGGCGGCGCAGCGCTTCAAAGACATCGCCCCGCATGCTCATATGATCCCGGTGACCGGGCACCGGCGCCGGGCCGCGGCTCACACCCCGGATGCCTCGACCTCAACCATGGATGGCCCATGAAGATCACCGTTCTCGGCTCCGGCGATGCTTTCGGCACGGGCGGACGCTTTTCGACCTGCCTGCACCTCGCCGGCGACGACGGCACGGTGATGCTGGTCGATTGCGGCGCGACCTCCCTCCTCGCGATGCAGCGCGCCGGGATCGACCGCAACAGCATTTCGGCCATCCTGTTCACGCATTTCCACGCCGATCATATCGGCGGCCTGCCCTTCTTCATGCTCGATGCGCTGTTCAACACGCGCCGCACCGCACCGCTGACCATCGCCGGCCCGAAGCGCGTCCAGGACTGGGTGAAGGCGGTGATGGAGGCGGCCTTTCCGGGCTCGTCGACCAACGCCTATTCCTTCGAGATCACCTATGTCGAGATCACGCCGGACCAGCCGGGCACCGTCGCCGGCAATGCCGTGACGGCCTTCCCGATGGTGCACGACCAGCGGGCCGGCCCGTGCCAGGGCTACCGCATCGCCCGTGACGGCAAGGTCTTCGCCTATTCCGGCGACACCACCTGGACCGAGGACCTGGTGCCCCTGGCGGCGGGCGCCGACGTGCTTCTCGTCGAATGCTACACTTGGGATATCCCGCTGAAGAACCACCTCGACTGGATGACGCTGTCGCGCCGGCTGCCCGACCTTACGGCGAAGCGCATCGTCCTGACCCATATGGGACCGCAGATGCTGGCCAACCGCGACAAGGCCACCGTCGCCTGTGCCGAGGACGGGCTGGTCATCCACCCCTGAGCTTCGTCGGGCCCTTTTCGGTTCAGGCGCCGCCCGCCTTGCCCTATATCCTGCCATGGCGGAGGGTCGCGGCGTGAGGGAGCCACCATGACACAGGCACTGGACGAGCTGTTCGACGCGGCGCGGAAGGCGCAGGCTTCCGCCTATGCGCCCTATTCGCGTTTCCGCGTCGGCGCTGCGATCCGCGCCGGATCGGGCCGCATCCATTCCGGCTGCAACGTCGAGAACGCCGCCTATCCCGTCGGTACCTGCGCCGAGGCGGGGGCCATAGCCGCCATGCTCCTCGCTGGCGACCGCACCATCGCCGAGATCCTCGTCTATGGCGAAGGTCCGGAGCTCTGCACGCCCTGCGGCGCCTGCCGCCAGCGGCTGCGTGAGTTCGGCGCCGGCTCGCTGGTTGTCCACGTCGCCGGTCCGAAGGGTCCGCGCGCCCGTTTCACCCTCGCCGAACTCCTCCCCCACGCCTTCGGCCCGGACAACCTGTCATGACCGCCGCCCGCATCATCCGCGCGGTTGCCGGCGAGGCGCCCATCACCTGCGCTATCGTGCTCGGCACCGGCCTCGGCCCGCTGGCCGACGCGGTGGAGGACGCCCGCGTCATCCCCTATGGCGAGTTGCCGGGCTTCCCCCCTGTCGGCGTGTCCGGCCATGCTGGCAGGCTCGTCATCGGAACGCTGGAAGGCTGCCGTGTCGCGGTGCTCCAGGGCCGCGCCCATACCTATGAGAGCGGCGACCCCCGCGTCATGAAGCCGGTGTTCGACACGCTCGCGGCGCTCTCCGTCCCACGCCTGCTCGTCAACAAT
>JAIEPJ010000016.1 GCA_019749835.1 Phreatobacter sp. | reverse complement strand
CCAAGGACCTCTCCGACAACCTGACCATCGGCTACAACACCTCCGAGGTCATCATGGCGCGCCTGATGCAGACGACCAACGCCAAGGAGCGCGTCTATTCGCAGGCGATCTCGTTCTTCTCCACCAATGACGCCGTCCTGACCGCGCTGAAGGCCTCCTTCACCGGCCTGCAGGGCCTGCATGAATCGACCCGTACCCTGAACGAGATGAAGGAGGGTGTCTCCAAGTCGCTCGAAACCCTGTCGGAGATCGGCGACAAGGTGCAGGAGGAGGCGTTGCGCGCCGGCTACGGCCCGACCATCCGCGCTGATGCCGTGAAGAAGCTGGTCGAGAGCGTCGTCTCCTTCCAGGAGAAGTCCGGCGAGATCATCTACGAGATGCGCAAGCTCTCGACCGAAAACTCCCGGGAGATCCGCGACGCGGTGGAGGACGGCAAGAAGCGCCTGTCCGCCCTCGCCGAAAAGGGTGCGGCCCTCGGCATGTGAGGGCCCCGGCCCTAAAGGCCGGCGCCACCTGACCGAAGCGCCCCGGCGCATCCCGCAGCCTGACCGGAGGGTCATCCGATGACCGATACCGCCGTCGCCGCCCCTCCGGCCACGCTCCCGGTGGAGAAACAGTCCGCCAAGCTCGACGACATCATGCTGGCCATGGATGTCGTCGACACCCTGCGTCACGATCAGAAGATCACCGAGCGCGAACTGGCCGAGGGTGACCGGGCCGAGGATCTGATCGAGCGCCTGCGGGTCATCTACCGCAACCAGGGCATCGACGTGCCCGACGAGATCCTGCGCCAGGGCGTCAAGGCCCTGCGCGAGGAACGCTTCGTCTACAAGCCGCCGCGCGAGAGCCTGTCGGTGAAGATGGCGCGGCTCTATGTGACGCGCGGCCGATGGGGCAAGTGGGCGCTGGCCGCCGTCGCGGCACTGGCCCTCGGTTTCGGCACCCTCGCCTGGCAGGGCTATTCGGCACAGGTCGAATTGACCCGTACCATTCCCGCGGCCATCACGCGCATCTCCGGCGACATCACCCGCGAGGCGACTGCCGACAATGTGCGCGCCCGCGTCGCAGCCCTCGTCTCGGACGGCCAGATCGCCGCCCGCGACGGCAAGGCGGCAGCGGCCCGCGCCGCGGTCGCCGATCTCGAGCGGCTGCGCGACGACATTCGCACCGAATATGACGTCCGCATCGTCTCGCGGCCGGGCGAATCGACGGGTGTCTGGCGCCGTCCGCGCCGCAACCCCAACGCCATGAACTACTATGTCATCGTCGAGGCGATCGGCCGCGACGGCCGGCCACTGTCGCGCTCGGTCACCTCGGAGGAGGACGGCACCACGCGCGTCGTCACCAAATGGGGCGTGCGCGTGCCCGAGAGCCTCTACCGGATCGTCGAGGCCGACAAGCGCGACGACGGCATCGTCCAGAACGCCATCCTCGGCCGCAAGCAGCGCGGCCAGCTCGACCCGACCTGGCGCGAAGCGCTGCCGGGCGGCGCCATCACGAGCTGGTAGGAGCATCGCGCATGATCCCCGGACATTCCGCCCTCGGCGGCATCGAGGGTGCCCTCGCCGAAATCCGCCAGGCCGAGAACCAGGTGAACCAGCGGCTCGACAAGGCCAATCGCGGCCAGGCCGAGGCGCGCGCCGAGGAGGCCGAGCGCTTCCGCGATCTCGCCGCCTTCCGCCTGAAGTCCGAGACCGGGCTCGGCGGTCGCCTCACGCAGGTGGCGACGGAGGTGCGCGCGCTGCTGGCGCTGCGTCTCAACGACCGCAACAGGCTGGATGAGGACATCGCCGCGATCGAAGCCGAGATCGGCCGCATCGCCGCCGAGCGGCAGGATCTGGCGCGCCGGCTCGACGAGGCTGAAGAGCGCCGCGAGACCGTGGCCAACGAGGCGCAGATAGGCCTTGCAGGCAGGAGCGACTACCTAGCCGCCAAGAGCGCGGCGGACGCCGCCGTGCAGGTCGCGCAGGAATCGGAAAAGAAGGCGGCGCTGGCGGAGCAGGAGCTCGAGGAGAAGCGCAAGCCCTACGAGGACGATCCGCTGTTCATGTATCTGTGGACCCGCGGCTATGCCACCCAGGCCTATGAGGCCGGCAACATCGCCCGTCTGCTCGACGGGTGGGTCGCGGGCATCGTCCGCTACAACGACGCGCGGCCGAACTATGCACGCCTGACCGAAATCCCCAAGCGCCTGCGCGAACATGCCAATCGCAGCGCCGGCCTCGCCGTCGACGCGCACGAGCGGGTGAAGGCGATGGAGAACGGCGCCTTTCAGGGAACCGGTGGCGAGGCCGCCGAGGCCGCGATTGCCGCCCTCCGCCAGAGCCTCGCCGAACGCGACGCGGCGCGTACCGCGGCGGAAGAGCGGCACAAGGAGCTGGACGACCGTGCCGCGGCCTTCGCGCGCGGCGAGGACGACCGGTTCCGCCAATCGGTGGGCCTGCTTGCCGAAACGCTGCGCCGCGAGGACATCGACAGGCTCTATGCCGAGGCGCTGAAGACGCCGGCGCCTGACGACGAGGCGATCGTCGGGCGCATCCGCACGCTGCGCGACGCCCAGGAGCGCTTCGAGATCGACGCCCGCCGGACGCGCGCCGAACTCGCCGACCTGACGCGCCGGCGCGCGGAGGTCTCGCAGGTCGCCACCGGCTTCCGGCAGCGCCGCTACGACGCCGACGGCTCCGTTTTCAACAACGACGTCGTCGGGGCCCTCCTGCGCGGCCTCGTTACCGGCGTCATCAGCGGCGCCGACTACTGGTCGCGCATGGAGCAGGGCCGGCGCGGCAGCCGCTCCGACAACGGGTCGTGGGGCGGCGGCGGCGCCTGGGGCGGCGGCGGATCCTGGGGCAGCGGCTCGTCCGGCGGGAGCTGGAGCGGCGGCGGGGGTTCCTCGGGCGGCGGCTGGAGCGGCGGAGGTGGGTCCTCGGGAGGAGGGTCCTCGGGCGGCGGCGACGGTTTCGACACCGGCGGGCGCTTCTAGCCGCCCGCGCCGGTCACAGCCGCAGCATCACCAGGAAGGCGGTCAGGTCGTCGGTGACGAAATCGACATGGTCGTCGTCGCGTCCCTCGAACTCCCAGGCCTCGCGGAACACTTCCCGGGTGCGTTCCGGCACCACCAGCACGGTCTTCATGCCGAGCGCATGCGGCGCCTCGAGGTTGCGGGCGAGATCCTCGAACATCGCGGCGCGGGTCGGATCGACACCGTGGTCGGCCAGGAACTTCTCGTAGGTCGGCCGGTGCGGCTTCGGCAGCAGTCCGGCATCGACAATGTCGAAGACGCCGTCGAAATGGTTCTCGATTCCGAGCCGGCGCGTCACTGCCGCGACATGCGAATGGGTGCCCGAGGTGAAGACGAACTTGCGGCCCGGCAGCGCTGCGATGGCGGCGCCGAGTTCGGGATTGGCCTGCAGCGGCGAATGGTCGATGTCGTGCACATAGCTGAGGAAATCGTCGGGACTCATGCCGTGTTCGATCATCAGGCCACGCATCGAGGTGCCATAGCGCTTGTAGTAGTCCTTCTGCAGGAAGAAAGCCTCCTCGGTGGAGATGTCGAGCAGCCTAGCGACATAGGCCTTGATGCGCCCGTCGATCTGCTCCCACAGCGACAGGTGCGCCGGGTACAGCGTGTTGTCGAGGTCGAAGATCCAGGCCTCGACATCGGCGAAGGCGGGGCGGATATCGGCGGCGCTGGGCATTAGGGCTCCCGGAAGCGGAGGGACGCGCGTCGGCGTCCGTCGAAAGTGACAACGAGAAAATTTGCCGGCGAACCACCATGGGCGGCGCAGTCCGTCGAGCCTGTGATCTCGAACTCGCTGGTGCGGATGCAGGCCGGCACCGCACCGCCGAAGACCAGCGGCCGCCCGTCCCGCGCCACCGGACGCCCCTCGGCGTCGACAGCCTCGGCGAAGGACAGGACCCGTGCCGGAGTGCCCTCCAGCGGCGGCTTGAGACAGGCGCCCGGTTCGATGCGGAACCAGCCGCGCGTGACGATGCGGCCGGCCTCCTCGGTGCCGAGCGCCGCCATGATGCGGTGGCCGGTATCGTTGCACCAGGCGAAGCCGGGCCCCTCGCCGGCCCGCAGCGCCGCCAGCAGGCGGTCGAAAATATCCGGCAGGACGGCGGCGTCGGCGGGAAGGTTGAGGTCGGTGACGAAAGCGCGCAGCGCCGCGTCGGTCTTCGGACCCTCCAGACCGTCGATCGGCCCGGGGTCATAGCCCATGCGGGTCAGCAGGCGCTGGATGCCGGCCTTGCGCGCCTGCGGCAGGTCGTAATCCGCCTCTTCCGACAAAAACAGCACGCCGATGCCCTCGACGACGGTCGGCTTGACCTCGACGAAGGAGGCAAGGCGGTTGTTCGGCTGGCGGCAGGTCTGCGCTCCGGCCACCAGAAAATCACCATCGCCGATGCACAGGCTCAGATGATCCGGCTGTCCGAGGCTCGCTCCCGGTGGCTCGCCGAGCGGGCGCGTGTGCAGGAAAAGGCGCCCCGGCACCTCCGCCGATTGCAGGATGGCGCGGCACTGGCCGGGATCGAGCCGGAACCAGCCGCGCGTCGCGGCCGTGTCGCCGACGACCACGCCGATGGCCGCTTCGGTCAGCACGCTCGTGCGGTTGCACAGGCGCGTTTCCGCCGCGGCAGGACATGCGAGGGTCACGGCGGCCATGAAAGCCGCCGCGACCGCGCAGATCCGCTCACGCATGGATGAGCGTGCCGGCGCCACCATCGGTCAGGAGCTCCACGAGAACGGCATGGGGGGTCTTGCCGTCGAGGATAACGACGCCCTCGACGCCGCGTTCGATGGCGTAAATGCACGTCTCGATCTTCGGGATCATGCCGCCGGTGGCGGTGCCGTCGGCGATCAGCCGGCGGCAGTCCTCGACCGAGAGCGACTTGATGAGGTTCTTGTTCTTGTCGAGCACGCCCGGAACGTCGGTGAGCAGCAGCAAGCGCTTGGCCTTCAGCGCCCCGGCGATGGCCCCGGCAAAGGTGTCGGCATTGACGTTGTAGGTGTCGCCCTCGACCGAGGTCGCCACCGGCGCCAGGACGGGGACCAGGTCCTTGCCCAGCACGGTATCGAGAACCTTGGTGTCGACCTTGTCGGGTTCGCCGACGAAGCCGAGATCGACCGCCTTCTCGATGTTGGAATCGGGATCGCGGGCGGTGCGGCTGACCTTGCGGGCCTTCACCATGTCGCCGTCCTTGCCGCACAGGCCGATGGCCTTGCCGCCGGCGGCGTTGATGAAGCCGACGATCTGCTTGTTGATCGAGCCGGCGAGGATCATCTCGACGATTTCCACCGTCTGCTTGTCGGTGACCCGCAGCCCGTCGACGAACTCGCTCTTGATTCCGAGCTTGGCGAGCATCTGGCCGATCTGCGGTCCGCCGCCATGGACGACCACCGGATTGATGCCCGACTGCTCCAGCATGACGATGTCGCGAGCGAAGGAACGCGCGCCGCCTTCGTCGCCCATGGCGTGACCGCCATATTTCACCACGACGATCTCGTCGTCGTATTTCTGCATATAGGGCAGCGCCTCGTTGAGGACCCGGCCGATATCGTGGGCATCGAGCGGCGTATGCGACATGGGCGGCTCCGACGGATCGCGTCTTGATCGGGTCGCGTCCAGTTACGCGACGGTTGCAGGGTCTTTACCCGATTTGCCCGACGGGGTGAAAGCTGCAAACCGCATCGCGCGCCCGTGCCTTTCGCCCGACATGATCGTCGCGCATCATCTGCGAGGGTGACAGGGGCGTCGACACTGCCTATGGCATCCACCCACAGGCCCGCGCACGGCGCGACGGCCGCGAGCCACCGCGATCGGAGACCATGACCGCACTCCGTTCCCGAACCTTCGATCTCCTTCTCGGCGGCTGGACCGCCCTGTTCGGCGCCTTGATCCCGGCGCTGCTCTGGGCCGACGCGCGGAGACTGCGCGGCGTGTCGCGGCTCTGGGTATCCGGCGTCATGGGGCTCCTGCGTACCGTCATCGGCCTCGACCATGTCGAGATCGGCAGCGCCAACCGCCCGACCGGGCCCTGCCTCATCGTCTGCAATCATCAATCCACCTGGGAGACCATCGCCTTCATCCGGCTGTTTCCGGACGTCGCCATCGTCGCCAAGGAGGAACTGCTGAAGATCCCGGTCTTCGGCTGGTACCTGCGTCATTCGCCGATGATCACCATCGACCGCGAATCGGGGACGCAGGCGCTGCGCCGCATGGTCGAGGGCGCCAAGGCGGCCCTCGCCGAAGGGCGCCCCGTGCTGCTCTTTCCCGAGGGCACCCGCAAGGATCCCGACGAGGCCATCGCCTTCAAACGCGGGGTCGAACTGCTCTATGGCCGGCTCGACGTGCCGGTCCTGCCGGTCGTCGTCAATTCCGGCCGGTTCTGGGGCATCGGCCGCCCGGCCAAGCGTCCCGGGACCATCACCATGTCCTGCCTGCCGCTGATCCCGGCCGGCCTCAAGGCCGGCGAGATGATGGAACGGGCCGAGCGCGCCATGGAAGAGGAACGCCGCCGGATCGGCTGACCCGCAGCGCCGTCGCCTTGACTTGCCGCACGCCGCCGTCAAAGTCCGCACGCCCCCGAGGGCCGTGAGCCCGGATCATCGCCATCAGGAGCACGAGCCCATGACGCATCTGCCCTATCCCGATCGCTTCTACCCCGTCGTCGACAGCATCCGCATGCTGATGGACCTCGCCAATCTCGGGGTCGGCACGATCCAGTTGCGGGTCAAGGGGCTCGGCGAAGCGCAGGCTGCGGCCCTCGTCCGCGAAGCCGTCGAATCGGTCGAGGGGCTGCCGGTCCGGCTGGTCATCAACGATTACTGGCGCGCCGCCATCGCCGGCGGGGCCCGCCACCTGCATCTCGGCCAGGAGGATCTCGCCACCGCCGACGTGCGGGCCATCCGGGCGGCGGGTCTGACGCTCGGGCTGTCGACCCACGACGAGGCCGAGCTCGACACCGCGCTCGCCCATGCGCCGGACTATATCGCCCTCGGTCCGATCTATGAGACGACGGTGAAGGCCATGCGCTTCGGCCCCCAGGGCCTCGACCGCATCGGCATCTGGAAGAAGCGGATCGGCGCCATCCCGCTCGTCGCCATCGGCGGAATCACACTGGAACGCGCGCCCTCCGTCTATGGCGCGGGGGCCGATTCCATCGCGGTCGTCTCCGATATCGCCAAGGCCGACGATCCCGAAACCCGGGTGCGCGAATGGCTGGCGCTGGAGCCGGCGGGGGGCTGAGGACCGGCGCCTTGCATCAGCGAGGTGCGTCCTTCGAGGCTCGCCACCGGACGATGCGCGAGCCTCGCAGTACGCACTCCGGTTCTGCAACGCCTCGCTCCCGCCCCTAGCCATCCGGCCCCGGGAGAGCTACCTCACGGCAAGAGCCGCCGGACCCTCCGCCCGGCGTCGAGACCTGATCCATGACCACCTCCCCGCCGGGCACGGGGGGCCAGGACGATCCCGGCTTCGGGATCTATGTCCACTGGCCCTTCTGCGCCTCCAAGTGCCCCTATTGCGACTTCAACAGCCATGTCCGCCACGTGGCGCCGGATCAGGCGCGTTTCGTCGCCGCCTTCGGCCGCGAACTGGCGACAGCGGCGCGGCGCACGCCAGGGCGCACCGTCTCCTCCATCTTCCTCGGCGGCGGCACGCCCTCGTTGATGGAGCCCGCGACAGTGGGTGCCATCCTCGATACCATCGCCCGGCTCTGGACCGTCACGCCTGGTTGCGAAGTGACGCTGGAGGCCAATCCGACCAGTGTCGAGGCGGAACGCTTCCGCGGCTTCCGCACGGCAGGCGTCAACCGCGTCTCGCTCGGGGTCCAGGCGCTCGACGATGCCGACCTGAAGAGCCTCGGCCGCACCCATTCGGCTGACGAGGCCCTGCGCGCCGTCGACGTCGCCCGCCGCCATTTCGACCGCTATTCCTTCGACCTCATCTATGCCCGGCCCGGTCAGACCGAGGCGAGCTGGGAGGCGGAACTGCGGCGTGCCATCGCAGAAGCGGCGGAGCACCTGTCGCTCTACCAGCTCACCATCGAGCCCGACACCATGTTCGAGGCCCTGCACAAGGCCGGCAAGCTGGCCATGCCCGACGCCGAGATGAGCCGCGTCCTCTACGACCTCACGCAAGCCGTCTGCACCGAGGCCGGCCTGCCCGCCTATGAGATCTCCAACCACGCGCGCCCCGGCGCCGAATGCCGCCACAACCTCATCTACTGGCGCTCCGGCGACTTCGTCGGCGCGGGGCCCGGCGCCCATGGACGGCTCTCCCTCGGCAACGGCCGGGTGGCGACCTCGACCGAAAGGCACCCGGAGACCTGGCTGGAGCGCGTCGAGAAACAGGGCTCAGGAATCGTCGCCGAGGAAAACCTGGTGCAGATGGAGAATGCCGACGAGTTCCTGGTCATGGGCCTGCGGCTCGCCGAGGGCATCGACCTGTCCCGCTACGAGGCGCTGTCGGGCAGGCCACTAGATCCCGAGCGCATCGCCTTTCTCACCGAGGAAGGCTTCGTCCAGCCCCTGCCC
>JAIEPJ010000271.1 GCA_019749835.1 Phreatobacter sp. | reverse complement strand
TACGGTCTGCTGATCGACGGCATGTCGGCGGTGCGCGGCTCCATCCGCTCCGGCGGCGACGGGCCGACGAACCGCTTCTCCGGCGCGCCGCCGGCACAGCAGCCGCTGTCGCTGTTCTCCGGTATCCTGACGGTCGGAGCCGACGGCACGGCAGAAGCCGTCTTCGACATCCCCGACTTCAACGGCACCGTGCGCCTGATGGCCATGGCCTGGACGACGAAGAAGCACGGCTCGGCCTCCCGCGATGTCATCGCCCGCGATCCCGTCGTGGTGACCGCGACCCTGCCGCGGGTGCTCGGCCATGCCGACAGCGCCACGGCGCGGCTCGACTTCGTCAATGCCGAGGGCCCGGCCGGCGCCTATCGCGTCACCGTCAGGCCGGAAGGTCCGCTGCGGCTGACGCAGACGCAGGCGACGGTGCAGCTCGGTGCCGCCGGCGGCCGCGGTTCGGTATCGCTGCCGCTTTCGGCTTCCGGCCTCGGGGTCGGGCACCTGTCCGTGCAGCTCACCGGTCCCAACGGCCTTGACGTCACCTCGCGCTATGCGCTCGGCGTCAGGCCGGCCCTGCCGGACATCGCGCGCCGCACCGTCCTGTCCATGGAGCCGGGCCAGTCGGTCACCGTGTCCAGCGATCTCCTGGGCGATTTCCTCGCGGGCTCGGCGCGGGTCGCCGTCTCGGTCGGCCCCTCGACCGCCATCGATGTGCCCGGCCTGATCCTCGCGCTCGACCGCTATCCCTTCGGCTGCACCGAGCAGATCACCTCGCGGGCCCTGCCGCTGCTCTATCTCGACGTCCTTGCGGCGGCCGAGGGTGGCCTCGGCCTCGAGACGCCGGTGGCCGACCGTGTCCGCGATTCGATCGAGCGCATCCTGTCGCGGTCCTCGGGCTCCGGTTCGTTCGGCTTGTGGAATGCCGGTTCCAACGAGGACGCCTGGCTCGACGCCTATGTGACGGACTTCCTGTCGCGGGCAAAGGAGAAGGGCTACGGCATCCCGACCGCGGCCTTCAACCTCGCGATCGAGCGGCTGCGCACCCTCGTCGTCTCGACCAACGGCGTCGGCGACAACAAGGGCATGGACCTCGCCTATGCCCATTACGTGCTGGCGCGCAACGGCCGCGGCTCGCTGTCCGAACTGCGCTGGCTCGCCGACACCCAGCTGAACGAGATCGCGACGCCGGTGGCCCGTGGCCAGCTCGGAGCGGCGCTCGCCCTGATGGGCGACATGGGCCGGGCCGAACGGGTCATGGCCTCGGCGGTGACGATGCTCACCGCCCGTGGCCAGACCGATATGGGCCGCTTCGATTATGGCTCGCGGCTGCGTGACGTTGCCGCGCTGATGGCGCTCGGGGTCGAGGCGCGCGTTACTCGCCGCATCGTCGCCGACGCCCAGCGCGTCGTCGAGGATCTGCGCGGGCGCACCCGCTACCTGTCGACCCAGGAGAAGGTCTGGCTCGTGCTCGCGGCACAGGCGCTGATCGAGGACGCCAAGCGCATCCGCCTCGATGACGGTGGCAGCCCGCATGAGGGCGCGCTGGCGCGGACCATCCGGTCCGACGAACTGGGTGCAGGTCTCGCCCTGCGCAATACGGGCCCGGAGGCGGTGCGCGCCGTCGTCGCGGTCACCGGCACGCCGGCGACGCCTGAACCCGCCGCGGCCAATGGCTTTACCCTGCAACGGCGTTACATGACGCTGACCGGTCAGCCTGCCGACATCAGCCGCGTCGCCCAGGGCACCCGCCTCGTGGTGGTGCTGCAGGTGACGGAAACCAACCCGCAGCTCGGCCAGATCATGCTGGTCGACCGACTGCCTGCCGGTTTCGAGATCGACAATCCGAGCCTCATCGCCTCGGCCGAGACCTCGGCTCTGCGCTGGCTGCCGGCGGAAGCCGTCCAGCCTGACTACAAGGCCTTCCGCGACGACCGCTTCCTGGCCGCCTACAGCCGCAGCAGCGGTGCCGCCGGCACCTGGCAGGTGGCCTATATGATCCGCGCCGTGACGCCGGGACGCTATCTCGTGCCCCCTGCCACCATCGAGGACATGTACCGGCCCGAGCGGTCGGCACGCACCGCGGTCGGCCAGACCGAGGTGACGGCCGGCGCCCGCTAGGAGCGTGTCCATGGGCAAGGCGCGGATCGCGGCGCTGGCGGCCTGCGGGCTGGTGCTCGCCGGAATCGGATTGGCCGTGGCGTTGCACCGGGCCGGCGCGGGGCCGGACGGGGCGCAGACGCCGTTCTCCCGCGAGGTGGTGGACCGGAACGGGCGGCTCCTCCGGCCGTTCCAGACCGATGACGACATGTGGCGCTTTCCCGGCGCCGCCGCCGATGTCGACCCGCTGTTCCTGCGCATGCTGACCGCCTACGAGGACCGCCGCTTTGCAAGCCATCCCGGCGTCGACCCGCTGGCGCTGCTGCGGGCCGCCGGCCAGTGGGCGACGAGCGGTCGCATCGTCTCCGGCGGTTCGACCCTGTCCATGCAGGTCGCCCGCCTCATCGACAAGCGCGAGGACGGCCGTTCCATCGCCGTGAAACTGCGCGAGATGGCCCGCGCCTTCAGGCTGGAGCGTGATCTCGGCAAGCCGCGGGTCATCGACCTCTATCTGTCGCTCGCGCCCTATGGCGGCAATGTCGAGGGCATCCGCGCGGCCTCGCTCGCCTATTTCGGCAAGGAGCCGCGTCGCCTGTCGCCGGGCGAGGCGGCCCTGCTCGTCGCCATCCCGCAATCGCCGGAAGCGCGGCGTCCCGACCGCCACCCGGAAGCGGCACGCCGGGCGCGTGACCGGGTGCTCGACCGCATGCTCGCGGCGGGCGTGCTGAAGCCCGAACAGGCGGCCTCCGGCAAGGCCGAACGCGTCCCCGTCGCACGCCGGGCGATGCCGACCTTCGCCTGGCACGCCAGCGGCGAGGCGATTGCCGCCATGCCGGCGATTCGGGTCCACCGCATGGCCTATGATCGCCCCGCGCAGGAGGCGCTGGAGGCGCTGCTGCGCGAGCGGGTCCGGGCGCTCGGCACGCGCCTGTCCGGTGCGCTCATCGCCATCGACCATCGCTCCGGCGCGGTGATCGCGCGCATCGGCGCCGCCGATCCGCTCGACCACGAGCGGCAGGGCGCCATCGACATGACCCGCGCCGTGCGCTCGCCGGGGTCGACGCTCAAGCCCTTCATCTACGCCATGGCCTATGAGGCCGGACTCGCCCATCCCGAGACCCTCATCGAGGACCGTCCGTCACGCTTCGGCACCTATGCGCCGACGAATTTCGACCGCGGCTATCAGGGCACCGTGCCCACCCGCGTGGCGCTGCAGATGTCGCTGAATGTGCCGGCGGTGGCGCTGCTCGAGGCCGTCGGCCCGCAGCGCTTCTTCTCGCGCCTCCAGCAGTCGGGTATCCGCCCCGTCCTGCCGCGCGGCGAGGTGCCGGGGCTGGCGGTCGGACTCGGCGGCGTCGGCCTGCGCCTCGCCGACCTCGCCGCGCTCTATGCCGGCCTCGCCCGCGGTGGCGAGATGGCGGACCTTGTGGAGCGGCTGGGCGCGCCGCAGACGGCGGGACGACCGCTCACCGACGAGGCCGCGGCCTGGCATGTCGGTGACATCCTCACCGAAGCACCGGCTCCCGATGCGGCGCTGACCGGCCGCCTCGCCTACAAGACCGGCACCTCCTACGGCTACCGCGACGCATGGGCCGTCGGCTTTGACGGTCGCCGTACGGTCGCCGTCTGGGTCGGCCGGCCCGACGGATCCTCGGTGCCGGGCATCACCGGCCGGACCGCCGCGGCGCCGATCCTGTTCGACGCCTTCGCCCGCCTCGGGTCTCCGGCAGCGATGCCGGCCCGACCGGCGGCTGCGGCAGCGCTCACCCATCCGCAATTGCCCGCGCCGCTGCGCCGGTTCGGGCCGGCGCGCGAGGAGGCGGGGGATACGCGCGACCTGAAGATCGCCTTCCCACCGGACGGCGTGCGCGTCGATCTCGGCGCAGCGCGCGGCGAGATGGAGCAATTGGTCGTGCGCACGACGGGCGGTCGGCCGCCTTTCACGGTGCTGGTGGACGGGCGCCCCGCGGCGCGTTTCGGGGCGCAGCGGCAGGCCAATGTCCTGCCCGACGGGCCGGGCTTCACCACACTCTCGGTGGTGGACGGCGAGGGCCGCAGCGCCTCGGTGACGGTCAGGGTCGAATAGTCAGCGCGGCGCCACCGCGCCCGGGAGCCCGAGCACCCAGCTGCGCGTCATCACCACCAGCGCCTGGGCGATGACCTCGTCGGGGGCGGGGCCGAGTTTCTCCTCGAGCCCCAGCGAGACGATGCCGTGGGTGGCCGAGAACAGGGTCCGGGCGAGGCCGCCGCGCACCTCCGGCGTGGCATCGGGCAGCAGCGCGGCCAGCGGTCCCTCGATGTGGCGGAAGAGCTTGCCGACGACGCCAAGATACCAGTCCGGCGGCGAGGAGCCGTCGGGGATCTGATGGGCGAAGACGGCGGTCCAGCGCCGTCGTTCGGCGCGCGAGAAGCCGTGATAGGCGAGGGCGAGGCGGCGCATGGCGGTCTCGGGATCGGTGTCGGGCCTGATGGTCGCGGCCAGGACCGCGTCCAGCTTCTCCAGCGTGCGGGCATTGACCGCGAAGATCAGCGCATCGAGGTCCGGAAAGACGTTGTAGATGGCCCCGACGGCGCAGCCGGCCGTCTCCGCGAGTGTGCGCGCCTTCAGGGCGGAGAGCCCGCCCGCAGCGATGGCCGCCTCAGCCGCCAGGATCAGGTCGTCGCGCAGCCTGGCGCGTTTGGCCGGCAGGTCCGTCGTCATGCAGATACCGCCTTCCGAGAAAAATTTGAACGGCGTTCAAAAATCGCTTGAACAACGTTCATGGGCTTGCTAGAGATCGTTCATGAACAACGTTCATAGCGAAGGGGTCGCCGATGTTCAAGTCGATGTTCAGGGTCATGCATGGCCAGTTCCGCGTCGGCGCCGGCTGCGTCGACGACCGCAACGCGCTGGCGCTGATCGACCACCAGGCGCGGGTCGCCACCCGTGATCTCGTCCTCGCACGTCGGGAACTGGCCGCCGCGGTTGCCTCCGAACGGTCGGAGGCACACCGGCTGCGCAACCTCAAGAGCCGCATGGCGACGCTGGACGGCCGCGCCATCGCCGCCGTCAGGGCCGGTTTCTCCGACATGGCGGAAGAGGCGGCGGCGGATATCGCGGTGATCTCGACGGACTATCTCGTCGGCACCCAGTGCCTGAAGGTGCTGGCGGCGGAGATCGAGCGGCAGAAGCAGAAGATCGCCGATGCCGAACTCAGGCTGGCGCGCTGCGAACGTGGCCGTCGGATCGTCATGGCGGAACAGGCGGTGCGGGCCCTGCGCGAAACGACGACCGGCCGATCCGGGGACGAGGGGCTGCTGCTCGCCGAGGCCGAGGCGACACTCGCCTGCCTCAGGCGCAACCAGATGCAGGGCCTCTCCGCCCGACCGGCGCCGGGGCGATCCGCCGCGGCACCCTTGCCCGGCGTCTTCGCCGGGGCATCCGGCCAGCGCCGCAGCCCGAGCGCCGCCGAGGTTCTCGTCGGCATCCGCAACCGGGCGATGATGGCGAGCCGCGTGGCGTGAGTCCGGCGCCGCTCAGGCGCCGGGATGATATTGGTAGAGCCAGCTCTCGGAAGCGACCTGGTCGCCGACCCTGAGATAGCAGCGCATCTCGACGGGTTCGTTGCCCTCGACCCTGAGGTCGAACTGGGTGCGCCAGTGGCCCGGCACGTCGTTGGGCACCGCTTCGGTATATTGATAGTCCCCGAAGGTCCCCCGCGACGCCCAGAGAACCGGCTTGGGGATGGTGCCCTTGGGCAGGTTGACCAGCGGCCCGCCCTTGAACTCGACGAGGAACTTGCGCACGCCCTGCGGCCGGGGCTGGCCGGGCTGGCCGCCGCGGCCGAGGCGCGTGGCGACGACCCGGGCGAGCGGCGTCGGATAGGGCTCGTCGGCGAGCCAGTGCAGCCGGTAGCGGAATTCGAGCGGCCGGCCGGGTGCGGCGGGGGCCTCCGGCACCCACATGGCGACGATGTTGTCGTGGATCTCGTCGTCAGTGTTGAGTTCCACGAGCTGCACCGCGCCACGGCCCCAATCGCCCTGCGGCTCGACCCAGGCAGACGGGCGCTTCTCGTATTTGACGCCATCGAGATAGTGCAGGAACTCGCGGTCGCGCTGCAGCAGGCCGAAGCCGCGCGGCGTCCGGTCGACGAAGCTCGAGGTCATGGTGCGCGGCGGGTTGTTGAGCGGCCGCCAGATGCGCTCGCCCTGGCCGGTCCAGATGGCGAGGCCGTCGGAATCGTGGACTTCCGGGCGCCAGTCGATGGTGCGCGAACTGGCGGTCTCGGAATACCAGTACATGGAGGTGAGCGGCGCGATGCCGACATGGGTGACGGCGCGGCGGAAATGCAGCGTCGCCTCGATGTCCATGACGACGCCTGACGTGCGCCGGCACAGGAAGCGGTAGGCACCGGTCAGCGAGGGCGAATCCATCAGCGCATACAGGGTGACCGGATCGCTTTCGCGGGCGGCGGGCGCGATCCAGAAACCGACGAAATCGGGGAATTCCTCCGGGCCGGGCGCCTGGCCGGGGGAGAGGGCAAGGCCGCGCGCCGACAGGCCGACCTGGCCGAGCTCGCCGACGCCACGGAAATAGGAGGCACCAAGCCAGGTGGCCCAGGGCTCCTGCGTCTTCCAGGGGCCGGATTTCGTCTCCTGCAGCCACAGGCCGGCGAAGGCCGAGGGCTCCGGCGGCAGGGCGGCGGCGGGGTGGTCGGGCAGAATGGTGAAATAGCGGGGGTCGTAGACGATCTCACGCGCCGTCTCGCCTTCGACCACATGCATATGGACCGTCTTCGGGAAAAACTGGCCGACATGCTGGAAGGTGACGGGATAGGCGCCCGGTCCCTCGGCAAAGAGCGCCACGTCCTTGTCGAAGCGCAGCTTGCCGTGATTGTCGTAGTCGATCCGCTGCACGACCTGGGGGTTCGGCCGCGATGGCGGGACATAGGGCTTCCCGGCACGCTGCTCGGCCATCTGCTTCAGGCCGTTATAGGAGAAGGGCGCCGCCGGACCGAAGCGAAGGGCGGTGGCGGCCGTCGCCCCGCCGGGCAGGGCCGGGGCGAGGCTCGCGGCCGCAGCGATAGTCAGAAGGTTCCGGCGGGACAGGGTGTGGATCATCGTGCTCTCGGGCAGGCGGTGGGGCGTCCCTCATGGCATGGCATTCCCGGCGAATGTTGGGCGCCGTCGTGCCATTGCCAGCCTGTCCGCCATAGCGCGATTGACATTTCGCCGCACCTGGTGTTTTTCGCTGCCCTCACGGCACTTTCGCCGAGGACACCTCTCCGCGCCATGGCTTTCGGTCGCACCAAAACGACGACGAAAACCAAGCCGGCCGCCACAGGCGGCACGGCAGGCTGACGCTTCGTCCTCGCAACCGGGTGCTCCCCCGACGGGGAGATGGGCGCCACGGGACCCGGTGACGGGCCCCGATCCCGGGGGAGAGTTGCAAGCCAAAGAGGCCAGAATCATGGGTTACAAGGTCGCGATCGCCGGCGCCACGGGCAATGTGGGCCGCGAAATGCTCGCCATCCTCGAGGAGCGCGGGTTCCCCGTTTCCGAGGTCGTGCCGCTGGCCTCGCGCCGCTCCCTCGGCCAGGAGGTCTCCTTCGGCAACAAGACGCTGAAGGTGAAGGCGCTGGAGAACTACGACTTCTCCGACACTGACATCTGCCTGATGTCGGCGGGCGGCACGGTGTCGAAGGAATGGTCGCCGAAGATCGCCGCGGCCGGCTGCGTCGTCATCGATAATTCCTCGGCCTGGCGCTACGAGTCGGACGTGCCGCTGATCGTGCCGGAGGTGAATGCCGACGCCATCACCGGCTTCACCAAGCGCAACATCATCGCCAATCCGAACTGCTCGACCGCCCAGCTCGTGGTGGCGCTGAAGCCGCTGCACGACCGCTTCGGCATCAAGCGGGTGGTCGTCTCGACCTACCAGTCGGTCTCCGGCGCCGGCAAGGACGGCATGGACGAGCTCGACCGCCAGACCAAGGCGCTCTATTCGATGAAGGATCCGGAGACCAAGAAGTTTCCGGCCCGCATCGCCTTCAACGTCATCCCGCACATCGACGTCTTCATGGAGGACGGCTCGACGAAGGAAGAGTGGAAGATGACGGTCGAGACCAAGAAGATCCTCGACCCGAAGATCAAGCTGACCGCGACCTGCGTCCGCGTGCCGGTGTTCATCGGCCATTCGGAAGCCGTCAACATTGAGTGCGAGCAGCCGATCACGGCGGAGGAGGCCCGCGAGATCCTGCGGGCGGCGCCGGGCATCCTCGTCATCGACAAGCAGGAGAACGGCGGCTATGCGACGCCGCTCGACGCCGCCGGCGAGGACGCGACCTACATCTCGCGTATCCGCGAGGACGCGACGGTGGAGAACGGCCTCGCCTTCTGGTGCGTCTCCGACAACCTGCGCAAGGGCGCGGCGCTGAACGCGGTGCAGA
>JAIEPJ010000112.1 GCA_019749835.1 Phreatobacter sp. | reverse complement strand
ATCACCGTAGTCGCGCTCGTTGAGGCGGAAGTCGCGGATGGTCGGCAGGCCGGGCTGGCCGATCTCGTCGAGGATCAGCTTCAGCGTGTCCTGGGCGCGGGTCAGGGCCGAGGTATAGGCGACGTCGAAGGTCAGGCCGAGCGCCTTGAGGCCGCGGCCGGCGGTCTTGGCCTCCTCGATCCCCTTCGCCGTCAGGCCCGGGTCCTTCCAGCCGGTGAAGAGGTTCTTCAGGTTCCACTCGCTCTCGCCATGGCGGGTGAGCACGAGAAGCCGTTCGGTCATGATGTGCGATCCTGTCAGGGGTCAGAGGCCGAGGACATCGGCCATGGAATAGAGGCCGGCGGGCTTGCCATGCGCCCAGAGGGCGGCTTTCAGCGCGCCGCGGGCGAAGAGCGCGCGGTCCTCGGCGAGATGGCTCATGACGATGCGCTCGGCGGGGCCGGCGAAGATCACGGAGTGCTCGCCGACAACCGATCCACCGCGCAGGGCGGCAAAGCCGATGTCGCCGCGCCGGCGGGCGCCGGTCTGGCCGTCGCGGCCGCGATCGGCATGATCGGCGAGGTCGATCCGGCGGCCGAGCGCCGCCGCTTCGCCGAACATCAGCGCGGTGCCGGAGGGGGCGTCGATCTTGCGGTTGTGGTGCATCTCGACGATCTCGATGTCGAAATCCTCGTCGAGGGCCTCGGCGGCGCGCTTCACCAGGGCGGCCAGCAGATTCACACCGAGGGAAAAATTGCCCGACTTGACGATGGTGCCGATGCGGGCGGACGAGGCGATGGCGTCGTTTTCCGCCTGGGAGAAGCCCGTCGTGCCGCAGACATGGACCTTGCGGTGCTTGGCGGCCATGCCGGCAATGTCGACCGAAACGCGCGGGATGGTGAAATCGATGATGCCGTCGGCCTGGGCCAGGGCCGCATCGGTATCCGACGAGACCGGAACCAGGGTGCGGCCGACGCCGGCGAGCAGGCCGGCATCCTCGCCGATGGCGACATGCCCCGCCGGCTCGATGGCGCCGACCAGCTTCAACCCGGCCGTCTCCTGGACGAGACGCACGAGAACCCGGCCCATATGGCCGGCCGCACCGGCGATGACGACGCGCATGTCCGACATGGATTGACCTCTTGGTCGCTGCTGGCGCGGTCTAGCAGCAGCGCCCCGCGATGGAAAGCGCGGGGTCAGCCGCGGGCGTCATAGGCGAGCACCGCCTCGAGCAGGACTTGGGCGCCGTTGCCGCAATCCTCCAGCGTGGCGCTTTCCGCCTCGTTGTGGCTGAGGCCCTCGGCACAGCGCACGAAGATCATCGTCGTCGGGCAGACGCGCGCCGTATACATGGCGTCGTGGCCGGCGCCGGAAGTGATCTCGCGCGAGGGCAGGCCGAGCTTCTCGGTCGCGGCCCTCACCGCCGCGATCAGGGTGGCGTCGAAGGGCTGGGCGGGCGAATCCTGCAGGGGCTGGACATCGTGGGCGGCGTGATGGCGCGCCGCGGCCCCGGCGATGGCCGCCTTGGCCGCGGTCACCATGGTCTGGAGCACCGCGTCGGCATGGTGGCGCATGTCGAGGGTGAAGCGCATCTCGCCGGGGATGATGTTGGGCGAGCCGGGATAGGCTGAGACGATGCCGATGGTGGCGAGGCCGCCCTGGTCGATGGCGATCTGCCGGATCTCGCCGGCCGCTTCGGCGAAGGCGGCGAGCGCATCGCGGCGATAGGCCATGGGCGTCGTGCCGGCATGGCTCTCCCGGCCGGTGATCGTGCAGTTGAACCACTTGATCGCCTGGATGCCGGTGACGATGCCGACCGAAAGGTCCTCCTCGTCGAGGATCGGCCCCTGCTCGATATGGATCTCGAAATAGGCCTGGAAGGCGAGGGCGCCGGGCCTGTCGCTGCCGCGATAGCCGATGGCCTCCAGCGCCGCGCCCTGGGTGATGCCGTCCTTGTCCGTCACCGCGTCCATCTGGGCCTGGCTATAGGCGCCGGCATAGACGGCCGAGCCGACCATGGAGGGGGAGAAGCGCGCGCCCTCCTCGTTGGTCCAGTTGACGAGGCACAGCGGCGCATTGGTCTCGTAGCCGGCCTGGTGCAGGGTCTTCAGCACTTCGAGGCCGCCGAGCACGCCGAGGATGCCGTCGAACTTGCCCCCCGTGGGCTGGGTGTCGAGATGGCTGCCCATGGCGATGGGCTTGCGGCTCATGTCCTTGCCGGGCCGGATCGCATACATGTTGCCGGCGGTGTCGAGATGCACCGTGCAGCCGAGCGCCTCGCATTCCCGGCGGAACCAGTCGCGCACGCGGCGGTCCTCGTCGGACAGCGACAGGCGCCTGATGCCGCCCTTGGGCGTGCCGCCGATCGCTGCCGTTTCCATCAGCATGTCCCAGAGCCGGCGGCTGTCGATGGTCAGGTTGGCGCGCATGGCAGTCCTCGCGGCTTTGGCGGGCGATCAGGAGGCGCGACCATTTCACCCGCCATCGCGTGGAGCAAGACGGGCTGGCGCACAGGTCGTCCGCTGGCGAGCGACCTCAACCTCGCATTAACCATGACGGCCGCCATATCTTGGCCGTCTTCCCCGCCTTATCACTGGCGTGACCGAACAACAGGGTTCGCCGTGCCGACACTCCGTCTCCTCGCCCTCTGCGTCCTGGCCCTGGCGGGTGCCGCGTCCCGGCCCGCCGTCGCCCATCCGCATGTGCAGGTGGAGACCGAAACGCTGCTGCTGCACGACGCTGGCGGGCAGGTGACGGCCTTCCAGCATGTCTGGACCTTCGACGAGATGTATTCGAGCTTCGCCACCCAGGGACTCGACAAGAACCGCGATGGCCAGTTCAGCCGCGAGGAGCTCGCCGAGCTCACCCAGGTCAATGTCGAGCATCTGGGACAGCAGAAGTTCTTCACCGTGCTGCGCCACGAGCGGCGCTTCGTCTCCTTCGGCCCCGTGCGCGACGCCTGGTCCGAGGTGGTCGGCGGCAAGCTCCGACTGCATTTCACCGTTCCGCTGGTGACCCCGTTCCGGGCGGCGGGCCGGCCGCTGACGGTCGAGGTCTATGATCCCGACTATTTCGTCGCCTTCGTGCCGGTCGACGGCGAGCCGATGCGCCTCATGGCGGCCCCTGCCGGTTGCCGTCTCGACTACACGCCGCCCAAGGGCAGCAATCTCGCCGTGGGCACGCTGTCGGAGAGCTTCTTCCAGGCGCTTGGCGCCAATTCGAACTTTGGCCAGCAATTCGCCGGACGCTTCACGGTGAACTGCCCGTGACGCCAGGGCGCCGTGCGGCCGCGGTCCTCGCCGCGGTGATCGTCGTCGGCGGCCTTCTGGCCCTCGCGCCGGCCCTGGCGCAGGCGCCGCCCTCGGCCTTCGGCGGCGCAAGGCCGCCCGCTCCCGGCGGCCCCTTCGGCTGGATCATCGAGCAGCAGGCGCAATTCTACCGGCAGCTGTCGGCGGCGGTGCGCGGCATCCGGACGGGACAGGCCGGCGCCGTCTGGACGCTGGTGGGGCTGTCCTTCCTCTACGGGGTCTTCCATGCCGCCGGTCCCGGCCACGGCAAGGCGGTGATCTCGTCCTATATCGTCGCCAACGGCGCCACGATCCGGCGCGGCGTGGCACTGGCGGCGCTGTCCTCGCTGGTCCAGGCGCTGACCGCCATCGCCCTTGTCGGCTTCCTCGCGGCGATCCTCGGGGTCACGGCGCGCACCATGAGCCGCGTGGTCAACTGGGTGGAGATCGTCGCCTATGGCCTGATCATCGTCATCGGCTTGCGGCTGACCTGGCAGAAGGGACGGGCCTTCCTCGCGCGCTTCGCCTCCTGGCGCCTCAATCGGCCCGTGGCGGGCATGGGCTGCGACGACAATTGCGTCCACCTGCCGGCCGCCGAACAGGTGGCCCGCATCCAGTCCTGGCGCGAAGCGCTGGCGGTGATCCTCAGCGTGGGCCTCAGGCCCTGCACCGGCGCGGTGCTCATCCTGGTCTTCGCGCTGTCCCAGGGCATCGTGCAGGCGGGTGTCGCCGCGACCTTCGCCATGGCCGTCGGCACGGCCATCACGGTCGCGGCCATCGCGGCTCTCGCCTCGGGTGCCAAGGGTCTCGCGGTGCGCCTCGCCGCGGCGCGGACCGGCATGGCGACGCTGGCGCTGAGCGCTGCCGAACTCGCGGCCGCCGGGGTGGTCGTCTTCTTCGGCATCGGCCTGTTGACCGGCTATCTCGTGGTCGAGCGCATGATGCCGTTCTGATCGGACGGCCCAAGAATCTGATCGGACGCCCAAGAAAAAGCCCTCTCCGGGGTGGGAGAGGGCTCGTTGGGTTTCATCGCTTTTCTTGGTCGTGCGAGGCCCGCCGCCTCAAGGGTTCAGCGCGTCAGCGCCCGCTCATCTGCTTGCGGTCGCGACGGCGATCGGCGACCGGCTGATAGGCGATGCGGGCGTGATAGGCGCAATAGGGAATGCCGGTGCCCGAACGGGCGCCGCAATAGCGGAAATCGTCCTTGCCGGGCTCGCCGATCGGCCAGCGGCAGGAATATTCCTTCAGCTCCATGATGGTGCAGCGCTCGCCCATGGGCACGACATTGTCGACCTCTGGCATCCGCGCCACTTCCGATTCCGGCACCAGGTCCGGCGCCGGGCGGGGCTTGAAGGCGAGGTTGGAGCGTGAGGCGGGCATCGACGGACGCGGCGGGGCGGAGGGGGCCGTGCGCGGCGCCTTGCGGGCGCGGGGGGTGCTGGAGGAGGGGGCCTTGGCGCGGCCCGACAGGCCGAGACGATGGACCTTGCCGATGACGGCGTTGCGGGTCACCTGGCCGAGCTCGCCGGCGATCTGGCTGGCGCTCAGACCGTCGTTCCAGAGCTTCTTGAGGAGCTCCACCCGCTCGTCGGTCCACTGCAACTGCTGCATGTTCCTGTCTCCTCCTGGAAGGCTGCGGGCCCCGCGGAATCCGCAAGTCATCGCCGCCTCGAACGAGGCGTCGCTGCACTGCCGATACCCTTGTCACTAAGGTCCGCCGCACGAGATGTCGTATGCCGACGGCCGGACACTACGCTATTGATTGAATCGGCGGCAAGAGTCCGGGGAATCTCGCTTTCGTTTTCCCCAAGCGCGTCGGGGCTTTCGAGAATCCGTCCACAGCCCCTGGAGGTGACCTCGCAGGCCGATGCCTGAGTCTTACCAAGACCTTAAGGATGGTGTTGTTTTTGAGTCACTCTTGCCGGAACTTTTGACGGCAATCGGCTTTCTGCTTGGACCGATGCATCAAACGGCGGGCGCGGCCCTTCGTTCCATTCCAGGCATGGCGTCACGGGCGCCCGTCCCGACACTCCGGACCCGCAAGATCCCGTGCCGCTCACCGCGCCCCGCCCGCACCCTGTCACGGTCCCGTCGCATCATTTCGGTAGTTCCCGATATATGGATGATATCGAAACCATCGCGGCGCTTGCTGCCCTGGCCCAGCCGACACGCCTCGCCGCGTTCCGCCTGCTGGTGGCCCGCGAGCCGGAGGGCATTCCGGCTGGCGAACTCGCTGCACTGCTGGCCGTGCCGCAGAACACCTTGTCCGGGCATCTGGCCGTGCTGGTGCGGGCCGGTCTGGCTCATGGCGAGCGGCAGAGCCGTTCCATCCTCTATCGCGCCGATCTCGATCGCTTCCGTGCCATGACGCTGCACCTGGTGCAGGACTGCTGCGGCGGACGTCCGGAGATCTGCGCGCCGATCATCCGGGGCCTTACGCCCTCCTGTTCCCCCAAGGTGGACGTGTCATGACTGACAGTGACGATCCGACAACCCCGGTGCTCCGGGTCGGTATCAGCGGCATGGGTCGTATCGGGCGCCTCGCCCTGCGCGCTGCCATGGGAGCGGCCGGGCGCGGTGCCGATGATCCGCGCGCCGGCAACCGGCTCGACATCGTCCATCTCAACGAGATCAAGGGCGGCGCGGCCACCACGGCTCATCTCCTCGAGTTCGACAGCGTGCAGGGCCGCTGGCGCGGTGCCATCGCCGCCGACGGCGAGGGAGCGGTGACCATCGGCAGCAAAAGGCTGAGCTTTTCCGCCCATGCGGCGCCCGCCGATATTCCCTGGGGCGATCTCGGCGTCGACGTGGTGCTGGAATGCACGGGCAAGTTTCTCACCCCGGCGACGCTGGAGGGGCACCTCAAGCGCGGCGCCAAGCGCGTCATCGTCGCCGCTCCGGTCAAGGACCCGTCCGTCCTCAACGTCGTCGTCGGCGTCAACGAGCAACTCTACGATCCGGCCAGACATCCCATCGTCACGGCGGCTTCCTGCACCACCAACTGCCTCGCCCCGGTGGTGAAGGTCGTCCATGAGGCCATCGGCATCGAGCGGGGCCAGATCACCACCATCCACGATCCGACCAACACCAATGTCGTCGTCGACGCACCGCACAAGGACCTGCGCCGGGCGCGCTCGGCCATGCTGTCGCTGCAGCCGACGACCACCGGCAGCGCCACGGCCATCGCGCTGATCTATCCCGAGCTGAAGGGTCGGCTTGACGGCCATGCGGTGCGCGCGCCCGTCCTCAACGCCTCGCTGACCGACTGCGTCTTTCAGGTGAAGCGGCCGACCAGCGCCGCCGAGGTCAATGCCCTGTTCCAGGCGGCGGCGGCGGGACCGCTCGCCGGCATTCTCGGCTTCGAGCCGTTGCCGCTGGTCTCGGCCGACTATGCCCGTGACACGCGCTCGGCCATCGTCGACGGGCCCTCGACCCTGGTGACCGACGGCGTGATGCTCAAGGTCTATGCCTGGTACGATAACGAGATGGGCTATGCCTGCCGGATGGTCGATCTCGCCACTCATATGGCCCGGACCGGGATCTGATGGCAGCGATCTCCACCGGCCTGCGCAACTATGCCATCGTCACGGCGGCCTATTGGGGCTTCACGCTGACGGACGGCGCGTTGCGCATGCTCGTCCTCTTCACCTTCTTCAAGCTCGGCTATTCGCCCTTCACGCTGGCGCTGCTGTTCCTGCTCTATGAAGCTGCGGGGATCGGCGCGAACTTTATCGGCGGCTGGCTGGCGACGCGCTACGGCATCACGCGCATGCTGACGGTCGGCCTGACGACGCAGATCGCCGGGTTCCTGCTGCTGTCCGCTATGTCGCCGGGCTGGGAGGCGGCCTTCCTGGTCGCCTGGGTGGTGGCGGCGCAGGGCATTTGCGGCGTCGCCAAGGACCTGACCAAGACGGCATCGAAATCGGCCATCAAGGTCACCGAGAAAGAGGCGCGCAGCGCCGACGCCGGAACGGACGGCCGGCTGTTCCGCTGGGTCGCCTGGTTCACGGGATCGAAGAACGCCATGAAGGGCGCCGGCTTCTTCCTCGGCGGCCTGCTGCTGGAGGCCTTCGGGTTCAGCCTCGCCCTCTGGCTGATGGCGGCGGCCCTCGGGCTGGTGCTCCTCGGTGTCGTGCTGTCGCTCCCGCCGATGATGGGCAAGGCCAAGGCGAGCGGCACGGCGCGCGAACTCTTCGGCAAGAGCCGCGGCGTCAACCTGCTCGCGGCGGCGCGGATCGGCCTGTTCGGCGCCCGCGACGTCTGGTTCGTCGTGGGCCTGCCGGTCTTTCTCTACGCCGCGGGCTGGACCTTTGCGATGGTCGGCGCCTTCCTCGCGGTCTGGACGGTGGGCTACGGCATCGTCCAGGCCGCGGCGCCGGCGCTGGTGAAGCGCAGCCCGGACGGTCTGTCGGCCGAGGTTCCGGCGGCGCGGCTCTGGTCATTCGGCCTGATGCTGGTGCCGGTCGTCATCGCGGCGATCCTCGTCTTCCAGCCGCCGCGGCCCGATCTCATCCTTGTCGCCGGTCTCTGCGTCTTCGGCTTCGCCTTCGCGGTCAACTCCTCCGTCCATTCCTATCTCATCCTCGCCTATGCGGGCTCGGAGAAGGCGGCGGAGGATGTCGGTTTCTACTATGCGGCCAATGCGGCCGGCCGTTTCGCCGGCACGCTGCTGTCCGGCCTGCTCTACCAGACGGGCGGCATCCTGGGATGTCTGGCGGGGTCCGCGGCGATGCTTGCCGCATGCTGGCTGGTGACGCTCGCTCTCCCGGTTGCCCGTGAGGCGCCGCCCTCCTGACCGGCCTTCGGTGTCGCACGACCCCATCATGGCCATGCGGGCCGCGGCCGACAGGGCCTTGCCCCCTTGCGACGCTTAGCCGGAACCACTGCGCCGCAGCATGCGGGGGATGGCGCGAACCTTGACTTTCCGCCCCCCCGATCGCATAGAATTCACCGCGCCGCCCTTCGGGGCGGCCGTTTTTTTCTGGGTTTCCGGGAGTTTCGACGGGAGGTCGAAGTGATCACGCCGCTGATGCCGAACTACGCACGGACCGAACTCGCCTTCGAGCGGGGCGAGGGCTGCTGGCTGGTGACGGCGGACGGGCGACGAGTGCTCGACTTCGGCGCCGGCATCGCGGTGAACTCCCTCGGCCATTCCCATCCCCATCTCGTCGAGGCTCTGACCGAGCAGGCGAAGAAGGTCTGGCACGTCTCCAACCTGCACAACGTGCCGG
>JAIEPJ010000081.1 GCA_019749835.1 Phreatobacter sp. | reverse complement strand
TGCACCTCGACCATCTCGACCCGAAGATCCTCCACGAGCGCCTGCCGGGCATCTCCGAGAGCGCCAAGATCTTCGCTGGCGTCGACGTCACCAAGGAGCCGATCCCGGTCATCCCGACGGTGCACTACAACATGGGCGGCATCCCGACGAATTATCACGGCGAGGTGCTGACCAAGAAGAACGGCGACGCCGATTCCATCGTCCCCGGCCTCATGGCCATCGGCGAGGCGGCCTGCGTCTCCGTCCACGGCGCCAACCGCCTGGGCTCCAACTCGCTGATCGACCTCGTTGTCTTCGGCCGCGCCGCCGGCCTGCGCGCCGCCGAGACGGTCACCCCCGGCGAGAAGCACGAGGATCTGCCGGCGCATGCCTCGGACCTCGCCCTGTCGCGCCTCGACGCCTTCCGCCATGCCTCCGGTTCGACCGCGACGTCGGAACTGCGCGGCGGGATGCAGCGGGTCATGCAGTCGAACTGCGCCGTGTTCCGCACCGGCGAGATCCTGGAAGAGGGGCGCAAGCTCATCGGCGATGTCTGGCGCGGCGCGCTCGACATCAAGACGACCGACCGCTCGCTGATCTGGAACTCCGACCTCATCGAGACGCTGGAATTCGACAACCTGATCGCCCAGGCCGTCGTGACGATGGAATCGGCAGCGAACCGGCAGGAGAGCCGCGGCGCCCATGCGCGCGAGGATTTCCCCGACCGCAACGACAAGGACTGGATGAAGCACACGCTGGCCTTCGCCGATACGGCGTCGCGCACCGTGACGCTCGACGACCGTCCGGTCCACACCTACACCATGACCAACGAGATCCAGTACATCGAGCCCAAGGCCCGCGTGTACTGACGATGGCAAAGGCGCGCCGGCACCTTCGGGTTCCGGCCGCCGCTGCGGTCGGTTCCCGTTCCCTACGGCTGTTGCTAGACAGGACCATGCCTGCCGGTTTCGGCCGCATGGCCTGCCTCTCGAGGTGGACGTCGCCGTGAATGCTGAACCGCCGCCCTTCGGCACCTTCGCGCCGACCCCGATGCAGCAGACCATCATCGGCCTGTGCCAGTCGGGGCCGCTCGCCGGCATCCTGCGCCGCGGCACGTTCCGGCGGCCGCTGTCCCGTCTCGTCGCCCGGCTGCGCCCAGGGCCCGTCGATGTGGAGCGAGGGCCGCTGCGCTACCGGCTCGACGTCGCCGACAATGCCGTCGAGGTCGGCCTGCTCCTTGATCCGCACTACCAGAGGGTCAGCATCCGTTTCGTTACGGAACGGCTGCCGCAGGGCGGTACGCTGGTCGATTGCGGCGCCAATGTCGGCCAGTTCGCCCTTGCCGGCCTGATCGCGACAGGCGCCGGCGGCCGCGTGGTGGCGGTGGAGGCCACCGAGAATCCGCTGAACCGGCTGCGCGCCAATGCCGCCCTCTCCGGTCTGGCCGACCGCCTGACGATCATTCCCTGCGCGGTCGGCGACAGTGACGGCGAGTTGCGCTTTTCGGTCAATGCCAGAGACACGGCCCTGTCCAAGGCTGATGCGGCCGGCAATGTGGTGGTGCCGATGAAATCGCTGCTCTCCATCTGCCGCGAGTCCGGTCTGACGCGCATCGATGTCCTGAAGATCGATGTCGAGAGCATGGAGGACCGGGTGCTCGCAGCCTTCTTCGCCACTGCGCCCGAGAGCCTCTGGCCCTCGGCCATCTGTCTCGAGGATGAACTCGCCCATCTCTGGGCTGAGGACATCCGACCCGTTCTGGCCGGCTGTGGCTATCGCGCCCTGCCAGAACGATCGAAGGGTAACGTTTTCCTCGTCCGCGAGGGCTAGGATCCGGCAGGCGGGTTCGCCGGCCGGAAGGCCGCGACAAGCCCGCTTGCGTGCCACCGGAAACCCAGCCGTGTCCCAGCCCCTCCATCGTCTTGTTCTCCGCCCTGTCATCGTCGCGGCGGCCGTCATCATCCTTGTCGAAACCTGGATCTGGGAGCGGCTCGGCCCGGTGATCGCGCGGCTCGTGGCGGTGCTGCCGTTCAAGGCGCTCAAACAGGCGATCCACGACGCCATCGCGCGGCTGCCGCCCTATGCGACGCTCGCTGTCTTCGCCGTGCCGGCCGCTCTGCTCTTTCCCTTCAAGCTTGCAGCCCTCGGGCTCATCGCGTCCGGCCATCTCGTGCTCGGCGCCGGCGTGCTGGTCCTCGCCAAGGTGGTCGGCGTCGGCGTCACCGCCTTTCTCTTCGAGACCTGCAAGCCGAAGCTCCTGCAGATCCCGCTCTTCGTCCGCCTCTACGGCATCTGGACCCGCTGGCTCGCCTGGGCCCATGGCCATATCGACCCGATCAAGCGCCGCATCCTCGGCCATCTGCGCATCCTGCGCGCCGGCCGGGCCCGCCGCTCGCTGCGCCTGCTCATGCGCTTCCGGCGGCTGCGACGCGAGCGGGCCGCTCTTCATGCCGCGCGGTGAGCCTCACGCCCGCGGATGGGTGCTCTCGTAGACGCGCAGCAGGGCGGCGGTGTCGACCTCGGTGTAGATCTGCGTCGTCGACAGCGAGGCGTGGCCGAGCAGTTCCTGGATTGAGCGCAGATCGCCGCCGCGGCCAAGCAGATGGGTGGCGAAGGAATGGCGCAGGGCATGGGGCGTCGCCGTCTCCGGCAGGCCGAGCGCGCCGCGCAGGCGTTCCATGGCGAGCTGGATGATCCGCGGCGACAAGGGCCCGCCCTTGACGCCCACGAAGAGCGGATCGTCGGCCCCGAGCGTCCAGGGGCACAGGCGGCGATAGTCCGCGATGGCCCGCGCGACACGCTGGATCACGGGAACCTGCCGCATCTTGCCGCCCTTGCCGAGGACGGTGATCTGCCCGTCGCCGTCGGGCAGCGGCGCATCCTTCTGGGTCAGGCCTAGGGCTTCGGAGATGCGCAGGCCGGATCCGTAGAGGAGCGCGAGGACCGCGGTGTCGCGGGCGATCACCCAGTCCGGCACGTCGTCATGGGCCCGCGCCTCGACGGAGGAGACGGCGCGGGCGGCCCCGACCGCCAGCGGTCGGGGCAGGCGCCGGCCGGCCTTCGGCGTCCGCACCGCGGCGAAGGCCGCCATCCGGCCGCGTCCCTCGCGCTCGAGAAACCGGGCAAAGGAGCGGACGGCGGCGAGCGCCCGGGCGATGGAGCGGCCGTCCAGGCCGTCGCCGCGGCGCTTCGCCATGAAGGCCCTGACGTCGCGCGGCTGCAGGCCTTCCAAGGCGCCGAGGCTGACGGGTCCGCCGAGATGCCCGGCCATGAAGGCGAGGAAGCCACGCGCATCGCGCCCATAGGCCTCCAGCGTCTTTGGCGACAGGCCGCGCTCGGCGGAGAGGTGCAGGAGCCACTGGCCAAGGGCGGCGGCCGTGTCGTCGGCGGCGCCGGGGATCAGGACATTCGCGGAGGTGTTGGGAGGCGCCATGGCAGGAGCCTGCCATGGCGAGCGTTCATGGGCGGTGAACGCCGCCTCAGTGGTCGCCGCCGACCGGGCCCATATGCTTCTGGATGTAGAGCTGGACGCCGATGGTCTTGATGATTTCCTGCTGCGTCTCGAGGAAGTCGATATGGCCTTCCTCGTCCGTCATCAACTGGATGAACAGATCGCGGGAGGGATAGTCCTTCACCGTCTCGCAATAGGCGGCGGCCTCCTGGTAGAGCGCGCGGGCACCGATCTCGGCATTCAGGTCGCTCTGGATGATTTCGCCGACATCCTGGCCGATCTGCAGCGGATCGAGCACCTGCAGGTTCGGATGGCCTTCGAGGAACAGGATGCGGTCGATGAACCTGTCCGCATGGACCATTTCCTCGATCGATTCCTTGCGCCAGTACTTGGCGAGATCGAGGAAGCCCCAATTGTGCAGCATGCGGTAGTGGAGCCAGTACTGGCTGACGGCCGTGAGCTCGCTGCGCAGGCCCCTGTTCAGATAGTCGATGACCTTCTTGTCGCCCTTCATGGTCCGGCTCCACTGTTGCAATGCATCGCTGCCCGCGAGGGCGCGATTAGTTTGTAATCATTCTAGAATGATGAGGCAAGAGGTCATACAGAAAAGCCCCGCGGTGGCGGGGCTGTGGTGGCGCTTCGGCGGCGGATCGGCTACTCGGCGGCGATCAGAGCAGGCTCGGCGGCGGGTGCATGGCCACCGCATTCGCCGACGGGGCAGGCGGCACATCCCCCTACGCCCGCTTCCCGCAGGATGGCCCGGATGGTGCGGGCGCAGCGTCCGCATTCGGGACTGCAGCCCAGGCAGGTATAGACCTCCCCGACCGCACGCGGGCAGTCCGGTCCGTCGCCGAGACAGGCCCGGATATCATGATCGCTCAGGACGTTGCAGTGACAGACGATCACGGCGGCTCTCCGCTCCAGTCCGGCGAGGCGGGTAAAGTTGACTGAAACTGTCAGCTATTTAGCGCGAAACATCGCGAGCGGCAATGTGTCGGCGAAAGATTGGAACGAATCCAAACTGAATGCCTGATTGAGGACCACCAGCCTTGCGGCACTCTTCGCCGCAGCACTTGCGCCGCCGGTGCCATTCCCTTCGCGCCCGTGGCGCGCTAGGCCAACGTCATGACCGCGCCCCGCTTTGCCGATGTGCTGATTCCGGTCGCCGTCGACCGGCCCTACAGCTATCGCATCCCCGAGGGGATGGTGCTGGGGCCCGGCGACGTCGTTGCCGTGCCGCTCGGCAACCGTACCACGCTCGGCGCCGTCTGGGCGCTGCGCGACGAACCCGGCGGCGTCTCCCATAACCGGCTGAAGGACGTGGCGCAGCGCTTCGACGTGCCGGCCGTGCCCCATGCCGTGCGCCAGCTCTGCGACTGGCTCGCCGACTACACGCTCAGCCCGCGCGGCATGGTGCTGCGCATGGCGCTGCGCGATCCCGAGGATCTCGCGCCCCCGAAGCCGCGGGTGGGCATACGCATCACCGGACAGGCTCCCGGTCGCATGACGCCGGCGCGCGGGCGCCTCCTCGGCTACCTCGCCGACGGCCTTGCCCGCGCCAAGGGCGAGGCGGCCCGCGAGGCGGGCGTCTCCGCCTCCGTGGTGGATGGCCTGGTGGACGACGGCGCGCTCGAAGCCATCCTGCTGCCGCCGGAGGTGCTGGCCAGGCTCGATCCCGATCACGGCGTGGCGTCCCTCAACGACGCCCAGCACGCCGCCGCGCTGGCCCTCTGCGACGCGGTGGCGGCCCGTACCTTCGCCGTCCAGCTGCTCGACGGCGTCACCGGCTCCGGCAAGACCGAGGTCTATCTCGAAGGGGTCGCCGAGGCGCTGCGCCAGGGCCGGCAGGTGCTGATCCTCGTCCCCGAGATCGCACTGACGACCCAGTTCCTCGACCGCTTCGCCGCCCGCTTCGGGCACCGTCCCGCGGCCTGGCATTCGGGCGTCGGCACGACGAAGCGCGGCCGCGTCTGGGCGGGGGTCGCGAGCGGTGAGGTCCAGGTGGTCATCGGCGCCCGTTCCGCCCTGTTCCTGCCCTTCCGGGACCTCGGCCTCGTCGTCGTCGATGAGGAACACGAGGGCGCCTACAAGCAGGACGATGGCGTCCATTACCACGCCCGCGACATGGCGGTGGTGCGCGCCCGGCTGGAGACCATTCCCGTCGTCCTCGCCTCTGCCACTCCCTCGGTGGAGAGCCGCGTCAATGCCGACCGCGGCCGCTACCGCCGCCTTGTCCTGCCCGAGCGCTTCGGCGGCCGCGACATGCCGAAGATCGCCACCGTCGACCTGCGCAGCGCCGGTCCGCCGCGCACCCGCTGGATCGCTCCGGCGCTGGAGGCGGAGGTCCGCCGCACCCATGAGGCGGGCGAACAGTCGCTGCTCTTCCTCAACCGGCGCGGCTATGCCCCGCTGACCCTCTGCCGCACCTGCGGCGAGCGCATCCAGTGCCCCAACTGCTCGGCCTGGCTGGTCGACCACCGCTTCCGCCGCCGGCTCGTCTGCCACCATTGCGGTTTCAACATGCCGCCGCTCGAGCATTGCCCGAAATGCGAGGCGGTCGACAGTTTCGTCGCCTGCGGTCCGGGGGTCGAACGCCTCGCCGAGGAATGCGCCACGCTGTTCCCGGAAGCGCGCCTGCTGGTGCTCTCCTCCGACATGGCCGGCGGTATCGAGCGCATCCGTCAGGAGATCGAGGCGGTGGCCCGCGGCGAGGCCGATATCGTCATCGGCACGCAGCTTGTCGCCAAGGGGCACAACTTCCCCAATCTCGCCCTGGTCGGCGTCATCGACGCCGATCTCGGCCTGTCCAACGCCGACCCGCGCGCCGGCGAGAGGACCTTCCAGCTGCTGCAGCAGGTGGTGGGCCGGGCCGGTCGGGCCAAGGACGGCTCGCGCGCCCTGATCCAGACGCACCAGCCCGAGCATCCGATCATCCAGGCCATCGTCAGGGGCGACCGCGAGGGCTTCTACGAGGCCGAGATCGCCATGCGCGAGGCGGCCATGCTGCCGCCCTTCGGCCGGCTCGCCGCCCTCGTCGTCTCGGCCGAGGCGCTGGGCGACGCGCAGGCCTATGCGCGCATGCTGGTGCGCGCCGTGCCTCCGACGCCCGAGGTGAAGGTGCTGGGACCGGCGGAAGCGCCGCTGGCGCTGGTGCGCGGCCGCCATCGCGTCCGCCTGCTCGCGCGGTCTCCGCGTGCCTTCGACCTCTCCGGCTGGATGCGCCGATGGCTCTCCGCGGTGGAGGCGCCGCGCGGCAATGTGCGGCTGGAGATCGACGTCGATCCGCAGAGCTTCCTGTGAGGTCAGAAGTCGAGGCCCCACCCGCACCCTCCCCGCTGCGCGGGGAGGGGACTTTGACCGACAGCCCGTCCGGAAAGGGGTGAGCCAGGCTCGGCGGTTCCGAAAGGAGGCGCGACGCCGTAGTCTCCCTCTCCTCGCGTCAGCGAGGGGAGGGTGCGGGTGGGGCCCTTCTTCGTCCCTCAGCCCTCTCCCGCCTCCCCCGGCCAGGCGAACCGCGCCCAGTCCGGCTTGACCGGCGTCAGCGCGATGCCGCCCGCCGTGATCGCCTCGCCCGCCGCCAGCGCATCCGCGACCCGGTCGAGGCGGAGCTTGGCCAGCCCGCGGCCGTCAGCTGCCGATCCCATCACCCCGATCGTCTTCTCGCCCGTCGTCACGTCCAGCCCCTCCATGGGGGCAAAATCGGGAAAAGCGACCGGCACGACGCGGGTGCGGGCGGTGCCCCGGTGCTGCATGCGGCTCACCACCTCCTGGCCGACATAGCAGCCCTTGGCGAAGTCGACGCCGGCGAGCTGATCCATGTCCGCCTCGTGCGGAAACGTGTCGCCGTAGACGAAGTCGCGGCCACCCTCGGGGATGCCGAGGCGGATGCGATGGGCGTCGTAGGCGCCGGCCTCCGACGGGTCCACCGGCGGCAGGGGCGAGATCATGCGCCAGCCCAGTGCGGGATGGCGCGGGTCGCGCGCGATGACGGCGCCGTCCGGCATGCCCGTGTCGCCCCAGACCGCCGTCACCCCGACCTGCTCCGACAGGTCCGCGACTGCGACCTTGGCGCGCAGCCGGTAGAAGGCGAGCTTCCGGGCGAGGTCCGCGGCGAGCGCCCGCGGGACATCGACGAGAAAGCCTCCACCATCGTCGTCCGGTGCCGGAATGACGAAAAAATCGACGATGATCTTGCCCTGGGGCGTCAAAAGGGCCCCAAATCGGGCCTCGCCCGCCGGAATCGCCGTGACGTCGCAGGTGACCAGACCCTGCAGAAAGGTGGGGGCGTCCTCGCCACTGACGCTGACGACGCCACGGTCGGGCAGGGCTGCGCTGGGCATGGGAGCTCTCGTTCGCTTGGCACGGCTATGGTTCTCGGACATAAGCGAGACCACGCCGGGGACAAGGCCCGGCATCATGCCGGGAGCCGCGCCATGCCCAATTACGATGTCATCTACAGGAACGGCACGGTGGTCAACCAGGACGGCCGGACCCTCTGTGATATCGGCGTCACGGCGGGCCGCGTCGCCTTCATCGGTGACCTGTCACAGGCCTCTGCCGGCGAGGTCGTCGACTGCACCGGCCTGCACATCCTCCCCGGTGTCATCGACAGCCAGGTGCATTTCCGCGAGCCGGGGCCGACCCACAAGGAGGACCTGCAGACCGGCTCCCTCGCCGCCGTCATGGGCGGGGTCACCGCTGTCTTCGAAATGCCGAACACCGACCCGCTGACCACGTCCGAGGCGGCGCTCGCCGACAAGGTGAAGCGCGCGACCGACCGCATGCATTGCGACTTCGCCTTCTGGGTCGGCGGGACCCATGACAACGCCAAGGACGTCGCCGAGCTTGAGCGCCTGCCCGGTGCCGCCGGCATCAAGGTGTTCATGGGCTCTTCCACCGGGTCCCTTCTGGTCGAGGACGACGCGGGCGTTGCGTCCATCCTGAAGAACACCCGCCGCCGCTCCGCCTTCCATTCCGAGGACGAGTTCCGCCTGCGCGACCGCAAGGGCGAGCGCATCGAGGGC
>JAIEPJ010000208.1 GCA_019749835.1 Phreatobacter sp. | reverse complement strand
CAATGGGACGAGGGTCGGTGACATGATCCTCCAACCGGAATCCATCCGACCATGACACCCCGACAGATCGCTCTCGTCCGCCAGCAATTCGGCCTCGTCGCGCGCCAAGCCGACACTTTCGCCGCCGGTTTCTACGACACCCTGTTCACCCTTGACGGTACTTTGCGGCCGATGTTTCCCGCCGACCTGACCGCCCAGCGCGGCAAGCTCGTCAAGGTGCTCGCCCAGGTCATCCTCTCGCTGCACGACCTCGGCGCCGTCATCGACGAGGTCCGGGCGCTCGCTGCGCGGCATGCCGGATATGGCGTGACCGTCACTGACTACGACACGGTCGGAATCGCCCTTCTGACGGCCCTGGGCGATCATCTCGGCGACCGGTTTGACGACGAGTCCCGGGCCGCCTGGGCGCTGTGCTATGGCACGCTCGCCGAGGTCATGATCGACGCCGGGCGGTCGGCGCCTCCGGTCGCGGCCTGACGGGGTCAGTGACGAGAAGGGGCCGCCGCGGTTTCACCGGCCGTCACCACCCGCGCGAGAACCGTGCGCACATCGTCGAAGGTGAAGGGCTTCTCCAGCACCACCGCCTCGGACCCCTCGGCCCGGGCGAGCCGGTCGGGACCGGCGACCGTATCGCCGGTGACGATGACGGTCCGCTCGGCCAGTGCGGGATCGCGGCGGTGAATGCGGTCGCGGAAATCAATGCCGTCGAGACCGGGCATCCGCAGATCGGCGAAGATCACGTCGAAGCGGCCGTTCGCCACCTCTTCCAGTGCCGCCGCCGGCCGGTCGACGGTCACCGTCCTGTGACCGAGGCCCTCGACGATCTCGGCGAGGCTGCGGGCGACGTCGACCTCGTCATCGACGATGAGGATCGACAGGCCGGCCCGCGCCGCCTCGTGCGCCATGATGTCGGGCACCCTGGCCATGGCTTCGGCGATGGGCAGGGTGATGTCGAATTGCGCCCCGCCTTCGGCCCGGTTGCTCAGGACGACCTTGCCACCGTGCGCTTCGACGACATTGCGGCAGATCGACAGGCCGATGCCGGTACCAACCCCCGCGGGCTTGGTGGTGAAATAGGGCTCGAAAACGCGCCGCATGATGTCCTGAGGGATGCCCGGCCCGTTGTCGGCGACGCGGATTGCGATGTCCGCGCCCGCGCGCGCGATGCGCAGGGTGATCTGCCGCGGCGCCGGACGGTCCATCAGCGCCTGCTGGGCATTGATCATCAGATTGGCGATGACCTGGGTCAGGAGGTCCCGATCACCGCTGATGACCGGAAGGTCCGGCGTGATGTCGATGTCGATGGCGATGCCGGAGCTGCGGATCCCGTAACTCACCATGTCCAGGGCGCCCGTCACCACCTGCGCCACATCCACCGGCTCACGCTGGGGCGGCTTCTGGCGCGCCATGGCGAGGAAGCTCTTGACGATGCGCCCGCAGCGCTCGGCCGCCGCGTGAATGCGCTCGCCGCGCCGCTTGACGTCGTCGCTCGCCGCCTTTTCGACGAGCAGCGAGGACTGGGCGATGACGATGGCCAGGGGGTTGTTCAGCTCGTGCGCCACGCCGGCGAGCAGGGAGCCCATGGCCGAAAGCTTCTCGACCTGGTGCAGGCGCTCGCGGCTCGCTTGCGATTCCGCCTCCATGCGCTTGGCTTCCGTGAGATCGCGGACATGGGCCATGAACAGGCGATGGTCGCCGCTGCGGATCGTGTTGACCGAATACTCGACCGGAAAGACCGTGCCGTCGCGCCGCCGCGCGACCGTGTCGAACCGGCGCGCCAGGCTGCCGACGTCCACTTTCGCCTTGTAGCGGGTCATCGTGTCGATCTGCATGTCGCGCACGTCGTCGGGGACGACGATGTCGAAGGCGTGTTTGCCGATCGCCTCGGCGCGGGCATGGCCGAACATGGCTTCCGCTGCCGGATTGAACTCGACGATGCGCCAGTCCTCGTCGGAGACGATGATGGCGTCGAGGGCCGAGACCACGACGGCCTTGTTCATCGCCTCGCTGCGCGCCAGCGCCTCCATGTTGCGGGCGAGTTCCTGCTCGCCGCGCTTCAGCTCGGTGAGGTCGCGGGTGAAGGTGAGGAAGCCGACCCGGGTATCGCCGACGGCGACATAGGGCATGAGCGAGACCTGGAGATAGCGCTCGCCGCGGGTGATGAAGGGAATCCAGCCCTCCCAGCGCATGGTCTCGCCGGCCCGCACCCGTTCGCCCATGATCTGGTATTGCTCGACCACCTCCGGCCCGAGGATCTCCTCCACGGAGTGGCCGATCACCTCATCGCGGCTCTTGCCGACGAATTCGAGGAACTCGCGATTGGCGTCGCGGTAGATCAGGTCGGGATCGACATAGACGGTGCGGAGCGGAATGCCGTCGATCATCGCCCTGAGCTGGTGGATCTTTGCCCGCTGCTCGGTGATCGAGATCTCCAGTTGGTGACGCAGGCCCTCCCAGGGGGCCGGGACGTCCGGCAGGGCCGTTGCCGCCCCCCGCCCGTTCAGCGCCCCGGCGCGGGCGAGGGCGACGGCGGGGGAGACGAACTGCCGCCAGACGACGGTCGCGAGGATCGAGAAGGTGGCGACGATGCCGGCGACGAGGAGGAGATGCTCGACGATGTGGTCACGCGCCTGGGCTGTGACCTCGGCCCGCCCGTAGGTGAACCAGCCGAGGGCCACGACGAGCAGCAGCAGCGGCAATCCACACAGGATCAGGACCCCGGCGAAGCGGCGTGACAGGTCCGTGCCGCCATTGCCTGGCGGAACATTGCGCGTGCCGGTCTCGGCCATCGCCTTCTCCGCGGCAAGGGTCTCGGCCAGGGACCGGACACCGGTCGGGACATTGGTGCGGCGCCGCTGCCGCGTCAAGCGCGTGCGCCGCGTCAGCCGCGCTCGAAAAGCCGTCCGACGCGCAGGAGATCGGCGGTGGTGGCGCGCATCTTTTCGCGGAATTCCTCGTGAATCCGCTGGGCTGCATCCGGGAACTCGGTCAGCACCCGGCGGAACAGCGCCCGCGGAATACGCAGGACGGTGACGGGGTCCCGTGCCACCGCGGTCGCCGGCCGCAGCGTCTCGATGATCAGCGCGATCTCGCCGATGAGGCTGCCGGGTCCGGCGAGATGTTCGGTCAGGCCACCGTCATTGGTCAGCGCGATGCGCCCCTCGCCGACCACATAGCCGCAATCGGCCGCCTGCCCCTCCTTGAACAGCACGTCGCCTGCACGCAGGAAGCGCGTCTCGGTGGAGAAGGCCAGCAGGCGCACGGGCTCTCCGCCGAGACTTGCGAAAAGCGGAACCCGCGCCAGAAGGGCGATGTCGTCGTCGAGGGCCATGGGCTCCGCTTAGCACGACTGCAGGAGAATCGAACGGCTACGCGGCGATCCCCCCGGGAAGGCGGACCGCCGATGACGACAATGCACCGAAATCTCTTTGGAATTCGGTAACGCTCTCAGGGGACGAGCTTGTAGCCGCCGCCTTCTGTGACAAGAAGCGATGCGTTGCCCGGATCCTTCTCGATTTTCTGGCGAAGCCGGTAGATGTGGGTTTCCAGCGTATGGGTGGTCACGCCGGAATTGTAGCCCCAGACTTCTGAGAGCAGGATCTCGCGCGACACCGGCTTGATGCCCTGGCGGTACAGATAGCGCAGGATCGCGGTTTCCTTCTCGGTCAGCCGGATCTTGCCGTTCTTGTCGGTGATCAGGATCTTGGACGAGGGGCGGAACGAATAGGAGCCGATCTGGAAGACGGCATCCTCGCTGGCCTCATGCTGGCGCAACTGGGCCCGGACGCGCGCGAGCAGCACGGCGAAGCGGAACGGCTTGACGACATAGTCGTTGGCGCCCGCCTCGAGGCCGAGGATCGTGTCCGAATCGGTGTCGTGGCCGGTCAGCATGATGATCGGGCTCTTGAAGCCGCCCTTGCGCATGATTTTCACGGCCTCGCGGCCGTCCATGTCCGGCAGCCCGACATCCATGACGAGGAGGTCGAAGTGGTCGGCCTTGACCGTCTGGATCGCCTTGCTGGCGGAATCGACACTGACGGTCTCGAACTCCTCGTGCAGCGCCAGCTGCTCGGACAGTGCCTCTCGCATGTCGGCATCGTCGTCGCAGAGCAGGATCTTGCGGATTTGGCTCATCAAATCACCCGGGGAAGATGGGGGCTGCCGCACGGCCGCGCCCGGAGGTCGAGGGGAAAAAAGGCACTACGCGCGTATCGCCGATGGCGTTACACATCGGCTGCCTGCTGCTTCGTAGAGATATGGATGACATTTTCATGGCGAAAGACCGGCTCACACGGATTTTTGTCCATGCCCTGCCCGGTCGCCGCAGCCGCGGCACGCTCCATGTCGGCTTTGCCACCTTTCCCTGCGCACTCGGCCGCGCCGGAATCCGCTCCGACAAGCGTGAGGGCGACGGCGCGACGCCGCGCGCGCGTTTGCCGCTCCGCCGCGTCTTCCATCGTGCCGACCGGCTGGTGCGGCCGCGGGTGCTGCGGCCGGTCAGGGCCATCGGTCCCGAGGATGCCTGGTGCGACGATGCCGGCGACCGCCGCTACAACCGGCTGATCCGCCGGCCGCCGGGCCCGGCCGAGGAGCGCCTCGCCCGCGCCGATCATCTCTATGACACGATCGTCGAACTCGGCTGGAACGATGCGCCGGTGCGCCGCCATCGCGGCAGCGCCATCTTCTGGCACGGCGCCCGCGACGGCTTCACACCGACAGCGGGTTGCGTCGCCATCCGCATCGCCGATTTCGCCAAGATCCTGCCGCGGCTGTCGCGCCGGGCGGTGCTGATCGTCAGGTAGGGCTCAGACGGAGGCCGTCAGGCCGCCGTCGACGAAGAGCACATGGCCGGTGACATAATCCGACGCCGGCGCGGCGAGGAAAACGCAGGCGCCCTGCAACTCCTCCACATTGCCCCAGCGTCCGAGCGGCGTTCGACCCTCGAGCCAGGTCGAGAAGGCCTGGTCCTTCACCAGCGCATCGGTCAGCTCGGTCTTGAAATAGCCGGGCGCGATGCCGTTGGAGCGGATGCCCCGGCGACCCCACTCCACCGCCATCTGCCGCGTCATCATCTTCACAGCGCCCTTGGAGGCGGTATAGGGCGCGATGGAGGGGCGGCCGAGTTCGCTCATCACCGAACAGGTGTTGATGATCTTGCCGTAGCCACGCGGCAGCATGTGACGTGCCACCGCCTTGGAGACGTAGAAGACGCTGTCGATATTCGTCGCCATGACGCGGCGCCAGGCATCCTCCGGGAAATCCTCGAGCGGATGGCGGATGGTCATGCCGGCATTGTTCACCAGGATGCCGATCGGGCCGATATCCTTCTCGATCGCGTCGACCCCTGCCTTCACGGCGGCGGGATCGGTGACGTCGAAGGCGCAAGCGCTGACCTTGTAGCCTTTCGCCTTGAGGGCCGCCTCGGCACTGGCGAGCTTGCCCTTGTCGCGGCCGTTGAGGACGATTTCGCAGCCCGCATCGGCGAGGCCTTCGGCATAGGCGAGGCCGATGCCGCTGCCCGATCCGGTGATGAGGGCGCGGCGGCCGGTCAGGTCGAAGGTCTTCAGGGTCATGGCAGTGGCCTCTTGGCGTTTCCTCGGTCGGGCGAGGAGCAAAGGCCAAGGGCGACGCCGATGCAAGGGCCGCGCGCGACTTGTATGGTAGTTTTTACTCGGTGATGATCTTGACGAGCTCGCCGCCGCGCGGCTGCTCGCCATCGCCGAGGCCGTTGAGCACGCGGAAACGCTCGTCGGCCCGATCGGGCACCTGCATGCGGCGGGCGAAGGTCAGTACGGTGTCGCCTTCGCCGGCGCGCAGCGTCTTGACGCGGGCAGGCTTCACCGCGGCTTCGGCGCTGGTCAGGCGGCGGAAGCTTTCCATCGAGGCGCGGAAACTGCCGTCCACCTCGCTGTTCAGGTCTCGCGCCGCATAGATGATGCGGTAGACCTCGCTGCCGAACCGCACCACGAAGATCCTGAACGACCAGTCGCTGCCGCGGGCGACGGCCGTGGCCGCCTGGAACCCGTTGATCGTCACCGCCTCCACCGTCTCCGGGGCGAGGCCGTCGATCCAGCCGGAGGCGAGATAGGAGGTCAGCGCCTGGTTGGCCTGCACCCTGACCACGTCGAGGCGGATGGCCATCTCGTTGGGGCCGAGGCCGGTGACCGCCTGGCGCGAATTCTCCAGCGTGAAGCCCTCCGGCGCCGTGACGGTGAAGCCGAGGCGCGGGTGGATGAAGCTGCGGCCGCGCACGACGCCCTGGCGCGGATCCTCGCCGAAGGTGATGCCATCGATGGCGCGCAGATAGCGCTCGCGGTCGCGCGGCCGCCCGTCGGGGGCCATGTGCTGGCGGGCCGCCAGCACCGCCTGACGGATGCGCTCGGGCGTCGAGGGATGGGAGGCGAGGAAGTCCGGTCCACCGCCGGAGGCCTGCGACGGCGAGCGGAGCGCTGCATAGCGGTCCATGGTCTCCAGGAAGCGCGAGGCGCCGTAGGGGTCGAAGCCGGCCTTGGCGATGAGGGCGACGCCGATCGTGTCGGCCTCCAGTTCCTGGCTGCGTGAGAAGTTGGCGAGCGATACCCGTGCCGCCTCGCGCCGGGCCTCGGCGCCCGCCATGTCGTTGAGAAGCCGGGCCCGCATCACCGCGACGAGTTCGTTGGTGCGGACCTGGTCCTCGCGCTGGTTGGCGTGGCGGGCCGACACATGCGCCATCTCGTGGCCAAGCACGGCGGCGAATTCGCTCATGTCGTTGATCAGCGCCAGCATGCCGCGGGTGATGTAGAGATGGCCGGAGGGCAGCGCGAAGGCGTTGATCGTCGGCGAGTTGAGGATGGTCAGGCGGTAGCGCTGGTCGGGCCGGTCGGAGGCGGCGCCGAGACGGTCGAGCACCTCGGTCGCCAGCCGCTCGATACCCGGCGCGCTGTATTCGCCGCCGAAGGCCGCGAGGATGCGGCCGTGGTCGCGGGTTGTCAGCGGCGGCAGGCGCGTTTCGGTCGGAATCGGCTCAGGGAGCGGTGACGTGGCGTCGGGGGCGGTGGCGCAGCCCGCCAGAAACAGGGCGAGCGCCAGCATCGCCATCTGCGGCGACTGCCAATGCACTTTCGCTGCTCCGTCGAACCGAAACACGGTCCTGGGCTACCTTGCACCCCGGGCGGGCGCCTCTGCGATGGTGACCGCCTCCGGCATCGCCGCCGCGATGAAGGGACCGCGCCGGGTCGTGACGACCCCGCGCACCCGCAGCATGTGCCCACGGATTGCGGCGGGTTCAAGCCCGAATTCCCGAAAGGCGGGCATGTCGCGCTCATGGATCGTCACCGTCAGCGCCCCCGCGCGCGGAGCTCCGAAATTGATGTAGGTGACGCGATTGACGGTGCGGACGCTGCCGACGCGGCCCGTCGCGACGACGAAGCGACCGTCAGCCGCCTTCAGCGCCTCGGCATCGCCTGCATCAAGAAGTGACTGGGGCGTGGCCCAGATACCACGCCGGGCGGCCACCGCTTGGGTCTCCGCCGCCTCCAGCAGCCGCCAGCAGTCGCGGGGAACGAGGCGTGTCGGTGTCAGGCGTGCCGCGCCGTCGCGCAGGATCTCGGCCTCGATCGGTCCGGACGCGGCGAGCGCCAGAACGGGAAGGCGATCGTGCCGATCAGCCGGTCCGAGGATGGCGATCCGGGATATTGCCGTCGCCGGTACCATGGCCTCGCCAGCGAGCGCCACGAGGCGGATCCGGCGACCGTCGGGGGCGGCGAGGGTGAGGGGACGTTCGGCGCGCAGGCCGGCGACGGGCTCGACCCGTTCCGGTGTGCAGGCGAGGGCGGGTGAGGCGGCGCAGGAGAGGGCCGCCGCCAGCCAGGCGGGCGCCCTCCCCATCATCAGGCCTGGCCCGCTCTGTCGGGCATCGTCAGGTGCCCTTGCGGTTCTGCCGGTTGTTGATCAGATCGTCGACCACGGCCGGATCGGCGAGCGTCGAGGTGTCGCCGAGCGCGCCGAACTCGTTCTCGGCGATCTTGCGCAGGATGCGGCGCATGATCTTGCCGGAACGCGTCTTCGGCAGTCCCGGCGAAAACTGGATCAGGTCCGGCGAGGCGATCGGGCCGATCTCCTTGCGCACCCAGGCGACCAGTTCCTTGCGCAGCTCTTCCGTCGGGTCCTCGCCGCTCATCAGGGTGACATAGGCGTAGATGCCCTGGCCCTTGATGTCGTGGGGATAGCCGACGACGGCCGCTTCCGAGACCTTGGGATGGGCGACGAGGGCCGATTCGACTTCGGCCGTGCCCATGCGGTGGCCCGAGACGTTGATGACGTCGTCGACGCGGCCGGTGATCCAGTAATAGCCGTCGGCGTC
>JAIEPJ010000117.1 GCA_019749835.1 Phreatobacter sp. | reverse complement strand
CCGGATACGTTTATGCAGACTGCTCAGACCAGCGGATCATAAGCCACTTGCGGACGGGGCGGGCCATACGTTTCCACTGGATGCGCGGCGATGCGCCTTCACGGCCGAGGAATCGATGAGCACCTGCGAGGGGGGCCGCCAGCATTGGCCAGGGTCGCGAACAGATCGGCCCAGACGCCCTTGGCCGCCCAGCGCACGAAGCGATTGTAGAGCGTCTTCCGCGGGCCATAGACCTCACGCGGCGCATCGACCCAACGCCCGCCCGACTTCAGCACGTGGATGATGCCGCTGATCACCCGACGGTCATCGACCCGCTCCTCACCCCGCGTATCTGTCGGCAGGTGCGGCTTGATCGTCTTGAACTGCTCGTCCATTAGCCAAAACTTGTCCATCCGATCCTCCTTCCTCACAAAGGAATCACAGACCCTCCTGACAAGCCAAATTTATGGGTTCGGAGCCTAGCTATACTTTGGAAAATTGAGGGAACGGGACAGGTTTTGGTGGATTCGTGTGCCATGGCGATGATCATGGGTGATCGCGATTGCAGAGGCTGGCGGATGGCGTGACGACCTGGACCGATGGCTACAGCCTTTCCTGGCGAGCCTGTCGCATCCGGCGCGTCGGGCAATGTGCCCGCTCTACGTGGCCGGGCTGATCGGCCTGGGCGACCGAAAGAGCATTCAGCCGATGGCGGCGCGGGCCGACGGGGTCCCCTACGATCGGCTGCACCATTTCATCGCTGCCGGGATCTGGGACGAGGCGCCGCTGCAGCAGGCGCTTCAGGGCAACCGCTCGGTCGGCGTGGCGCCGCAATACGCCACGACGCTGGGCAAGACCGCCAACTGCCAGACGCTGGTGTCGCTCACGCTGGCGCGTGGCGAGGTGCCCGTGGCGGTCGGCCTGGCGCTGTTCCTGCTCGAGACCCGGACGGGCGACCTGGACCGAATGGCCAGGGCCGGCGTTCCCGAGGATCGGCGCGCAGCCCGCACCAAGCTGGAGATCGCGGTCGCGGAGATCGATCGGGTCCGAGAGGGTGGCGCGCGCTTCGGCTGCGTGCTGGCCGATGCCGGTTACGGTTGCTCCGCCCCGTTCCGGCAGGCCCTGAGCGAGCGCGGCCTGAGATGGGCCGTCGGGATCACGGGGCGCAACAAGGTCTACCCGGCCGAGTTGCGATGATCTTCCCCGTCGCGGGGCGTGGGCGACCGCGCCAGCGTCACGTGCCGGATCAGGTCTCGGTCGCGGCCGAGACGATCCTAGCGGACTTGACCGGCCGATCCGTGACGTGGCGGCACGGTACTAAGGGCCGGCTGCGGGCTCGCTTCTGTGCGCTGCGTGTCCGAATGGCCGATGGTCCGACCCAGCGGATCGGCACACAAGGCAACCAGCACCTGCCCGGGGAAGCTGTCTGGCTGGTGCGCGAGGAGCGCGGCTCGGGCGAGCGCAAGTTCTACCCCTCGAACCTGGCAGCCGAGGCGACCCTCAAGCGCCTCGCCGCCACGATCAAGGCCCGCTGGATCTGCAAGCAGGCCCACCATCAGATGAAGGAGGAGGTCGGCCTCGACCACTTCGAGGCCCGATCCTGGACCGGACTGCATCGACGCGTGCTGATGACGATGATGGCCAACGCCTTCCTCCAGTCCCGGCGCCTCGCAGCGGCGGGGTGGAAAAAAAGAATCGCCTGCCCCCCGCCCCAACCCTCGATGCCGGCGATCCGGCAAGCGATCCTGGATCACCTCAGCCGACCGCCACCGCGGCGATGCCCGCACTGTGACGTCGTCCTCGAACTGCCACCTTAAACTGGATCTGCCAAAGTAGTGCTCGGCCTTTCATGCAGCTACGGCCTCTATCTCGCTCAGGAAGCGGCTGACGAACTCATCCCTCCCGATTTCGCCCATGTCGACCGACTTGGCGTTTCCAGCAGTCACGAACGTCACGTCAGTGATACCGATCACGTTCAGGATCAGCCGTAGGTACTGGGTCGCGATGTCCCGGTCCCGGATCGGCGATCCCGCCGTGTAGACGCCACCGGAGGCCAGCAGCACGGTTGCCTTCTTACTGGTGACAAGGCCCTTGCCGTCCATCCCGAGCGTCACGCCCTTGCGGACGATGTGGTCGACCCACGCCTTCAGCACGGCGGGTATGTTGTAATTGTAGACCGGCGTTGCGATGACGAGGTGGTCTGTTGCAAGCACCTCGGCGACAAGCTCGTCCGATAGGCGCAGCAATTCCTTCATCTCAGGCGATTGCAACTCGGGCGGAGTGAAATAGGCCTGGAGCCAGGGCGCGGTCACGAATGGCGGGTCGGTCTGCACCAAGTCGCGCTCCACAACCTCTCCATCGGGGTACACAGACCGCCATCGGGCGACGAAGTGACGGGCGAGATTGCTTGAGATCGAATGATCGTTTCTTGGGCTGGCTTCGACGACGAGAAGGCGGCGCATGATGGTCTCCACGACGATGAGTGCTCAAGTTTAAGGCGGTGCTGCGAGGGCAGACCGTGTAGGCCCTGTTTGCCGACTGGACCTCAAGTGTGTAAGTGATAAAAAACCGATCTTCTCTATCAGCTGAGGTGATGGATGATCGGCAGCCTGACACTCGACCAGCTTCGCGTATTGGTGACCATCGCGGACCTCGGGAGCTTCTCGGCTGCTGGCCGCCAGCTACAACGCGCCCAGTCGGCGATCAGCCAGACCGTGGCGACGCTTGAGGGCATTCAAGGCGTCAGACTATTCGATCGCTCCGGTCATCGCCCACGTCTAACCGAGGTCGGCCGCGCGCTCGTCGGGCAAGCTCGCCTCGTGTTGGCGAGCGCCGGCCGGTTCGAGGCGTTGGCGGCTGGGACCCGCGAGGGGATCGAACCCGAACTCGCGGTTGCCATCGATCCGCTGGTCCCTACGGCTCCGCTGATCGAGAGCCTGCGCGCGCTTCGCAACGTCTTTCCCAATCTGCCCGTCAGCTTCTCGACAGAAGGCCTACGAGGGGCTGAGCGGCGTTTGCGCCGTGGCGAGGCCGCGCTCGCCTTTTGCCTTCTTCTCCCAGTCGTGCCCGAGGACCTCGTCGCCCTGCCGCTGGTGGGAGCACGGCTCCTTCCGGTCGTCTCGCCGACCCACCCCCTGGCACAGCTCGGACGTGCGGCGACGCTGGCGGACATCGAGGAGCACGTCCAGTTGGTCCTATCCGACCCTGCCGCGCCGGAGGGAGCGAGCTATGGCATCATTGGTTCGAAGGCTTGGCGCTTCGTCGACCTTGGCCGACGATTGGATTTCCTTCTTGCCGGCCTGGGGTGGTGCCGAATGCCGGAGAACCTCGTTGCACCATTCCTGGACGACGGTCGTCTCCTCAGGCTGCGTATCGATGACGACCCCGCGGCTTCCGCCAACTCCCTGACGCTGTATGCCGCGCACATGCGCGACCGCCCGCTCGGGCGCGCGGGCCGATGGCTCCTCGACGACCTGAAAACCCGGTTCGAGATGCCGCTTTCCGCGTACGGATCCTAAAACAGGCGAAGCACCGGTTCGTGAAGAGCATCACGCCGTATATGCGCTGCAAAGCAGGCAGTAGAAACAGCTGAGCGACTGGGAAGATTCGACGGCGGAATGGCTGATTCATGGCAAGGTCCGGCCTATTGGGCTAATGGACCGATACTCGCATCAAGTCTTCTGGCTGGATTATTGGCAGCTGCCGCTACCGAAGGGCGCCTACGCGACGCCTAAATTAGACCATCCAGTAATCTGGGCATCCGAGAATCACCGTTCCGGTCAAATTCACCACACGGCACAGGGTGTAAAAGTAATGATGTGGAGACCTCGCACACTCAGCATTTGACTATCTTGTCGCCGACGAGACCAGCCCGCGCGCAGACGTTGCGCGTGTCTATCACCAGGCGCGCGTGCGTCACCACGCGCTCGTAATCCACTCCCTCGTGATCGGTGACGATGAGAACCGCCGCGCACGCTTCGAGCAGCGCGATGTCGAGCCGGTGCGACCGGCGCCCGGTCAAGTGTGGGTATTCCCGCGTTGGCGGAATTTCTGGCACGAAGGGATCGTGGAATTGAACCTGCGCTCCGCGCTCCTCCAGCAGCTCCATCAGCTTCAGCGCCGGGCTCTCGCGCACGTCGTCGACGTTGCGCTTGTAGGCCATGCCGAGCATCACGATCGGTGCGCCCCGGAGGGCGCGCCCGAAGCGGCTGTCGAGGGCGCGGGCGAGGCGTTCGACCACGTGATGCGGCATGTGCCGGTTGACCTCGCCGGCGAGTTCGATGAACCGCGTCGCGACGTCGAACTCGCGGGCCTTCCAGGTCAGGTAGAACGGATCGATGGGGATGCAGTGGCCGCCGAGGCCCGGCCCGGGCTGGAACGGCATGAACCCGAAGGGCTTGGTGGCGGCGGCCTCGATCACTTCCCAGACGTCGATGCCCATCGCATCGTAGACGACCTTCAGCTCGTTCACGAGGGCGATGTTGACGGCGCGGAAGATGTTCTCGGTGAGCTTCACTGCCTCCGCGGTGGCGGTGGAGGAGACCGGGACGGTGCGCGCCACGATCTGCCCATAGAGGGCCTCGGCGAGGGCGAGGGCCGCGGCGCCGTCGCCGCCGATGACCTTGGGGGTCGCCGCGAGGGTGTGGATCGCATTGCCCGGATCCTCGCGTTCGGGCGAATAGGCTAGGAAGAAGTCGGTGCCGCTCCGGAGCCCGTTCGCTTCCAGGGCGGGCTTGAGCACCTCCTGCGTGGTGCCGGGCCAGGTGGTCGATTCGAGCACGACGAGCTGGCCCCGGCGCAGGCTGCGGGTGATGTCAGCGGCGGTGGCCTGGACATAGCTCAGGTCCGGCTCGCGCTGGCGCGTCAGCGGCGTCGGCACGCAGATCAGGATCGCGTCGGCCTCGCCGAGCCGCGCCATGTCGCCTGTGGCCCGGAAACGCCCCCCGTCGAGGGCGCTGCGCAGCGCCCCAGTGTCGAGCAGGGCGATGACGGGCTCACCCGCATTGATCCGTGTCACGCGCTCCGGGTTCACGTCGAAGCCCAGCACCCGAAAGCCGGCGTGCGCGGAGGCGAGCGCCAGCGGCAGGCCGACATAGCCAAGGCCGACGATGCCGATGGTAGCGGTTCGTGCGCGGATGGCGTTGCCGAGAGCCTCGTGCGGGGCGGTCATGGGCACATCTCGCTCAATGATAGGGGTCGGCGGCGTCGCGTAGGCCGTCGCCCAGGAAGTTGAAGGCCAGCACCGTCACCAGCACCGGCAGCACCGGCAGTAGCAACCAGGGATAGAGCTGCACCGCCGCGATGTTCTGCGCCTCGTTGAGGAGCACGCCCCAGCTCGTCACCGGCGGGCGGAGGCCGAGGCCGAGGAACGACAGGGCCGTCTCGCCCAGGATCATGGTGGGAATCGACAGCGTCGCCGAGGCGATGAGATGGCTCATGAAATTGGGGATGAGGTGGCGCGCGACGACCCGTGCCGGCGAGGCGCCCATCAGCTCGGCGGCGGACACGAAATCCTCCTCCCGTAGGGCCAGCAGCTTGCCCCGGACGGCGCGGGCGAGCCCCGGCCAGTCGAGCAGCCCGAGGATGATTGTGATACCGAGGAACACCCAGAGCGGGCTCCAGTTCGGCGGCAGGGCGGCCGACAGGGCGAGCCAGAGCGGCAGTTCCGGCAGGGAGCGCACCACCTCGATCATGCGCTGCACGGCGGCATCGATCCAGCCGCCGAAATAGCCCGCGATGCCTCCGAACAGGAGGCCGAGCGCGAAGGAGATCGCGACGCCGACGAGACCGATCACGAGGGAGATCCGGGCGCCGTAGATCATCCGCGAGAGGAGGTCGCGGCCGAGCCGGTCGGTGCCGAAGAGGAAGAGCGTGCCCCCCACCGGCGGGCAGAACAGATGGAGGTCGCCCGGAATCATGCCGAGATACCGATAGGCGCCGCCCCGGCAGAAGAAGCGGATCGGCTGGGGCGCGGTGGGGTCGCGGGTGTATCCGCGCCGGAAGGTGTCGAGGTCGAGCTGCGCCCGGTAGGGATAGACGAAGGGGCCGACGAAGCGGCCCTCGTGGAACAGGTGCACGCCCTGGGGGGGCGCGAGCAGGAAATCGCCGTTGCGGCGACCCTGCTCGTATGGGGCGAGCCATTCTACGAAGGGCACCGAGGCGTAGAGCAACCCCAAAAGGATCGCGGAGGCGGCCGCGATGCGGTGGCGCAGGAACTTCCGGAAGATCAGCCGCCACGCCGAGGCCTGCCCGAGCCCGGAGCCGTGGGCGGGGTTGGAATCCGGGTCGAACGGGGCCGGGTCGACGAAGTGGCGGGTGTCGACGGGGCCCCGCATCAGCGCCTGCCCATCCGGATGCGCGGATCGAGCCAGACCAGGACGAGATCCGAGATCAGCATGCCCACCAGTGTCAGCAGGGCCACGAACATCAGGATGAAGCCGGCCATGAACTGGTCCTGGCTCTTCAGGGCGTCGAGCAGGAGCGGGCCGACCGTGGGCAGGCTGAGCACCAGTGAGACCAGCACCGAGCCCGAGACGAGGTGCGGCAGCAGGTTGCCGATATCGGCGACGAACGGGTTCAGCGACATCCGGAATGGGTACTTCAGCAGCGCCCGCAGGGGCGGCATTCCCTTGGCGTGCGCGGTGACGACGTAGGGTTTGGCGAGTTCGTCGAGGAGGTTGGCCCGCATCCGCCGGATCATCGCCGCGGTGCCGCCGAGGCCGATGACGAGCGTCGGCACCACGAGGTGGGCCAGCAGCGACCGCAGCTTGTCGCCATCCCACGGGCGGCCCGTATAGGCCGCATCGTAGAGGCCGCCGATGGGGAGGCCGAACCAGCGATTGGCGTAGAACAGCAGGATCAGCGCGAGGAGGAAGCCCGGCACCGCGAGCCCGACATAGCCGAGCGCGGTGACGACGGCGTCTCCCACCGTGTGGCGGTGCGTGGCCGAATAGAGTGCCGCCGGGATCGCCACCGCGTGGACGAAGACCAGGGCCGCGAGGTTGACCACCAGGGTCAGCCAAAGGGCGTCGCCCACCACCTCGGCCACGGGCCGGTCGTACTCGAAGGACCATCCCCAATCGCCCTGGAGCAGGCCCGAGAAGCCGGCCGGGCCCGGCATCAGGCCGAGCCACATCAGGTACTGCTCGGGCACCGAGCGGTCGAGCCCGTATTGCCGCATCAGCAGTTCGGCCTTGGCCACCGAGCCCGCCTCGCCCATCGCGCGCAGCTCCGCGATGCGGTTGCTGAGATAGTCGCCGGGTGGCAGCTTGATGATGAGGAAGACGAGGGCCGAGATCACCAGGAGGGTGAGCGCCATGGTGAGGAGACGGCGGAGGATCGCGCCGATCACGACGCCGATGCCTTGCGGTCGGCGGCGCTGTCCCAGAACACCTCGTCCAGGCGCTGGACCCCGATGAACGCCGTCGGATCCCACGCATAGAGCGCGCGCTCGGGCAGGTTGGCGAGGCGGGCGGAGGCCACCACGGGCTGAAGCGCGCCCGCCACCGTGCCGATGACCCACTGGTTCTCGGCGTGGTTCGCCAGCATCTCGCGCCAGATCCCAGCCTGGATCGCTGCCTCGTCGGTGCCGCGCCACTGCGCGTCGAGGGCGAGCAGGCGCTGCACCGCCGCCACGTCGCATGCCTCGCCGCTCGTTCCGTGCGTCTCCACCGACAGGCTCCAGCGCGGCCAGGAATAATGATCGGGCTGGGCCGGGCTCAGGCCCGTGGGCGGCATGATCGCGGTGGGCACGGCGAGATCGAGCCCTTGCGCGGCGACCATGACGGTCTGCCCGGCCATGGAGCGACGGCGCAGGTTGGTCCGCTCCTGCGGCTTCACGATGAGCTTGAGCCCGACCTCGCGCCAGAACTCCGCGATGAGGAGCAGCCCGTCGAGGATGGCGGCGCCCTCGCCGTCGGTCTCGACCACGATCTCCACGGGTCGGCCGTCCGGCATCAGGCGCATGTCCGACCCGTCGCGCCGGCCGAGGCCCGCCGCGTCGAGGAGGCGGTTGGCGCCGTCCGGGTCGTAGACGGCGTTCCGCGTGCGCAGTTCGGGCGTAAAGAGCGGGCTCTCGGCGATGACCGTGTCGTTGCCCTCGGTCCCGAGGCCGAACAGCAGGGTGTTGTTGAGGGTGCGCCGGTCGATGGCCAGCGACAGGGCCCGGCGATAGCGGACGTCGCGGTTGAGGGCGCGCCAGCCCGGATCGAGGGTGGTGAGGTTTGGGTACAACGCGAGTTCCGAGCCGCGCGCCACCGGCCAGAGCCGCGTCCGATATCCGTGGGCGCGCTCGCCCTCCTTCAGGCTCGGGATGTCGGACATTGACAGCCCGCGGAACATCAGGTCGGCCTCGCCCGCATT
>JAIEPJ010000107.1 GCA_019749835.1 Phreatobacter sp. | reverse complement strand
CGAGGTCATGGCGAGGTCGCGTTGGAAGGGCATGGCGGCTCTGGCAGGCGAATCGGGACGAGCACCGTGATACCGAAACCCTCGCACACCTCCACCCCGTGGAGGATAGGGAGCCTCAGTTGCGCGGCGGGATCGGCGGATAGGGGGTATAGGACGAGATCGGCGGCAGCGGTGCCGGCTCGCTGTCGAAACCGGCCTGCCGGTTGATGGCGTCGAGCACCGCGCGCAGCGCGTCGCGGTCCCGGGTGATGTCGCGCAGCGGCGCGGCCGCGCCGGAGCGCCGGATCAGGATCTGCGGATCAGGCAGGATGAAGGGGTCGTCCCAGGAGCCCTGGACGACGAAGGGGAGCTCGAAATCGCCTTCCCCCGGGCGTGGTGTCGCCGTGGCGGTGCGCTTCAGCGTGGCGATGCCGCGCATGTCGAGTTCGCGCGTCGGCAGTTGCGCCGAGCCCTCGACGCTGACGCGGACCATCTGCCCCTCGAGCAGCATGTCGGTGGTGGTCGCCACGCCGCCGATGATGCGGACCGTGGCGGCGACGCGCTCGTAGGGCGTGCGACCCGATCGCGCATCGGCGCCGACCACCGACAGGGGGCGCCGCTCGAGGCGCCGCAGGATGGCCTCCGCATTGAAGCCGTGGACCGCGCCCTCGATGGCGTTGAGCGTGATCTGGCCGCTGGTGGTCCGGACCAGTTCGGCCATGCTGCCGCCGCGCGCCTCGAGGCCGAGCTGGATATTGGCGGTGCCGTCGAGGCGGCGGAAACCGAACCATTCGCCGAGCCCGAGGGCGAGCTGGCCCCGCTGCACGGTCAACGAGGCCCGGACGTCGACATCATCGCCGCTCGGCGACACCACGAGAGCGCCGCTGAGGACGCCGCCATAGGCCAGCGCCTCGCCGAGCGTGACATTGACGCGGCCGTTGCGGGCGTTCAGCGCGGCGGCGGACCGGCCGAACTGGGCCCGGCCGACGATCAGCTCGCGGGCCGAGACCCTGAGGTCGAGGTCGATGCTGGCGATGGCCGAAAGGTCGATCGGCCGGCGGCTCCAGCCGCTTCCGGCAACGGGCGACAGGTTGAGGTCGCGGAAATAGGTCGTTGCGACGAAGCGCCCGGCATCCAGCGTGCCGCGGACCTGCGGCCGCTCGCCCTCGAGGCTCACCATCAGCGCCCCGTCGGCGACGTTGCCGTCGAGTTCCGCATTGACCTTGGTGAAGGCGAGGGAATTCGGCAGCACCTCCACCTGGCCTTTCAGCGCGAAGGCGCCGAGCGAGGGGCCGATGCCCGGGTTCTGCCCGATCCAGCGCAGGAAGTTGCGCATCGAGGGGCCTTCCAGCGTCAGGGCGCCGGCGGCGGTGACGGTGTCGCCATTGGTCAGATTTCCGTCGAAACCGCCGCGCACCGGCCCCGAGGCGAATCGCATCTTGAGGCCGGTCGGCTCGGCGATGAAGAGCGCCTGCGGCCGCGCCACGATGGCATTGACCTCCAGCTGCTCGCCGTTGACGGTCAGCTTGCCCGAGACATTGGCCTGCCGGTCGATCCCGGGCCAGGAAACGGCGAATTCGATGCCGGACACGATGAATTGACGGCCGGCCTTCAGGTCGGTCACCGTCGCCGACCCGTCGGCGATGCGGAAATCGGTCAGTCCGCCGCGCCTGAGGCGGGTCTTCTCGCGCAACTGCTCGAAGGCCTTGTCCCAGTTGGAAGCGCCATCTGCGGCGACCTGGACGGAGAGGCGCGGTCGGATCAGCGTGTAGTCGGACACCGCGACATTGCCGAAGATCAGCGGAAACAGCCGCAGGGCGCCGACCACCGCATCGGCGCGCGCCGGCGGTTCGCCCGTCGTCGCATCCGGCTCGCCGAAGCGGACGTCGGCGAGGCGGATGGAGAATTGCGGAAGCACCGCGACGGCGATGTCGCCGCGGATCGATACCGGCATGCCGAGCCGCTCGCTGAGCTCGGTCACCACCGTGCGGCGCACCGTCTCGGTGGGTAGCAGCAGCGGCACCAGCGCCAGCGCGCCGGCGAGCACCAGCGTGACCGCGCCGACCACGATCCCGATGCGGCGAAGGGGTGAAGCAAGGCTCAAGGGCAGCGGTCCCGATCCCGGCCCGGGCCGCCCACGATTGGGCGGACCGATGAGGTCACAATCCTGAAGAGGCCGGGACCATGGAGATGTGACATGGCATTTCGATGGCCACAAACCGGCGTGACATCATGCATGACGCGCTGCGGCCATGACAATGGGAGGCCCGTGCGGCCTCCCGGCGCGTTGCGGACGGGCGCAGGGCCCGCCGGTTGTCAGGCGGCGGCGGCCAGGCCCGGCGCCACGGTGTAGCTCGCCTCGGTATTGGCCGCGATCTCCGCCAGGGTGACGCCCTCGGCGAGCTCGATCAGCGTCATGCCGCCACCGCCCTTCTTGTCGATGGCGAAGACGCCGAGATCGGTGATGACGAGATCGACGACGCCGGCCCCCGTCAGCGGCAGGTTGCAGCGCTTCAGGAGCTTCGGGCCGTCCTTGGCCGAGTGTTCCATCACGACGACCACCTTCTGCACGCCGGCGACGAGGTCCATCGCGCCGCCCATGCCCTTCACCATCTTGCCCGGGATCATCCAGTTGGCCAGGTCGCCGTTCTCGGCCACCTGCATGGCGCCGAGGATCGACAGGTTGATGTGCCCGCCGCGGATCATCGCGAAGCTGTCGGAGGACGAGAAGAAGCTCGTCGTCGGCAGTTCGGTGATGGTCTGCTTGCCGGCATTGATGAGGTCGGGATCCTCCTCGCCCTCATAGGGGAAGGGGCCCATGCCGAGCATGCCGTTCTCCGACTGGAGCTGCACGTTCATGCCGGCGGGGATGTGGTTGGAGACGAGCGTCGGAATGCCGATGCCGAGATTCACATAGAAGCCGTCGCGCAGTTCCTTGGCGGCGCGGGCGGCCATCTGGTCACGGGTCCAGGCCATGGTCAGGGTTCCTCTCAGGCCGCTTTCGGGCGGGTGGTGCGCTGCTCGATGCGCTTCATGGCATTGGGCACGTGGACGATGCGCTTCACATAGATGCCGGCCGTATGGATCGCATCACCGTCGATCTCGCCGGCCTCCACCAGATGCTCGCACTGGACGATGGTCATGCGCGAGGCGGTGGCCATCATCGGGTTGAAGTTGCGGGCGGTCTTGCGGAAGACAAGGTTGCCCTCCTTGTCGGCCTTCCAGGCATGGACGAGCGAGATGTCGGCGAAGAGGCCGCGCTCCATCACGTAGTTTTCGCCGTCGAACGCGCGGACTTCCTTGCCCTCGGCGATCACCGTGCCGACGCCGGTCTTGGTGAAGAAGGCCGGGATGCCGGCGCCGCCCGCCCGGATGCGCTCGGCGAGCGTGCCCTGCGGGTTGAACTCGAGCTGCAATTCGCCGGAGAGGAACTGCTGGGCGAAGAGCTTGTTCTCGCCGACATAGGACGAGATCATCTTGGCGATCTGCTTGGTCTCCAGCAGGATGCCGAGGCCGGCCCCGTCGACGCCGGCATTGTTCGAGATGACCGTGAGGTTCTTGGCGCCCGAATCGCGCACGGCCTCGATCAGCACGTCCGGAATGCCGCAGAGACCGAAGCCGCCCGACATGATCGTCATGCCGTCCTTGATCTGGCCCGCCAGGGCCTCCCTGGCGGAGGAATAGACCTTTGAACTCATCGCGTATTCGCCTCTCAGCGGGCCTCGACGGCCTCTGGTGAACCTGCGTCCCGCACGGTTGCAGTCGACCCGCGGACAATGGTGGATTTTCCGCGGTGCATCAAGGATGAACCGCCCGTCAGGCCGGCCCGCGCCTCAGGCTCACAGCCCCATCGCCCGTGGCAGCCAGAGGGCGAGGTCCGGCACCGCCACCACCATCGCCATGGCGACCGTCATGGCCAGCACCATCCAGATGACCCAGGGGATCGTCGCCTCCATGGGGACCTTGGCGATCTTGCAGGAGACCATGAGGTTGACCGCCACGGGCGGGGTGAACTGGCCGATGGCGATCATCATGGTGAGGATCACGCCGAACCAGACGAGGTCCCAGGAGAAGGAATTGGCGATCGGGATGAGGATCGGCAGCAGGATCAGGTAGATCGAGATGCCGTCGAGGAACATGCCGACAATGATCAGCAGGACCACCAGCAGCGCCAGCGTGCCGGCCCCGCCGAGGCCGAGCCCGACGATGGCGTCGGCGATCGGCTGGACGATGCCCAGCGTCGAGATCGACCAGGCGAAGACCGAGGCCAGCGCCACGACGATGAGGATCACGGCGGAGAGTTCGCCCGCCTCCACCAGCATCTCGTAGACGTCGCGCAGGGTCAGCGTGCGGTAGATGAAGAAGCCGATGAACAGGCCGTAGGCCACCGCGATCACCGCCGCCTCCGTCGGCGTGAAGGCGCCGATGCGCATGCCGCCGAGGATGATGACCGGCGCCATCAGCCCCCAGATCGCCTCCTTGAACGTGCCCCAGACGGTCAGCGCGTCGCCTTCGGCGCGCGACTTGCCGCCGAAATCCTTCAGCCAGGAGATGACCAGGATCGGCACGATGATGGCGAGGCCGGCGAGAATGCCGGGGATCATGCCCGCCGCGAAGATGGCGGGGACCGAGACGCCTGGCACCATCACCGCATAGATGATGAAGGCGATCGAGGGCGGGATGAGGATGTCGGTGGCCGCCGCGGCCCCGACGGTGGAGGCGATGAAGGCACGGGGATAGCCGTCCTTCACCATGGAATCCGTCACCACCTGGCCGACCGCCGCGGAGGTGGCCGGGCCGGAACCCGAGATTCCGCCGATGACCATGGCGACGAGCACCGAGACGGTGGCCAGCGCGCCGCGGCCGGCCCCGACCAGGGCGGTGGCGAAGCGCACCAGGCGCAGCGCGACGCCGGTCCGGTCGAAGACGGCGCCGACCAGCACGAACATCGGGATGGCGATGAGCGGGTATTTGGCGATGCCGGCATAGACATTGGTCGGCATGGCCATGATGCTCTGCCCGGCGAGCCAGATCGCCAGCGCCCCGGCGAGGCCGAGCGAGACGCCGACGGGGACGGCGGCGAGCAGCATCGCCGCGAAGGCGAGGAAGAGGATGGTGGCGGTCATGCGTCCTCGCCGCGCGCGAGGCGGATGATGCGGCCGGCGGCCCGCGCGATCACGGCGATCGACAGCAGCGGCAGCATGCCGGAATAGATCCATTGCGGATTGCCGAGGCCCGGCGAGAGCACCTCGAAGCGGTACTCGTCCCAGGCGAGGCGGCCGCCATGGACGAGCAGGAGGCCGAAACAGACGATGACCAGGACGAGGGCGGCGATCTCGCACCAGCGCCAGCGGGCCGGCGTCATCCCGTCGACCAGCAGCCCGATGCGGATATGGCGTCCGGAGGCGATGGCCAGCGACGAGCCGACCAACGTCACCACCACCATCAGCACCACCGAATATTCCTCGGTGAAGGCGAAGGAGACATTGGTGAGATAGCGCACCACCACATTGCCGAAGGTGATCAGCGCCATCGCCGCCATGGCGGCGGCGATCAGCATCTCCTCGAGCCGCAGCGGCACGCGGGTCTTCGGGGCCGGCGGGGTCGCCGTAGGGTCGCGGTCGACGGGCAAGGCGGGATGCTTTCGGCAGATGAACGCAGCCGGTGGGGACCGGCTGCGTCGCGGGTGGAGGGACGGCGGCTCAGCTCGCCGCGTTGGCGGCCGCCTCGGCCTTCTTGACCAGGTCGGCGCCGACCTGCGCCGCCCATTTGTCGAAGACGGGGCGGGTCGCCCGGGCGAAGGCGCGCTTTTCCTCGGCCGTCAGCGTGACGGTGGCGACGCCGCGCTTGGTGAGCTCTTCCAGCGACGACTTGTCGTTGGGGTCGATGATGCCAAGGCCCTTGCGCGTCGCGCCGATCTGCACCTTGGCGGCATCGCGGGCGCTCTCGCGGACGATCTCCTTGTCGGCGGCCGAGAACGTGTCCCAGACCGGCTTGGCGACATGGAAGAGGCCGGCATCGACGCAATAGTTCCAGATGGTCATGTGCTTCTGGGCCAGCGCATCCATCTTCAGGCCGAGGAACAGGTTGACCGGGTTCTCCTGGCCGTCGACCGCGCCGGTGGAGAGCGCCGGCTGCAGGTCGGCGAAGGACATCTGCACCGGATTGGCGCCGAGGCCGTTGTAGATGTCGGCGAAGATGGCGCCGGCGGCGAAGCGGATCTTCAGGCCGCGCAGGTCCTCCGGCTTCTGGATCGGCCGCTTGGAATTCGACAGTTCGCGGAAGCCGTTCTCGCCCCAGGCGAGCGGCACCACGTCGCGGCTCTCCATCACCTTGAACAGGGCCTGTCCGACCTCGCCGTTGACGATGGCGTCGAAGGCCCGGTGGTTCGGCATCAGGAAGGGCAGCGAGAAGAGGTTCATCTCGCGCACCTGCGGCGAGATGTTGATGGTCGAGGACACCGTGAAGTCGATGATGCCCTGGCGCATGGCCACGAGCTCGCGGGTCTGGTCGCCGCCGACCAGCTGCGACCCCGGATAGACCTTGACGTTGATGCGGCCGTTGGTGCGCTGCGTCACCATCTCCGCCCACTGGAACGCGCCTTCCGACAGGGCGATGGGGCGGTTGCCGACGACGGAGAGCTTGTACTCGCTCTTCAAAGTCTGGGCCTTGGAGACCCAGGGCGCCATGACGGCACCGAAGCCGGCAGCGCCGATGCCGGCCACCGCGATGCGCCGCGTGACGGCGAAATCCTTCTTGCGCTCCGACATGGTGCGCCTCCTTCCCTTGGTGCGTTTCTCTCGACAATCCGGACATCTGACGGTCCGGTATGATGAGGGATCATGGGACGAGCCGTGGGGCGCTGGCAAGACCTCGCCGACCGACAATCGCGCGCCGCCCCCCGGGCCATCGCGCCATGACAACGGCGCGCAGGGTACGAAACCGCTGCAATCCCCCCGGTGCGACGTCTCGCCATCCTCCGAAGGGCTGAATCCGGGCAAAATCGCCGCGGATCGCATTGACCTCGCCGTACTCATGAGTAGGTTGCCAGCAAGGATCGGGTCCCACGGGCCCGCGCAGGAACGCATCGTGTCGAAGACGGCTGAAGCCGCGCGGCACGCCCAGGGGAGGAATTGGCGGTGTCGCCATCAGATTCGGCCGCGCCCGTGCGGCCGCCAGCCGCCCGTCTCGACGTCGAGAACCTGTCGCTGCAGTTCGGCGGGGTGAAGGCGCTCGACGGCATCGACCTGCAAGTCGAGCCCGGTTCCATCACGGCGCTGATCGGCCCGAACGGGGCCGGCAAGACCTCGGCCTTCAACGCCATTTCCGGCTTCTACCGGCCGAAGACGGGGACCGTGAAGCTCGACGGCGTCGACATCACCCAGGTCCCGGCGCGCGACCGCGCCAAGCTCGGCCTCGCCCGGACCTTCCAGAACATCGCGCTGTTCCGCGGCATGACCGTGCTCGACAACATCAAGCTCGGCCGCCACGCCCATCTGACCTCCGGCGTCTTCGGCGCCTTCCTCTACTGGGGCAAGACCCGGCGCGAGGAGATGGAACTGCGGGCCGAGATCGAGCGCGACGTCATCGACTTCCTCGAGCTCGACCATATCCGCAACGTGCCGGTGGCGATCCTGCCCTACGGCCTGCAGAAGAAGGTCGAACTCGCCCGGGCGCTGGCCATGCGTCCGCGCATCCTCATGCTCGACGAGCCCGTCGCCGGCATGAACCGCGAGGAGACCGAGGACATGGCCCGCGCCATCCTCGACGTGCGCGACGAATGGGGCGTCACCGTACTGCTCGTCGAGCATGACATGGGCATGGTCATGGACATTTCCGACCATGTCTGCGTGCTGAATTTCGGCCGCCGCATCGCCGCCGGCACGCCGACCGAGGTGCGCAACAACCCCGATGTCATCAAGGCCTATCTCGGCGGCTCCGGCGATCCGCGCAAGGCCGCTCTCGACGGCGCCGCAATGGGCGAGGTGGCGTGATGGCCGTGGAATTCATCGACATCGTCGAGACGAGCCTCGCCGGCATCGGCACCGGTTCGCTCATGGCGCTGACCGGGGTCGCCTTCGTCATCATCTACAAGGCCACCAAGGTCATCAATCTGGCCATCGGCGAGATGCTGATGATCGGCGCCTTCGTCTTCTACGGCTTCTCGGCAGGCCTCGCCCTGCCGATCTGGGCCTCGGTGCCGCTGACCCTGGTGGTGGCCGCCCTCATCGGCGGGCTGATCGAGCGGACGATGATCCGCCCGCTACTCAAGGACAATCCGGTCTCGGTCTTCATGGTGACGATCGGCCTGACCTCGGTGCTGATCGGCGTCGTCGAGCTCG
>JAIEPJ010000075.1 GCA_019749835.1 Phreatobacter sp. | reverse complement strand
GAGGCGATGTAGCGGGCGTGGTCGGGTCGTGGCTCAACACTGAGGTTGAGGTCGGCGCAGATCATGGCGCTGAGAAGCTCGACCGTGCATTCTTCCATGGCGTAGGCGGCCGAGCCGAACCGTCCGGAGAGATCGCGGTCGAGGCGATTCTTGGCGCCGGAAGCGTGGCCGCATTCGTGGAGCAACACGGCGTAGTAGGCAATCGCGTCCCGGAAGCAAGCGAACTCGGGCATCTGCACGTGATCCTTGGACGGGATGTAGCAAGCTTGTGATCCGCCGTGGCGAATATCGATGCCAAGGGCGGCGCAGAAGCGCTCGGCGTGCTCGATCCGCTCGACCTCGGGAAGCACCGGCAGCTCGGGCGGTGTGTAGCCGTCGACCTGAGCGGCATTGAAGGCAGTGTAGCCGCGAGCAAACAGGCGCCGTGCGGGCTCGTGATGATTGTCGTCGCCATCCTGACGATCTGTGTCGCTGCTGCGATCTGCCGTCTTCCAGAACACGACGAGGTGGCCGCGCTCGCCCTTGCGAACCTGAGCGCCGAGTTCGTGCCATTGGCGATAGGTGCCCCAGATGCCGGCGGGATAGCCGGCCGCATGCGCCGCAGCCCAGAGGGTGATGACGTTGACGCCGCGATAGGCCTTGCGTGAAGTGACGTTGACGGGCCTGGTGATGGCCGATCCGTCGTGATGCCAGGGCATCCGGTAATCTCCGGCGCCGGCCTCGATGGCGGCGATGATCTGGTTGGTCACGCGCTCGTAGATATCGTTGACGGTGCGGGCCTGGCTGTTGCGATTGGTGGTCATGGGTGCCTCCTGTGCTCGCCCTCTCCGTCGAGGGCGAAGCGGCAGGGGCAGACGCGGCGAGCCGGGCCGTCACACCCTGTTCTCGGTTACCGGTGCGGAACAGGGTTGACGGGCTGGCAACGTCTGCCACAACCGAGCCCCTGCCTCGACGGGCGAGCACAGGAGACGTCGGCCACGACCGATGGCCGCAGGACCGGCCGGTTACGGGGATATTGCGTGGCTCTCAGCCAGCGCCATCTCGCGGCGAGCGCCGCAGCGGAACGACCTTGGCCTCATTCGATCGCGCCAGTTCATTCTGCAAGCCGACAATCACCTCGTCACGCTCGGCAACCTGCAACGTCAGCACCTGGATGTGCTGTGCGAGTGTGCGGGTGAGCGCACGCAACTCGGTCATCTCGGCGCCACGCACGGCCCGGAGCTCGGCTTCGAGGAAGCGGACACGCTCCTTCAGTGCCTGGGGAGATGATCGCCGGTGGCGTACTTCGGCGGCGCGAAACTCAGCAAGAAGATCGATCGCACGGTTCGCCGTTGCCCGGCTGACGCCGGCCTCGCGCGCCAGATTGGAGACGGTGAGCGCGCCGTCGGTGCGCTCGGGCCGACCGTCGAGCAGTCGTGCCATTCCCGCCCTCAATGCCGCCTCGCTCTTCGGACCCAGGCTGGTCATGCATCACCGTCCATCAGATGTGCGATCAGCCGACGCTTGCGTTCGTTGTCGCGTGTGATGGCCGCGCGCTGCAGCGGCGACAGGCGCCGGTCGGCGAGCAGGGCTTCGCCGTCCGCGATCGAGGCTTGCCACGGCTCGCGGTGTCGGGCGGTCAAACAGGCGTTCGGGCAGCGATCGGGGCTGCATCGGGACAAGGCCGGTGCCGCCCGCTCGGAATGCGGTGCGGCGTTGAGGCACAGCGCGGTCGCGGCATCGAAGAGGCAGTCGTTGAGAAAGCCGACGTGCAAGGTTCGACCGAGATGAGCCAACATGGTGCGCAACCGTTTGCGATCCATGATCCGGCCGGGAAGCTCGCCGAGTTCGTCCTGCACACGCGCGAACTCCCGCCGCAATCGTGTCGCGCCTGGTCCCGCCGGACCCTCATGACGAAGAAACGCTTCGTAATGAGCAACGATGTCGTCGAGTTGGCCAAGCGCGCGTTCGCGCTCCACGGCCAGACGGAAGTCCGTGTGCGCCGAGCCCGCATAGCCTTCGAACATGGCGACCGAGGCGTGCTTGTACTGGATCTTTCCCGCAACGGTGCCGAACGGCCGATTGGCGATGTACCATGCGACCGTGCGGCGTAATTGCCGGGTGGTGAACTTCCAGGGCTCGTCTCCGATCCGTGGGATCGCCGGCGTGTCGGCGGAGCGCGCATCCAGCCCGTCGCGAAACAGATTGAGCGTGATCGTCGCACCCATGCCGAGATGATCGTTGCTCCAGGGCCAATCCTTCAGCGTCACCCATAAGGATGACAATCCCTTCTCGCGGCGATTAGGTGCGGAGAGGGCCTCCATGACCGCGACGGCGCGAGCGACCGGCTCGATCGTGATCCAGTCGGCCATCATGCCGCGTGCGCCTTGACGCTTGTAGACGGTGCTGCGCACCCGGTAGAGTTCGACCAGGCCATCGGCGCTACGAACCGCCGACACGCAGCCCGGCTGCATGGCTTGCACCTCGCTGTCGCGCATGCCGGTGAGATAGGCGCAGACCACATAGCAGGCGGCTTGCAGCATCCGCTCCTCGCGGGCGAGGCTTAAGCCGTCGAAGCGCTCGCGCCATGGCAAACCCGTGTCGGTATCGATCGAGATTGGCGTATTGAGACCGCCGATCTCGGTTCCCAGTTCAGCCGCCGCGGCATCGATCAGCCGCGCGGTCGGTTCGGATTGGCTGACGCGCCCGCTCTCGGGAGCTCCGACATGCAGCCGCATCAGATGGAGGTTGTAGGGAGGAATCTCGCGGCCGGTCAGCGGATCGATCCGGCGGGCGGCGTTGGGCGCCCGCTCCCAGATCGGCACGCCTCGGCCTGCGGCCCGGCGCGCGTCGACCCACTTCGCGACACGGGCGCGGTAGGTCTTGGCAACGGCTCGACTTGTCCGGGCATCGCGCGCCATCAATCGAGCGCAGCGGGCTTCCAGGGCATCGAGTTCTGCGCGCGCCGCCAGGATATCCGGCGCATAGACCTCGATGTACTTGAGCGACCAGCGAAGCATGGCGCCGATGATCGGCTCGGGAATGCGCGGCGTGGCATTCTCGGCGGGCGCAGGCGGACGTCCTGCAACATGGTGCGCCGCGCGCCCGCGCCACGGAAGAATGCCGATGCCGCCGCCCGTCAACCATGGCGACAAATGATGCAGATCGATCGGCACTTCGACATACTTCACCGTCTCGTTGGGCGTTCGCCGCCCGCCGTCGCGGGCGTGCACCAGATAGGCATCGAGCAGCGCCTGATCGATCCGGCTCAGATCGACGGCACCGATCCTTGTGCTGAGAAACGCCGCGAAATGCTGGATGTAGCGCAGCAAGCGGATCGCCGAGGTCGCACCACAAGGCGCGCGGTATCCCGGCACATGGATGCGCAAACGGGCGATCACATACTCCTTCGCAAGCCGCTGCGTCACAGGATCGGCGATGCGGGCGAAGTTCAGCCGATAATTGCTGTAGCGGGCGTTCACGCGGAAGATGGTGGCGCCCAAATCCCAGTGATCGTCACCGAAACGGGGAAGCTGCGCGCGGTCGACATCCTCCCTGACCGTGACGCCGGCGAGGACAGGCTCGTCGTCACCATAGATGGCGGATGGCAGCGACCGCCGCGCCGGCAGCGTGATCGGCGTCGGCATCACGGCGCTCCCGCTTCAGGCGGCAGGTAAATCAGCGCCGGGTCTGAAGCCGCGACCTGACGCGCCTGCTCGATCTCGGCATCACTGAAGCGGGGCAGGATCTGATCGGCGATCCGTCTGTGAACGCGTCCGAACTTCGTCGTCCAGTCATGTTCGGTGAGCGTCTGCCTTTGCGCGCGGATGAAGGTAAGGAACGACAGGAGCGCGGGCAGCTTGCGGGCGGTAATCACCGCATTGCTGCATTCCAGGCATCCCCAGAATGGCGACGGACAGGCTTCGCCGTCGGCCCCGAACGGGCTCTTGTAGAAGCCGCCGCAACTGGCGAGCCAGACGTCCTGCTCGCCGCTTAACAGGGCATTGACGGCGGCGGCGCCCGTGACCGCCAGATCACCGGCCTCGTCAGGATCAGCTCGAAGGGCGGCCTCCTGCCCTGATGACAAGACGTGCGGCTGCCGAGCGGCGTCGAGCGCATCGGTCATGGCGTCGGCAATGGTCGCTTCGTGGAGATGGCGAAGCGCGGGAATGTCGGCGTAGTGATTGGCCGCGACCGCGATGCTGTGCCCGACCGCGAAGCGGTCGAGCTGGCCGCCGGTTCGGCGATACCATGCCGCCTTATGGGTCTTGCGCAGGCGGGTCAGGTTGAGGCGGAGCGGCCGGCCCTGCTCGTCGAGGATGCCATGCCGTCCGACCCATGAGGCGATAACTTCCTTCATGCTTAGGACGCGTGGGGTCAGCCGGCCCCAGGCGAAATGAGCCCACAGCGAGTGCACGCCGAGCCGGTGTCTGGCGGCTTCCGTCCAGTGCAGCACCTTCCGAACCAGGCCGCCGGGCGTCGACGATCCGCCAGCGCGGACGCGCAGTCGCTTCCACTCGGCGCCGCGCGCCCGCCGCTTGCAATACTCGATCTCGACATAGCCGCCGGATGGGTTCTTCAGGCAGTCTGACCGCAATCCCTTGATGGCTTCGACCTCGAGACCAGACTCGAGCGAAATGAGAACGATGAGCGGCACCAAGTCGGCGGCGAGGAGGTGCCGACGGCCATGGAGATCGTGGATCAGGCGATCGTTCGCCAAACCGCTTTCCCGGCGAAGCGTATAGAGCCGTTTGAAGAGCGGATGCCGGTGCCCGATGACGCCTTCGACATCGATCGCTGCCATGGCCGCTTCGTGTGCTGCTGCCAGAACGCTGCTCCGATCGGCATCGTCGTGCGCCGGAAGGCGCTCGGCCGCAGCAAAGCGATGCATGATCGCGCTGAGGTCGGCGCGTGCTGCACTTCGCAGTGCCGACGCAACATCATCGCCATAGGCATCGCGCGGTTGGGCGCGCACGCCCGGCCGATTACTCGTGTACATGAGCCGGCGCGACGCATCAGGTGGCAATTGCCGCGGTTCTGCCGCATCCGCCAGCCGGAGCAGATTGAGCACCTTGCTCATCCGGTGCAACCGATGATTGGGATGCAGGCCACTCTCTTCCATCCAAGCGTCGAAACCGTCGATGCACGCGGCGTTGACGTCCGACAGACGCATCACGTGATGAGTGCCGGCGTCGAGGTAGCGCCAGAACATCTTGAGCGCATTGGCGTAGGCAGCGGCGGTCGAGATCGAGCCTGCCGGACCGCCAACCTGGCAGGCGCGCCAAAGCGCCCCCGCAAGCGTCCGCGCCAATGCTCTGCGACCGCCCAGCATCGTCAGGTCGATCGTCACGGTGCGGTCCGCGAGGGTGACAGGGAAGCGGAGCGATGCGATCGCCGCTGCAGCTTCCTCCTCGGGATCGGGCAGCGTCTCGGGAAAGAGGGCACGACGGCCAGGCCGCCGCGCCGATGTAGTCATGGCGGCGGTCATTGCGCATCACCGGCCGTATCTTGGGCCCAGCGATCCGCGGCCGCCTCGACCAGTTCCTGCGCTTCAGCCAAGCTGTCGAGATAGATGTAGGTGCTGGTCACACTCGCGTGCCCCAGCAGATGCTGCAGCTTCTGCAAGGGATCGCCGAGAATCCGGCGATAGGCCGCGCCGTGCCGATCCTGCGGATCGAACACCGCGCCAATCTGCTCGCGGATCAGCATTGAAAGCATGTTGACGGCGAAGGAGTGCCGCAATGTATGGGGCGATACGTCGAGGTCGATCCCGAAACGGCGACAGCGGACGCAGGCCCGGCGAAAAGCCGCTTCCCAAGTGGCTGATGGGACCGGCCGGCCACCTTCCGTCAACCAGAGCAAGGCGTGTTGCGCCTTGCCGGGCACGCCGATCAGCACACGCCGTCGCTCGCTCGGCGTCAGCCGATCGAGCCGGACCCGCTTGCCCGCCGCGTCGACGATCCTCCCGCCCTCCGGCGCCAACCAGAGTGGATTGGTGACCGATGGCTCCCATCGGGCGGACGATATGGTTCGCTCGAGATCGATGTAGTCATTGATCAGCGCCAATACCCGACGGGGAATGCGAACACGGCGCGGCCGTCCGCCCTTGGCGACCGCGCCTGGCAGATCGAATACGACCGAGCGCAATCCGGCTTCTGTCGCACGAGGAAGATCAGCCAGAAGCAGGCTACCGCCTTCGGTCAGCCGCAGTCCAGTCGTGACCAACAGCTCTGCGAAGAGCGCGTTCCGTTCGCCATTGCGGCCACGCCACGTCGGATCGTCCGTGCCGTCGGGCGAGCGTCCTCTCAGCCCCACGTCGCGGAATAACAGATAGCGGCCGAGATCAACGTAACGCATATCGTGCTGCCGTGCCGCGCGCTCGCGCGCCCGGTTCGTCGTAACGGCCAGCACGGCGCGCGTGCCAGCTGCCCTGCGAAGGGTGACGCCATAGCTGAAGGGCGAGGTCGTGATGATCCCTTCTTCGACGGCCCACCGATAAAGCTTATCGAGTGCCGCAATGCCGCGGTTCCAGCTCGCCGCCGAGACTCGGAACGCGGCGTCCGACAGGCGCCGCGCCCGGTGAAAGGCCAGCACGTCGTGACGGTCGGCCTGCCAGACCGTCTTGCGGTCCCGCCGCTCGCTGAGAAAACGCGCCCAGACGAGAATGTCGTGGGCGTAGGAGCGCCATGTGTTCGGCGACCGCGCACCCATGCCCGGACATACGCGGAAGAATCGATTGAGATGAAGATCGTAGCTCCCGTCATCCATCAAGATGAAGGGCATGCCCTCGATCAATCCGGCGCGCTCGGCGGTGCCGAGCGCGCCGGCCACCACGTTCACTGCAAGGTCACCAATCGAAAGCGGGCGCGAAACAACATCAACGTCTGTAAAATACAACTGCACGCAAGATACCTAAGCGGAGCGCCTTCGGCGCAACTTCATTGTTTAGAATGCGAGGGGTTCCCCTCGCGCTCTCCCGCTCGCCGCGTGGCAGGGGTGCAGGACTTCGCCTGCACCCCATCAACAGCTTGTGGTGTCGCCGCCGCGTCAAGCGTTGTCCTCGCTACGCTGCGGGAACGCTTGACCCGGACGTCTGAAGAGCCTCACCGGAACCACCGGTGATGCATCTCCATGGCTGATTCTGAGACAGGATCACAGAGTCAGGATAAGGCGCGGTGTGACAGCAGGCCGTGTTGCAGATTGATTGCAGCCAGCGGCGCGGGAAGCTGCCGCAAATAGGATGAGGGCGCGCCGACAAGGCTGCACAACTGGCCAAAACTCCAATGGGTGGTGGCAATGGGTTCATCACGTCCCGGCACGATCAGAGCCAACCGCTCGGCGTTGTCGCGGGTAGCCTCCACCCTTACGGCACGACTTTCCACGGTGCGGGCCTGTGCACTATCAGCGCGGCGACGCACCGCGTCATGGAGATCGGTCAGGCTGAGATAGCGTTCATCATCGGGCCGGGAAAACCATTCCGACGACACACGGCCAACACGTTCGCCGCGCGATATGTCCACACGAAAGCCGCTGGAAACAGGCTGCTCGGTCTGGGTCAAAGTCATCATAGTCATCGCTCATTCTCCTTTGGGGCTGGTTAAAGCGCAGCGCTGCGCTGCAACCCTGCCCGTCGGCGAGACCGGGGTAGCAAGGGCAAGGGCGGCCGGAGTGGAGGGGGATCACCCGCCCGAAGGGGCGCGCGACGCGCGCGCGTCTGCACGCGGCATTCATGTCGTCGTTGATTTTTGTCGTGGCGCGGAAGACCGGGGAGACCGCTCCGGCCGGCACCGGTACGGTGCTTTACCCTTGCCTGCGCGAGGGCGGAGCCCTGAGTGACCGAATCCAAAACAGGGAGACCGAAGGTCTTCTCCCGCCTTTCTTCCTGCATCATTGTGGCCATAAGCACATGAAAAACCCCGCCTCCGAAGAGGCGGGGCTAGTCGATCCTGCTGGATCAGTCGCCGTTGCGGCGGGACCAGATCAGTGTGAAGCTGTCGTCGCCATCACCTTTTACCAGCGAGGCGTAGATCGGCGCCGGGAAGCTCGGATCGTCGAGCTTGACCGAGAGATATTCGCGATCGCTCTCCTTCGCGGTCTTCTTCCAGGCGGCGCCGAATTCGGTGGTGCCTGCGACGATGCGAAAATTGGGCGCCCTGTCGTTTTCCGCCTCGGTCGCGACAAACTTCGCCTTGACGTTGAGCGTGAGCGTCTTGACCGATCCGGTGTAGCCGTTGTCCGACGCGGTGAAGGTTCCGATGGTAGCCATGGTGGTCTCCGTTCTGTTGTCGGGCCGCGACCATCGCAGCCTCGATGGCG
>JAIEPJ010000251.1 GCA_019749835.1 Phreatobacter sp. | reverse complement strand
GCCTCGGCCTCGCGCAGGCGGCGGACGCGGTCGTCGTATTCGCTGTTGATCCGGAAGCGATCGTCCAGCGCCTTGCGGAGTTCCTCGGCATCCGCGGCGGTGCGGCGACGACGCGCCTCGGCCGCCTGGGCGGCGGCGCTCTCCTGCTCGGTGCGCTGGCGCTCGCCGGCGGCCTGCTCGCCGCGGGTGATCTCCTCCTGCAGTTCCGAGTACTGGCGGCGGAGTTCCTCGAGGCGCGCGGCACGGTCCACGCCGGCCTGCTGCTGAGCGGCGCCGACCAGCCCGCCCTGGATCGAACCACGCCGGGGCTGGGAGCGCAGGCTGTCGCGGCCGTCGCTCTCCGCCTCGAGGCGGGCGATCTGGGCGCGCAGCGCCTCCGCCTGGGCACGGCGGTCGGCCTCCTGCTCCGAGGGCAGCAGCAGCCCGGAGCCGCGGCGCACGCCGTCCAGCACACGAGCGGCACCGGAGAGGGCGCGCGCCAGGGCGTTGGACAGGCCGATGGCCTGGTCGAGGCGGGCGAGGAACTGGTCGGCGGCGGCGGTGAGCTGGCCGAAGGCGCGGCCGACGGAGAGGGGCGCGCGCTCGAACTCGCCATTCAGCCGCTCGACGGCGCGCAGCAGCGCCGGGAACACCGTGTCCGCGGTGAGCTTGCCCTCACTGCCCAGCTTGCGCAGCTCACCGATGGAGACGCCGAGCTCGCGGGCGAGCGCCTGGGCAAGGGTGGGCAGGCCTTCCAGGATGGAGCGCAGCTCATCGCCCTGCAGGGTGCCCGAGGCCAGCGCCTGCGCCAGCTGCTGGGTGGAGGAGGCGATCTCCTGCTGGCTGGCACCCGACGCGATGGCGATGCGCTGCAGGCCACCCACCAGGGTGGCGACCTGGGCGGAGGTGGCACCGATCTCGCGCGCCGCGATCGAGAAGCGGGCGAAGGCGTCCACGCTCTCGCGGACGGCCACGCCGGTCTGCAGGCTGTCGCGATAGAGGCGCTCGTAGATCTCGCCGGCGCGCTCGACCGAGCCGAGCACGGTGTTGAGCCGGCCCATGGACTGGGTCAGCGCATCGCCGGCGACCACCACAGCACGCAGGCCCGCGGCGAGTCCGGCGATCTGCACGCCGCGGACGGCGACGTCGAGCAGGTCCAGTGCGCGGGAGGCACGGTCGGCGCCGCCCTGAATGCGCTCCAGGCTGCGCTGGCCGGTCTCGCCGACCTCGCGCAGCTCCTGCTTGACCCGGGCGTCGTCGTCCAGCGACAGCCGGACCGAGACGCGGCGGGTGGCGTCAGCCATGCGTCACGCCTCCCGGGTCGCTGGGGTGGTCAGGGCGCCGCGCGGCGCTGCCGGCCGCGAGGCCCATGCGCATGGCGAGCAGCAGTTCGGCCGCCGCCCAGCCGGTCGCCCCCATCTCGCGGGCGGTGGCGAGAGCGGCCGGCATGTCGAGGTCGAGGCCGGCCATGGTTGCCGTGGCGCAGGTGGTGCCAGCAGCCCAGCATGCGGCGCCCTCGACGCTGGAGGGCGCATGGGCGGCGTAGGGACAGGCAAGGCCGCAGTCTCGCTCGAGGGCCGCGCAGCCGCGGCAGTAGTCAGGGCCCTGACCGAAGTGCCATTCGGCCCGAGCCCTCAGCCGTTTCCCTCCAGCGCCACGGCGGCGACAGGGCCGGTGGCGCGATCCCAGAAAGCGGCGGCCATCTCGTCCATATCCATCAAACGTTCGACGGCCTCGGGCGAGAGTGGCAGCGGCTTGCCGGCAGCGTCGCCGACGCCCTCCCAGGCGGTGACGGCGTGGCGGGCGAGCGCCTTGACCAGGAAGGCGAAGGCCAAGCCGCGGGCCATGTCGGGGTCGAGGTCCTCGGACGCGGCTCGCAGCGCACCAAGGCGGCGCGCGGAGCCGGCCTGGGCGGCGGCCATCACGGCGGTGGTGACGGGGCGGATTTCCACGCGGACGCCGCGGGGAAGGTCGAGCCAGTACGGCTCGACCGGGAGGTCGAGAGTGAGCATGAGGTTCTCCATTTGCGTGAACGTGGGGAGGCAGCCGCTGCCCGGAGCGGCAGCGGCGAGCACGGACCTGGTCCAAATTAGAAATTGATTCGGTTCGCCGCCGTGTGGAAACTAGGAAGGTCGACTGGAAGGGGCGATGAGGGCCGCTTCTGACCCGTAGCGGAAGCGCTCGGTGCCGCCGTACCCAAACGCGGCCTGGCACCGCAGCGCTCGCCGACAGTGGGGCTGAAGCCCAAAACCCCGCCTCGTAAGCTCCGCCGGTGGGCGGTCAAACCACCCGGCCGCACATCGTGTCGCAGTTCGCCGGATTGCCGAACGGGAACGCCTAGCGTGCCCTTATGGGCCGTGTCCCGCGTCGGCGTCCTGCCCCTTGCGGGCCGCCCGCCCCGCCAACACCATGGCAGCGGCCGCGATCTGCACGAGGGCCGCGAGCAGGATCGGCGCCCCGGCCCAGCTTGTCGCGTCGCGCACGGCGCCGAGGATGGCCGGCGCGAAGGCGAACACCGCTTGGTTGATGGCGGTCACGAGCGCCACGACCCGGCCCACGTCGGCGCGCGGGAACTCCGTCTGCGCGATCAGCGGCGGCAGCGAGGTAAGATTGCCGATGCCGAGCCCGAAGAGGACGCAGCCGAGCAGCAGGAGGGGCACCGAGGTACCCCCCGCAGCGAGCAGCGCGAGGCAACCCCCGACCTGGACGGCGAAGTTGAGCGCAGCGGCAACCCGCCGGTCCGCGCGTGCCGGCAACAGCGACCCAAGAAGCGTGCGGCCCACCACGGCGCAAGCGGTCGCAAGGCTCACCGCCATTCCCGCACCCGTCGCGCCAAGCGCGGGGGCGAGCAACAAAAACAGGTGAGCGACGAGGCCGATCTGCGCAAACAGCCCGAGCGCGAAGGCAGTCGAGAGGGTGGCGAAGCGCCGGTCACGCCACATCGCGGTGCCGACCGGCAGCAACTGGCGGACCGGGGAGGCGAGTGGCGCGCCGGCTACGGGCGCTGCCTCGCCATCCGGTCGCTGTCCGACGTCGGCGGGCGTCGCGCGGAGGTAGGTTCCGGCAATCCACCACAGCCCAGCTGCCATTGTGACGCCGAGCAGGCCCGCTGACAGGGGAAAGCCGAGGCGGGCGATCAGCAGCGCCCATAGCGGCGCGAACAGCACGCCGCCGACGCTCGCGCCATTGAACGCCATCGAGATGGCGGCCGGGCGCTTTTTGTCGAACCAGGGAGCGACCATCGCATTAATCGCCGCCCCCGACGTAAGCGCCCAGCCCGCGCCGCTCACGAGCGCGGCTGGGAAGAGCAGCCAGGGCGCTGGCACAGTTGCCCACAGGACGACGCCTAGCCCCGCCAGGACGCCACCTGCCCGCGTCGCCGCCACCAGCCCGTAGCGGCCATGCAGCGCCGGCAGTCGCGCCACGATGCCGGCGGAGAGAAGGAAGTGAACGGTGATCGCAGCCGAGATGGTCGAGACGGGCCAGCCGCGGCCCTCGTGCAAGGCGTAAAGGAAGACCGAGGGGCCGTAGAAGCCCACCCCCCAGGCGAACACGGCGACCGCGAAGGAGGCCCAGACGACACGCCAGCCGAAGAAGGGCACTACGGCCGTCATGCCGCGGGCCGGTGCCAGAGCACCCACAGCACGGCGCGCTCGCGGAAGCCGAGGTAGGCGTAAAGTGCCGCCGCCAGATTGTCCGGAAAGACGTGCAGGAACGGGACCTCGCTCCGCGCCAGCGCGTCGCGCGCGAGGCGCAGCGTTAGCGCAGCACCCAGGCCCTGGCCCCGCGCATCCGGGTGGACGCAGATCGCGCTCAGCTCCACGTGGCCGGGGAGGCGAAAGCGCTCGCCCGCCATGGCGAGGAGCCGACCGTCCGGCCCGCGGTGGCCGAGGAAGCGCCCGAGGTCCGGCGTGCGCGTCCCGAAGGGGCCAGGCTTGGCGGCGTCCGCCAGCGCCAGCATGTCGGCGGCGTCGGCCGGCCCCAGCGCGACTAGGTCCCGCTCTGCCGGATGCGCGGCGGCGAGGTTCACCGCGGCGGCCACCATCTGCCGGATGGGTCGAGCGCTCACGACTACCCAGCCGGGCGGCGGAGCTTCCTCCGCAGGGCGGAAGAGCCGCGCTTCGATGCCGGGCGGCAGGTCACGCGCAAGATCGGCGTAGGCCGACGGCGTCGCCTCCGCGAGCGCCGAGAACGGCGCCATGTCGCGAGGGTAGTGGCGCGCCGCGTCGGAGCCGAGAGCCAGGGCCGCGTGCGGCCCCGCCGTCAATGCGTGCCACACCGGGTTGTCAAGCGCGTGCCGTCCCATCCTCTTGTCGTTCCTGTCGCCGCTTCTTCCGTTTGGTGTACCCTCGTCCGGCGTTGCAGCGCTCGCCGGATTCGGACTCCGTCCCCGGGACGTTCAGGACAAGGCGCGGCGCGCGTGGGATGGTGCGTAGGATGCTGAGCGAGGCCGAGTGCGAACGGGCGAGGGTCGGGCGCGACCCCACCTATGACGGACGGTTCTTCACGGGCGTGCGGACGACGCGGATCTACTGCCGTCCGGTCTGTCCCGTGCGACCCGCGCGCGCCGCAAACGTATGCTTCTACCCCTCAGCGGCGGCGGCGGAGGCGGCAGGCTTCCGCCCGTGCCTTCGCTGCCGGCCCGAGACGGCGCCGTTCTCGCCCGTCTGGAACGGCTCGCGCACCACGGCGGCCCGGGCGCTGCGGCTAATCGAGGCGGGCGCGCTGGACGCTGAGGGCGCGACGGTGGAGGCGCTCGCTGCCCGCGTCGGCGTCGGCGCGCGGCACCTGACGCGGCTCTTCGCGCGGCACGTCGGAGCATCCCCCGCGCAGGTGGCGTGCACGGTGCGGGTGCAGCGGGCGAAGCGGCTGCTCGACGCGACCAACCTGCCGATGGCAGAGGTCGCGGCGCGGGCCGGCTTCGGCAGCCTGCGGCGGTTCAACACCGTGTTCGCGGAGGTGTACCGAAAGCCGCCTACGGCGATCCGGCGTCGCGGCGCGGCTGCGGCGTTGGCTGAATGAATTCAGAATCACCACTTCGCGGCAGCGCGCCAGCCATGCTTGAGGCCGTCTCGATCGAGTCCGAAAGGTCCGCTCCACGTCCAACGCCGGCTCGCGTTGTCGTCTGCCGCACTCAGGCATACTCTGTTCCGGCCTGCTGGTTGCGCAGCACCGCCGTCATCATGCGCGTGGCCGTGGCGTTGAACGCCGCCCTGAAATCGAAGCTTGCCTCCACGCCAGCCGGCCCCTCGATCGGCGTCTTGGCGAGCGCCAGATAGACCTCGTGCAGAGTGATCGTCAGGCTGCGGTTCGCATCGATGGTGAAGGCCAAGGTGAATTCTGCCGAGGTGCCGGCCTGCGCCTGGGCGAGGAGCGTCGTGTTCTCGAAGCGTACGGTGATCTGGCCCGTGCAGCGCGCGATACCGGGATCCACGCCCTCGACGCGACGATCGGCGCGGATGGTCCGCACTGCCTCCATGCCGTTGGCATAGGTGAGCCGCGCGCCGGTCACCTGCGCCAGCGCCGAGCCGCTGCGGGTGATGGACCCCTGCGCCTTGTTGAAGGCCGTGTAGGCGGCGCTGGTGGGCGTCCCGCCTGACGTGGCGCCGGTGCGCACCGAGCCCTGGCCGAGCAGACCGAAGGTCGCGGTGGCCGCGCCGGTGGGCGTGAAGTCCATCTCCAGCGTGTCGGCGCGCACGCCGGTGCAGACGTCGAAGGACGGCACATCCGGGTAGCCAATCTCCATTGCGTTGCTCGGCAGCGACGCCGCGCCCGAGCCAAAGGTATGAATGAAGTTGGTCGTGCCCGTGGTGGTGGGCGCGCCGAGCAGCAGTCGCAGCCAGTGCCCGATGTTGATCAGGTCGACCGGCACCACCGCCTGGCCGGCGACCGTCACCGTGTCGAGGAAGGGCGCGGCCGGATCCCGGTTGCTGCCGACCCCGATCACGTCGGCATCCAGCAGCGGCTGCTCAGCGCCGAGATCGCAGGACAGGAATGGCATGCGCCGCCAATTGCTGCCGGGGGCGGTGCCGTAGACGGTTTCGGGCAGCATGAGCAGACGGCAATTCGCGCCGATGGCACGGGGCATGGGCTTTCTCCTGGAAGCGGATCAGGCCAGCGGCGAGCCGGCGACAGTGAACCAGAGGGTGATGGGGATTGCGGCCGCGCGCGCCGCGGCTGCGCCCTCGAACTCGACGTCCTCGAAGAATGCGCTGCCGGGCTGCGCCCATTCGACGGTGCCGCCGAGGGTGCGGTTGGCGGTGATGGCAGCGGCGACATCCACCAGCAGCGCATCGAGCAGGGCGTTGCGCGCGGCGGGCGTGGCGCCAGCGACGTTGATCTCGACCTCGGCGCGGTACTCGATCTGCCAGGCCAGTGGTGACAGGATCGGCGTTTCCTCCACCGCCTCGCCATCGCGCACCACGACCAGCCCGCCGGCGGCGATGCGCTGCGGGATTGTCTCGCCGCGGAGCACGATCGGTGCCGGGTTCCGTGCCGCCAGCGACGTGGCGAGCCGGCTGTGCAGCGCGGCGATGGCGGCCTCGCGTGCGCTCACGCTGCCCTCCCGCTCTCGCGTTCCCAGGCCGCCACGAAGCGCCCCGGCAGGCGGCGCAGCCCGCGCTCGGCCGCGCCGCGCACATCGAGCCGCTTGGCGAGCTTTACCTGGGGCAGCAGCAGGAACATCGGCACCATCCCCTGCTCCAGCAGCCCGCGCGCCCAGGCCTCGCGGCCCTTGCGATTGGCGGTGCCGACCTCGGTGACGCCGCCCGCCACGAGACGGGTCCGGCGCCGCCGCCCGGTCTGCTCGCCCTGGCGCAGCGGCAGGCACCACACGAAGCCCCGCCCCGACTTGAAGGGCCGGAGGAAGGCCTGCCCGGAGGCGACCATCTGCGCCGGCGTCACCCGCATGCCCTTCTCGCCGCGGCCGCGCCTGCCACGCGCCGCGTTGAAGCCAGTCGGAATGGCGAGGAACTTCCCGCCCCCCTTGGCGCGGATCAGCGCCCCGCGCTCGAAGGCGTCGATGACGTTGGGCACCTTGGTGAAGACCAGCCCCGCCGGCCGCAGCGATTGACCCGTCCGCGGGAAGATCATCGACCGCCAGGCATTGGCGATGCCGCGCGCGTTGCCCGAGAAGGCGGTGGTCACCTGCCGGCGCAGCTCGGCCTTCACCTGATCGGTCTCGGCGCGGATCGCGGTCATGGCCGCGCGCTCGCCGGCGCGCACCTCATCGGCCAGCACCTTGCGGAGGTCGCCGACGATGGCCGCGCCGAGGCGCATGGATCAGCGCCCGCCGAATTTGCGGCTGAGGATCCGCAGCAGCAGGTCATGCAGCGCGGCGTAGCCCAGCGTGCCGGCCAGCCAGGCCACAGCGAAGAGCCACCAGCCATCGAGCTCGAACGCATGCGCGATCAGCCAGGCGCCGGTGCCAAGGCTGCCGCCCGCGAGGGCATGCAGCAGATAGGCCCGGGTCAGCAGCGGCCGGTCGGTGGAGGAGAAGCGCGCCATTGCCCCGAGCGCACCCAGGGCGCCGGCGAGCAGCGCCTCACCGACGATGCCGCCGATGCGTTCGGGGTCGATCATGGCGCTGCTCCTATCGGCGGCAGAAGACGCGCCAGGCGATGCCGGCGGCGTCCCGCTCGGCGTGCTGGACGGTCAGGACGTCGGCACCGAGGGTGAAGGTGTCGTCCGCGTCCACGGCGGGCAGCACGGCGATGGCGACGGTCAGCACGTCGCTGGCCTGGATGACGCTGGTCCCGAAGGCGTCGCCGAGCCGATCGGGCGCGCTGCGGACCACGCGGAGCAAGACTGGCGCCCCGGTCCCGCCCGCGCGGTACGTCGCATCCGCGCCGATGTTCGGATCCGCGGCCAGCGCGTCCATAGCCGCGGCGAAGGCGCTCACGCTGGCCGCCGTAGCCGCCAGGCGAGCACGCCCACCACCGCGGTGACGATGACCGCAATGGCGACGGCTGGAGCGAGCGTGCCCAACGCCTGGATCGCCGGCGCGGCTTGCGCGACCGCGGTGGCGATGCCAGCCGCACCCACCAGCACCGCGCCGCGGCCGGTGCCGGTGACGGCGGCGACCTCGCGCAGAGTCACCGGCGCGGCGGGCGGCACGCCGGCGAGCGTGAGTGCCCGGTCGATCACCGCGGCAGGGTAGGCGAGCCCGGCGCATTCATGGTGGATGATGGCCTCCACCAGCGGGCGC
>JAIEPJ010000052.1 GCA_019749835.1 Phreatobacter sp. | reverse complement strand
CTGCCGCGCCCTGGCGCGGGCCCTATCGGGTCTGGCGCGGCGGCGAGGGGCTCGGCGACGTGGCCGTCGGCACGCTGGAGCGGCCCTCGCTCATCGGTCGTACCCTGACGGCCCTCGCCCCCGGCCGACCCTGGCGCTGGGACCGCGGCGCGGCCGTCACGGTCGAACTCGTCACCGGTGCGCTCGCCGGCCAGCCGGAGGCGGCGGTGCTGGACGGTGCCAATGCCATGGCCCTGCGCCATCCCGACGGCGGCTGGGAGGTTCTGCAGTTCCGCGACGCCATGCTGGTCGCCGACCGGACCTATCTCCTCTCCCGCCTGATCCGCGGCCAGCGCGGCACCGAGCACCGGACCGGTCCGGTGCCGCCGGGGGCGGTCTGCGTTCTGCTCGACGGGCCGCTGGTGCCGCTCGGAACCGGGCTCGACCTCGTCGGTCGGCCATTCCGCTACCGGATCGGCTCCGCCATCCTGCTCGCCGCCGATCCCGCCATGGCAGAGCTGGAGGCCACCGCCGACCTGACGGCGCTGACCCCCTTCGCGCCGGTTCATGCCCGGGCGCGGCGCGGGCCCGACGGCATCCGCATCGCCTGGATCCGCCGGACCCGCCGCGGCGGCGACGGCTGGGACATGGCGGAGATCGGCCTCGGCGAGGCGGCCGAGCGCTACGTGCTGACCATTCGCGACGAGGACGGCACCCCCATCCGCAGCGCCGAGACGATGGCGCCCTCCCATGTCTATGCCGCGGCCGAGGAGATCGCCGATTTCGGCGCGCGCCAGGCGCTCCTCCGCCTTTCCGTCGCCCAGGTCTCGGCCCTGGCCGGGCCCGGCCACCCCCTCGACGCCGTCCTCGCCCTCTGACGCGGGCGGCAGGCCTTCACCCCCCAGCACAGGAGACTGACCATGACCGATCTCACCACGCTCGGCCTCAAGCCCATCCTCGCCAGCCGCACCGTCTGGGCGAGCCTCGTCGGCCTCTGCTGCCTCGTCGCCTCGGTCTTCGGCGTCGAGACGCAGCTCATCGTCCAGGGCGCGCTCGCCGAGGCGCTGCTGCAGGCCGCAACCGGCCTAAGTTTCTTTGGAACCATCGTTTTTCGTGTTCTGGCGCGCCGCAAGCTGACCGCCTGAATGCCGATCACGGCAATCTGAACGCGCATTCATCCGGGGTTCAGGCCAGCCGACTAGCGTGGCGCCCTCATCCCGGCCACGATCTCCCATGACCCTCGTTCCCGCATCGGCCCTGGCCCTCGCCCTGGCGGTTTCCGCCGGGCCGGCGCTTGCGCAGGTGGCGTGCCTGTCGCCGGCCGAGCGCCGGTTGGCGGTGGCCGAGGGGCAGGCGATCCCGCTGGCCCAGGCCCAGCGGTCGCTGAGGGGCGAGCACCGTGGCGAGGTCATCAATGCGCGGCTGTGCCGGGCGGGCAACCAGCTCGTCTACCTGCTGACAGTCGTGGCCCGGCATGGCAAGGTCATGCGCCTGCGCGTCGACGCGACGAACGGCCAGATCGTCCAGGTGCGCTAGGCACCGGTCCCGAATCCAGGAGTCCTTCCCTTGCGCCTGCTCGTCGTCGAGGACGATCCGGATCTCAACCGGCAGATCACCACCGCTTTGACCGATGCCGGCTATGTCGTTGACAAGGCCTTCGACGGCGAGGAGGGCTATTACCTCGGCGACAGCGAGCCCTATGACGCGGTCGTCCTCGATATCGGCCTGCCGAAGATGGACGGCATCTCCGTGCTCGAGCAATGGCGCCGCTCCGGCCGCACCATGCCGGTGCTGATTCTCACCGCCCGCGACCGCTGGTCCGACAAGGTGCAGGGCTTCGACGCCGGCGCCGACGACTATGTCGCCAAGCCCTTCCACATGGAGGAGGTGCTCGCCCGCCTGCGCGCCCTGCTGCGCCGGGTCGCCGGCCAGGCCACCAACGACTTCAACTGCGGTCCGGTCCGCCTCGACGCCCGCGCCGGCCGGGTCACCGTCGACGGCAACCCGGTCAAGCTGACCTCCCACGAATACCGGCTGCTCGCCTATCTCATGCACCAGCAGGGCAAGGTGGTCTCGCGCACGGAACTGGTCGAGCACATCTACGACCAGGATTTCGACCGTGATTCCAATACTATCGAGGTCTTCATCGGCCGCCTGCGCAAGAAGCTCGGCGTCGAGGTCATCCAGACGGTGAGGGGTCTCGGCTACATTCTCCAGCCGCCGACGCAGCCCGCCGCGAGCCCCTGACATGGCCGCCGCGCCCCGCGCGCCCTCGCTGGCGCGGCGCCTGTTCCTGCTCGCGCTCACCTTCGCGGTCGTCCTCTTGACCGTCACCGGCATCGTGCTCGCGGCGGTCAACCGCACCGCCGTGGAACGCGGCTTCGACCGCCGCATCCAGGTCTATGTGAAGCTGCTCATCGCCGATCTCGCCGGCGCCGTGGACGATACCTCCATCGTCGTCGGCGCCAATCTCGGCGAGCCGCTGTTCGAACTGCCGCAATCCGGCTGGTACTGGCAGATCCTGCGCACCGATGCCGGCCGCAACGAGATCCGCGCCTCGCGCTCGCTGTTCGACGGGCGGCTGCCCAATCTCGTCTCCGAAGCCGCTGCCGACGGCCCGACCCGGTCGCGCGAGGGCTATATCGAGATGCCGAACGGCCTGCGCCTGAGGGCCGTCGAGCGGATCATCGAACTCGGCGAGGATGGCGATTTCACCATCGTCGTCGCCGGTCCGGCCGACGACATCCTGATGTCGGTGCGCAGCTTCAACCTGACGCTGATCGCGACGCTGCTGATGCTGGCCGTCGGCATGATCGTCGCCGCCATGCTGCAGGTGCGTGTCGGCCTGACGCCGCTGCAGCGGCTGGTCGGCGGGCTTACCGCCATCCGCGCCGGCGAGCAGGAGCATCTGGAGGGCGACTTCCCCGTCGAGATCGCCCCGCTGGCGCGCGAGGTCAATGCGCTGATCGACAGCAACCGCGAGATCGTCGAGCGTTCGCGCACCCATGTCGGCAATCTCGCCCATGCGCTGAAGACGCCGCTCTCCGTCATCCAGAACGAGGCCGCCGGGCGCGACGATCCGCTCGCCCTGAAGGTCGCCGAACAGACCCGGGTGATGCGCGACCAGGTCAACCACCACCTCGAAAGGGTCCGGGCGGCGGCGCGCGCGCGGGTCGCTACCACGGTGGTGCCGGTCGCCGATGTCGTCGAAAGCCTCGCCCGCACCCTGCAGAAGGTCCATCGCGACCGCGATCTCGACGTCACCTGCACCGTGCCGCCGGAGGCAATGTTCCGCGGCGAACGCAACGACCTCGAGGAGATGGTCGGCAACCTCGTCGACAATGCCTGCAAATGGGCCGACGGGCGCATCGTCGTCACCGGCGCCCGCGAGCACAGCCCTACCTCGGCGGACCGCGCCTTCTTTTCCATCACCGTCGACGACGACGGGCCCGGCCTGACGGCGACCGAGCGCGACGCGGTGGGCCTGCGCGGCCGCCGCCTCGACGAGACCAAGCCGGGTTCGGGCCTCGGCCTGTCCATCGTCTCCGAGCTCGCCAGCCTCTATGGCGGCAGCCTCAGGCTCGACGCCGCCCCGCTCGGCGGCCTCAGGGCGGTGCTGCGCCTGCCGGCGTTGTGAGGCAGCGTCCTGGCCATCCATGGCGGCGCTGCGCCGCCGTTTTGCCGCATTCCGCTGGACATTGGCCGGGTCCATCATCCACCGGCTCGCGCCGGTCTCCTGAACGGGTTCCAGCCATGCGCCTCCGTCTCGTCGCCGCCACCGTCCTGATCGGCCTCACCGTCGCCGGTTGCGAAACCCGCGAGCAGTCCGGCACCGCCGTTGGCGCCGTCGCCGGTGCCTTGATCGGCTCCCAGTTCGGCGGCGGACCGGGCGAGCGCCTGGCGGCCGGCCTCGCCGGTGCCGCCATCGGCGGCCTCATCGGCAATGCCATCGGCCGTGACCTCGACGCCCAGGACCGCCAGCGCGCCTATGAGGCCGAGCGCGTCGTCTGGGTCGAGGGTCGCCGCTCCGAATGGCGTTCCGAAAAGGCCTATGGCTATGTCGAGCCGGGCCGCGCCTATTACCGTGGCGCCATCTATTGCCGCGAATACACCCACACGATCTATATCGGCGGCCGGCCGCAGACCGCCGTCGGTACCGCCTGCCGCAACCCCGACGGCAGCTGGAGCCCGGTCGGCTGAGGCCGGCGCTGGCCACCACTTCTTAACGCCGGCGACCTATAGTCGGGCCTGATGACTGAGGCCGCCGCCAAAAAGCCGGACAGTGCCGCCGCTCCCTCGCCGGTGGAGCGGTTGCGCGCCTATCTGTCGGCCTTGCCGGAAGCTGCCAAACAACTGCTCTCCGCCGAGATCACGCGTGCCCGCGCCCGCGGCGAGGATGTCCCGGGCGGCGACCTGATCATCGCCGCTCTGAGGATGGGTGACGAGCCCGCGCCGCAGCCGGCCCCTGCCGCCGCCCGCCAAGACCGCCCGCGCGAGGATGCCGCCCCGCGGCTGCTGTTCCGGCCCCTCGATCCGTTCCTCATCGACGAGCGGCTCGAGACCAAGGTGCGCGGCCGCATCATGCGCACCTCGCTGCCGGCGATCTGGACCTTTCTCAAGCGCGACCTGATGCCCGATGACGTGGCCGCGCTGGAGCATACCTGCCGCAATGCGGAGACCACCGGCGACGAGGCCCCGGTGGCCGCCGCCATCGCCGAATTCCTGCCGAAACTCAGCAATGCGGCCTATGCCGCGCTCGAACACGCCAATGCCGGCGAACTGGAGCGCAAGAAACTCAACATGCGCCTCGGCGACGAGCGCGTCCGCGAGGACCTGGCCGACGTGCTCGCGGTCCTCAACGATGCGACCCTGATCACCGGCGTCATCGCCAAGGCGCCGGCCGCGATCAAGAACCTCGCCGACGAGGGTCTCGCCAATGCCCGCGCCATGCTCGACCCCATGGCGGCTTCCCGACCCGGCCTGCTGCCCTTCAGCCTGGCGCTGCTGCAGGCGCGGCTCACCCATCGCGCTCAGCTCGTCCGCCTCGCCGTGCTGGCCGCCGACAGCGACGAGCCGAGCAAGATCGCCGCCATTCCCTACCGCGTCGCCGTGGATCTGGTGATCGGCGACATCGAGCGTGCCACCCAGCGCGTCTCGCGCGCCATTAAGGACGGACGTGGCGACCGGGCCGCCTCCGGCATCAAGGAGTTCCACGATTCGGTGCGCTCGCTGCGCACCGACATGAGCCTGACGGGGGATGGGCCCTGGCAGCGACGGGTCGCCAAGCTGAGGGCCGATCTCGCGGCGCTGCTCTCGGCGGAGATCGAAGGCATTCCCGGCGAGGTCCGGCGCCTCATCCGGCCGCGCCAGCGCACCGACCAGCCCATGTCGGCGATCAGCGAGGAGGTCGTCAGCGAGGTCGAGGCCCGTCTCGACCTGCTCCTCACCTGCCGCAGCCACGCCTCCGAGATTGCCCTGAACGAGCTCACGACGCGCGCCTTTTCCGAGATTCAGGGCTATCTCGACCCGACGCTGACCCAGCTCATGGAGAACATCCGCTCATCACCGGATGTCGACCGCGCGCTCAAGATCAGCCAGATCGAGGCGGCGGTGCGCTTCTCCGCGCGCATTTTCGGGCCGAGCTACGCCCAGCTGCTCCAGAAGGCGGCGGACGTGGCGATCAACAGCGGCAAGGGCACCGGCCGCTGAGCAGCCCCGCCTTTGCGCGACATCAAACCTTGCTGAGCGCGACAACCTGAGCGTTGTCGGTGGCGGATGGGTGCTCTATTTAGCATCATTCAAGGTTGGGTGCCCGTCGGCGCCCCCGCATGATCGGACGTCGCCCCACGACCATGGAAGGCTCCCTGACGATCTGGCTCGCCATCGCTCTCATGACGGCCGCAGCGATTTTTGCGGTCCTCTTGCCCCTGTCGCGCCCGGTGGCAGCGGCAGCGTCCGAAATGGATGTGGCCGTTTACAAGGACCAGTTGGCGGAGATCGGCCGCGATGCCGATGCCGGCCTGATCGGGGCGGCCGAGGCCGAAGCGGCCCGTATCGAGGTGTCGCGACGCCTGATCGCCGCCTCCGAGCGCATCGGCGCCACCGCCGGTGAGGGTGCTGCCCGCCGCCGCCGCCTCGTCGCCGTCGGCGCCATCGTCGTCATCCCCGCCATCGCCGCCGTCGCCTACGGCACCAGGGGCCATCCCGGCTATGCCGGCCAGCCGCTGGCCGAACGCCAGCGCGCGGCACCGGCGCAGACCGACATGGCGGGGCTGATGGCGCGGATCGAGGCGCATCTGGCGGCCAATCCCGGCGATGGCCGCGGCTGGGAGGTCGTCGCGCCGGTCTATCTGCGGCTCGGCCGCATTCCCGACGCCGTGCGGGCCCGGGCGAACGCCCTGCGCATCCTCGGGCCGACCGCCGACCGCGAGGCGGATCTGGCGGAAGCCCAGACCCTCTCGGCGGGCGGGGTCGTCACTGCCGAGGCCAAGGCGGGTTTCGAGCGGGCGCTCGCCCTCGGCGCCGGCCATCCCAAGGCCGGTTATTTCATCGGCCTCGCGGCCGAGCAGGACGGCAAGCCCGAGGAGGCCCGCGCCATCTGGGCGAAGCTGGTCACCGAGGCGCCGGCCGGTGCGCCATGGATCGCCCTGCTGCAGGCCGAGATCGCCCGTCTCGGCGGTCCCGCCGTGGCCGTCGCGCCGGCCCCCGCGGCGCCCGCGCCGGCGGTCGTCGCCCCGGAGATCCGGGCCATGGTCGACGGGCTGGCGGCACGCCTCGCCTCGGACGGCGCGGATTTCGACGGCTGGATCCGGCTGGTGCGCTCCTATGCCGTGCTCGGCGAGGCCGACAAGGCGCGGGCGGCGGTGGCCAGCGCCCGCCAGCGCTTCGCCGGCGAGGCGGACAAGATCGGCCGGCTCGACGGCCTGGTGAACGAGTTGGGGATCGGCGGCTCATGAGCACCACCGGTACACCCGTCCTGTCCCGCGGCGGCATGACGCGCAAGCAGCGCCGCCTGACGCTCATCGGCATCGCCCTCGCCGTGCTCGGCCTCGCCGCCGGTCTCGTGCTCTATTCGCTGTCCGGGTCGATCACGCTGTTCCAGTCGCCCACCGACATCGTCGAGAAGAACCTCCAGCCCGGTGCCCGCATGCGTCTCGGCGGTCTGGTGGAGGCCGGCTCGGTGCGGCGCGGCGAGAACATGGAAGTGTCCTTCGCCGTCACCGACGGCCGCACCTCGATCCAGGTCGCCTATCGCGGCATCCTGCCGGACCTGTTCCGCGAGGGGCAGGGCGTCGTCACCGAGGGCGTCCTGTCCGGCGACCGCAGTTTCCGCGCCGATACGGTGCTCGCCCGTCATGACGAGAACTACATGCCCAAGGAAGTGGCCGACAGCCTGAAGCGGCAGGGCCACTGGAAGCCCGGCGATCCCGCGCCGAATCCGAACGCGGCAGGATCGGCGGCCCCGCAATCCCCGGCGAGGTCCCCATAATGTCCCCCGAAATCGGCCATTTCGCGCTCGTCCTCGCCCTCGCCCTCGCGCTGGTCCAATCCGTCGTGCCGATCTGGGGCTCGCGCCGCGGGGACGCCGCGCTGATGGCGACCGCCTCGCCCGTGGCGCTCGGCCAGTTTGCCTTCGTCACGCTGTCCTTCGCCGTCCTGACCTATGCCTATCTGGTCTCCGACTTCTCGGTCGAGAACGTCTTCCAGAACAGCCATTCCACCAAGCCGCTGATCTACAAGATCTCCGGCGTCTGGGGGAACCACGAGGGCTCGATGGTCCTCTGGGTCGTCATCCTCACCCTGTTCTCGGCGCTGGTCGCGGTCTTCGGCCGCAACCTGCCGCTCACGCTGAAGGCCAATGTCCTGGCCGTGCAGGGCTGGATCACCGTCGCCTTCCTGCTGTTCATCCTGAAGACCTCCAATCCCTTCGCCCGCATCACCCCGGCGCCGATGGAGGGCCGCGACCTCAACCCGCTGCTGCAGGATGTCGGCCTCGCCATCCATCCGCCGCTGCTCTATGTCGGCTATGTCGGCTTCTCGATGTCCTTCGCCTTTGCGGTCGCGGCGCTGATCGACGGCAAGCTCGACGCCGCCTGGGCGCGCTGGGTCCGTCCCTGGACGCTGGTCGCCTGGATCTTCCTCACCGCCGGCATCTCCATGGGCTCCTACTGGGCCTATTACGAGCTCG
>JAIEPJ010000137.1 GCA_019749835.1 Phreatobacter sp. | reverse complement strand
CCGCGATGTTCTCGCGCACCGTGCCCTGGAACAGGAAGACGTCCTGGCTGACGAAGGCCATGGCGCCGCGCAGCGACGCGAAGGTGACGTCTCGCACATCCTGCCCGTCGACCGCGATGGCGCCGCTGCGCACGTCGAAGAAGCGCTGGACGAGGGAGATGATGGTCGACTTGCCGCCGCCGGAGGGACCGACGAGCGCCGTCGTCTTGCCCCCCATCGCGACGAAGGACAGGTCGCGCAGCACCGGCTCTTCCGCATGATAGCCGAAGGTGACGTGGTCGAAGACGACGGTGCCGTCGCCGATGGCGAGCGGCGGGGCCGCCGGCTTTTCCTTCAGCGTCGGCTCGGTGTCGAGGAGCTCGTACATCAGCCGGACGCCGACGAGGCCCTTCTCCACCTCGACGCCGAGCCGGGCGAGGCGCTTGGCCGGATCATAGGCGAGCAGCAGCGCCGTCACGAAGGCGAAGAAGGCGCCGGCATCGACACCCTGGTGGATGACGCGCCAGGCGCCGTAGATGATGGCCGCCGAAATCGCGAGGCCGCCGAGCGTTTCCATCAGTGGCGCCGTACGCGCACCGAGCGTCGCGATCTTGTCGGCCCGGTGGCGCACCGCCGCGATGGTCTCGTCCATGCGGGCCTGCATCCGGTCCTCCATGCCGAAGGACTTGACGATGCGCACGCCCTGGACGGTCTCCTGCACGACACCGACCATGGAGGAGAGCGAGGTGAACTCGCTCTGCGCCAGCCGGCGCACCCGCCGGCGCAGCCGGTTCACGCCATAGACCGCCACCGGCATGACGGCACCGGAGACGACGAACATCAGCGGGTCGGTGATGATCATCACGACCAGGAGGCCGGCAACCGTCAGGAGATCGCGGCCGACCGTGGTGACGATGTTCTGCAGCACGTCCCGCGCCGCCTGGGCATTGTGCGTCACCCGCGTCACCAGATCGGCGGAGGCGTGCTGCTGGTAAAAATCGACGCCCTGGGAGAGCAGGTGGTTGAAGATGCGCGTCTGCTGCGCGGCGACGATGGCATTGCCGATTCGCGACAGGATGACGTTGGAGGCATAGGACGCCAGGCCCTTGACCAGGAAGATCGAGAAGACCGTCACGCCGAACCAGACCGCGAGGGTGAAGTCGCGGTTCTGGAACACCCCGTTGATCAGGTCCCGCATGATCCAGGCGCTGAAGGCCGTGCAGGCCGCAACGATCGCCATGAAGACGAAGGCCAGCGCATAGCGCGGCGCATAGGCTCGCAGGCTTTCGCCCACGAGACGCTTCAATGTCTGGCCGCGTGGGGATTCGAATGTCGAAAACAGGCGAAAAGGCCTCATGGTGCGCGCAGCTCGCAGCGATCTCAGCGCGCCGCATAACAGGTTTCGGGGGCGAGACCAAGGCACGCGCCCGGCCCGCCGGCGGACCGGCTCGCGGCAGCCGGACAGCGAGCGGAGCCGGCGGCTTGCGAGGGGCTGCCTTCGGTGCCAAGACAGCCCCATGACGACGATCGAAAACCTCTTCGTGACACGCCTCTACCGCGGCGAGATCAGCCGCGAGGACGGCCTGCTGGACGAGATCGAACAGGCCTGCCGCTCTCTGGCGGTGGACGACGCGGCGGGCATCCGGTGGTGCCGCAAGAACGGCTATCCCGGCTATACCAGCTACGCCTCGCTGAACGACCTGCCCTGGCGGTTTCCGGTCTTCAAGACCCTCGGTCGCCAGCTCGACCGGCACGTCTCTGCCTTCGCCAGGGACCTCGCCCTCGACCTCGGCGGCAGGAAGCTCGTGCTGGATTCCCTCTGGGTCAATGTCCTCCCGAAAGGCGGCGCCCACGCCTCCCACATCCATCCGCACAGCGTCGTATCGGGAACGCTCTACGTGACCATGCCGAAGGGCGCCGCCGCCCTGAAGCTGGAAGATCCCCGCAGCGGCCGCATGATGGCGCATCCGCCGCGCAAGGCCGGCGCGCCGCGCGAGCTCCAGAGCTTCGTCTCGGTCGCGACCGTCCCGGGTGAGGTCCTGCTGTGGGAGAGCTTCATCCGCCACGAGGTGCCGATGAACCGCAGCGCCGAGGAGCGCATCTCCATCAGCTTCAACTACCGCTGGGACTAGCGCCCCCGGGGCCTCAGGCCGTCGGGACGGGCCGCGGCCGCCCCTCCTCGTCGATGGCGACGAAGGCGAAGGTCGCTTCCGTCACCTTCTCCCGCTCCGTCGTTCGGAAACGCTGCGCCCAGGCCTCGACATGGATCTTCATCGAGGTCCGGCCGACATGGAAGACCTCCGTGTAGACTTCCAGCACGTCCCCCACCCGCACCGGCCGGATGAAGGTCATGGCCTCGACGGCGATCGTCACCACGCGCCCCTGCGCGCGCTCGACGCCCGCAATGCCGCCGGCCTGGTCCATCCGCGCCATCACCCAGCCGCCGAAAATGTCCCCATTGGCATTGGTGTCGGCGGGCATCGCGCTGATGCGCACCGTCATCTGGCCGCGCGGCGTGGCATCAATGGACCGGATTTGACGAGCCATGGGTGATTCCGTCTGGTGGGATAGACAGCGATTGAGCCAGCCTTCGCCGGGTGGCACAACAGGGGTGGATCGGTCGACAGCCCACCAGCAGCCGAGAAAGCCGGCCGCCCGGTTCAAAGGAAAGCCGAGCAATTCCACTGTTCTGCTCGAACTCGCGGCGCCCTGGAAGGCCGCGACAAAGTTCCTTGTTGCAATTGCCCGTCGAACGGCGTATCTCATGTCGACGTTTCGGCCGTTCTTTTTTGGCCCCGCGCCGACAAATCGGCGCATCGCTGACAAAAAATCTTCGAAAACGTGACCCGAACTACTCGTGCGTGACGCGAGTCGTCGATCTCTGCTCGCTTCGCGAAAGGATACCCCATGCAGACCGGAACCGTGAAATGGTTCAACTCCCAGAAGGGCTTCGGCTTCATTCAGCCGGATGGTGGCGGCACTGACGTGTTCGTCCACATCAGCGCCGTCGAGCGCGCTGGCCTCTACGGCCTCAACGAAGGCCAGAAGATTTCCTTCGAAGTCGTCGCCGACCGCCGCTCGGGCAAGTCGTCGGCCGACAACCTGAAGGCTGTCGACTGATTTCGCGCATCGCCCGCGCGCGTCGCCGTGAACGTCTCGGCGGCGCCCCGGAGCGAGGATAGACCCACGGGCGCCACGGCGTCCGGCAGGGCCCATTGACTGCTTGAAAATGCGGAGCCGCACCGTTCCCCCGGATCGCGCGGCTCCGTACTCATTTATTGGCCGGCGTTCTCGTCGGCGCCCCGGCGATCGAGGACGTGTCATGAATTCCGAACGCCCGAGGCTCTTCATGTTCCGGTCGGGGAGCAACGAGAAGCTCTATGGCTTCGCCTCCGACCATACGGGCGGCAAGCTGCCCGACAAATTCGCCCCGTGGACCAGCATCGGCGTGATCCGCGGTGACCAGAAACCACCCCATGGCCTGAAGCGCGAAGCCATCGAGAACGGCATTGCCGAATTCGGTTTCCAGCTTTGGCGCAAGAAGGATGCTCCGGCCAAGACGGCCTGAGCCCTTTCAACCAACGATCCGACCGGGAGAAGATATGCAGGTTCTCGTCCGCGACAACAATGTCGACCAGGCTTTGCGCGTTCTGAAGAAGAAGATGCAGCGCGAGGGTATTTTCCGCGAAATGAAGCAGCGGAAATCGTTCGAGAAGCCGTCGGAGCGGAAGAACCGCGAGAAGGCCGAGGCCATTCGACGGGCCCGCAAGGCTGCCCGCAAGCAGGCCCAGCGCGACGGCCTCATCGCCGCCCCCAAGCCGAAGCCGCGTCCCGACCGCAAGCCGAAGTTCGGCGCCGGCCCCGGCCCGCTGGCAGCTCCGCCCGCCGCCGATACCGGCACGCGCTGAGGCGCGGCGCGCCCCGGTCCTCCGGACAACCCGTTACGACAAAGGGCCCTCGCGGGCCCTTTTTTCATGGCACGGCGGTCATCCCGCCCCGCACCCCGATCAGTTGAACAGCCGCTCGCCGCGCTCGTCGACGATCTGCCTGCCCTTGGCGATCGAGAAGGTCACGGCATCGTCCAGTGAGGCGTGCCGGTCGGCGCGGATGAACTTGTGCTCCTTCAGCGCGCCATCGACCATCTTGGTGATGGTGCCGGCCGTCTGGAACTGGCCCTCGTTGCGGAAGGGAGCGGCGGTAATGGCGAAGCCCTTGTGCTCGACAGCAGGCGTGCTCGCCGCGGCTTCGGCTTCCGTGGCGTCGGCCTTGCCCCAACCGAACAGTGACTTGAGAAAGGACATGGATCATCTCGCCTGTCTTGGACGTGTTGCCCGCCGCACTTGATACAGCGTCTCCGGCGGCAGGGAAACGGCCCGCCCGCGGGGAGAGCATGCCCCGCGACATCGTGGAACATTCGCACAGGCAGCCGGTTCATGACAGGTTCATGGCCCCGTGAGCAGGTTGCGCCGGCGTTGAGACTCTCGTCCACGCATGGCCGCCGCAGGGCGCCGCGTGAGAAAGGTACCGCCACCATGGCTTTTGACTTGAAACGGCTCCTGCCGCTGGCCGGATCGCTCGTCATTTCCACCTTCGCCGCGGGCGCGGCCCTGGCGCAGGATGCCGTGACCACCAGCGCCGTCAATCTGCGCGCCGGTCCCGGAACGCAGTTCGCGCGCGTGGCCACCCTGCCCGCCGGCACCGGTGTCGACATCACGAGTTGCACTGGTTCCTGGTGCCGCATCGTCTATCGCGGCATCACCGGCTTCGTGTCGCGAAACCTCCTCGACGAGGACGGCGTCGTCGTCGCGCCACCGCGCCGGGTCTATGTCGAGCCGCCCCTCTATGTCCGGCCGCGGGTCTATGTCGAACCGCCCTTCTATGTCGACCCGCCCTATTACCCGTCCTACCGGCCCGGCTGGCGCCCATCCTATCGCTATGATCGACCGGGCTTCGGACCGCGCCCCGGCTGGAACGGCGGTGGCCGTCCCGGCTGGAGCGGCGGCGGTGGTCGTCCCGGCCCTGGTCCCGGCTGGAGCGACGGCGGCGGTCGTCCCGGCCCAGGTCCCGGCTGGAGCGGCGGCGGCGGTCGGCCCGGTCCTGGTCCCGGCTGGAGCGGCGGCGGTGGTGGTCGTCCTGGTCCTGGCCCCGGCTGGAGCGGTGGCGGTGGTCGTCCCGGCCCTGGTCCAGGCATGGGCGGGGGTGGCGGCCGTCCGCCCGGACCTGGTCCGGGGATGGGCGGCGGCGGCGGTCGTCCGCCGGTGGCACAGCCCCCCGGTCAGCGCCCTCCCGGCATGGTTCCCGGATTTACCGGAGCCCGTCCCGACCGCGGTTGATCGCGCACGGACGAGATCACAGACGACGGCGGGTTCCACACCCCGCCGTCGATCATCGGGACCGGCAGCGCGCTCACTTCTCCTGCAGCGCCAGCCGCGCCCCGAGCGCCACAAAGGCGCCGGCGAAGATCCGCCGCATCCAGGCCATCACGGCCGGCCGCGAGATGACCCTGTCGCGCATGGCGGCGGCGAAAAGGCCGTAGACGGCGAAGACCACGAAGGTCATCGCCATGAACACCGCAGACAGCTCCAGCATACGCGCCAGCGGCGCGACTTCGCCGGCCGGAATGAACTGCGGCAGGAAGGCGACGAAGAAGATCGACAGCTTCGGGTTCAGCACGTTGATGGCGATGCCATCGACGATGACGCGCCACGACGAGCGCCGGTCATCACCCGCCTCCACCTGCAGTGCGCCATCCTCCTTCAGCGTCTGCCAGGCCATCCACAGGAGATAGGCGACACCGGCATATTTCACCGCGCTGTAGGCGAGCGCGCTGGTGTGAAGCAGCGCAGCGAGACCCATCATCGCAGCGACGAGATGCGGCACGATGCCGAGCGTGCAGGCGAAGGCGGCGAGAACGCTGGCGCGGCTGCCGCGCGAGAGGCCGGCGGCGAGCGTGTAGACGACGCCCGTGCCGGGCGAAGCCACGATGATCAGGGTGGTCAACAGGAATTCGAGGGACATGGGCGCTCTCCGCAGGCTAGGGCCCATCAGGCCTCAGACACCCGAGCCTGACAAGCGGCGGAGGCACAGACAAACACTTAGGTATTGACCTAAGTTTTGCCTGGCCTTAGCCTCCCTCCCATGGACCCCGCGCCTGCCCGCCTCGACGACACGTTCCGCGCCCTCGCCGACCCGACCCGCCGCGCGGTGGTGGAGGCCCTCGGCCGCGGACCCGCCTCGGTGAGCGACCTCGCCCGCCCCTTCTCCATGGCCCTGCCGAGCTTCCTCCAGCACCTGAAGCTGCTGGAAGAGTGCGGCCTCGTCGCTACCGAGAAAACCGGGCGCATCCGCATCTGCCGGCTCAAGCCGGAACCGTTTGCCGCGGCGGAGCACTGGCTGGAAGAGCAGCGCAGCTTCTGGACGCGCCGCCTCGACCGTCTCGACGCCATGCTCGCCACGATGAAGGACGAGACGGGCGAAGCGCCAGCACCCTCCCCCCAAGAAGCAGCCGACAAGGACACGCCATGACGACAGAGCCCTGTTCCGTCTTCGACCCCGCCCTCGACCTGGAGCTCCGCCGCGAGGTGGACGTGTCGCCGCATCTCGTCTGGCGCGCCTGGACAGAGCCGGCGCTGCTGATGAAATGGTTCACGCCCGCGCCCTGGCGCACCACCGCCTGCGAACTCGACCTGCGCCCCGGTGGCGGGTTCCGCACGGTGATGGAGGGACCGAACGGGGAGAAGCACGACAGCACCGGCTGCGTGCTGCACGTGATCCCCGAGCGGTTGTTCGTCTTCACCGATGCGCTCGGGCCCGGCTTCCGCCCCACCGGCAGCGCCTTCATGACCGGTGTGATCGCCATCGAGGCGACCGCGAAGGGCACGCTCTACACCGCCCGCGCCCTGCACAAGGACCCCGAGGCGAAGAAGCAGCACGAGGCCATGGGCTTCCAGACCGGCTGGGGCACGGCGCTCGATCAGCTGGTGGCGTTGGTGAAGGCGATGGACGGCAAGCACTCGGCCAGCGCGCCAGCCTCGATGAAGTCACGATAGACCTTCTTGGGTTTGGCAGTAGGGACTCGGCACAGGCGGACGTCACCGAGCAGGTGGTGTCTCCAGCGCACCTTCGATGTTCGTCGGTTCGAAATGAGTCGCCGCGCCTCTCTATTCATTCGTACGCGAAATCACTAAACCAAGCGAGTAATTCTGTATCGTTCGAAATGATGAACCTAAGCTCAAATCTAATAACAATAGATTTCATGGCATTTGATACAGAGACAAAAAATGCCTCTAGCGCCTCGACCACTTCCTCCATTTTTGGTTCGACGGCCATTCCTCGTAGATGAAATCGCCCTGGAGAGCCACCATACATGTCCATAGCTTCCGGATACCTGGCATGCACAAAATTTGATAGATTCCTATAAACGGAAGAGTACTTTTCAGAGGACTTAATGTCTGGATCTAAATCTGATATTCTGCCGATTGTCTCATCCAAGCGCCGACCGATGCTCTCATGGACCTTTAACTGCTGAATTTTAGGCCCCTTGAAATCAGAGGCATCGTTTCGCCGAAAATCGGCGAAGTACGATTTCACATACCTATCAATCTCGCGCCTATCTTCGGCAGATTCGCCGTGCGAAGTAACGAAATCAATATGAGTTGTAAACTCTATGAGTGTTCGCAACAAAACCCATACTTCTTGAACAAATCCCGCACGAGCAAGGTAGATGGACGCATTGAAGGCGCTTACCGCCCTGACAGCCTTCAGCAAGCAGAAATGTCGATCGTCGGGAGAAATATATCGGTAACCCGCATGAAGTCCTCCCGAGTGATAGAAGTTGGGCGGCTCTAGGCCGCGCGCAAAGGCTGAAACAAATCTCTCAAGCACCCCCGACTTTGTTTGAAGGGTATCGAAACGCTGTCCAAACTCCGAATGTTCGGGCGGTAGCAAGTCAATACCCCATTGCAGTGATAGGCTCACGAGAGGCGGCGGCGCTTGGGCTCAGTTGTCCAGGAAGCTCCTGAGCTTCCGGCTGCGCGAGGGATGCTTCAACTTGCGCAGCGCCTTGGCCTCGATCTGGCGGATACGCTCGCGGGTCACCGAGAACTGCTGGCCGACCTCTTCGAGCGTGTGGTCGGTGTTCATGCCGATGCCGAAGCGCATGCGCAGCA
>JAIEPJ010000114.1 GCA_019749835.1 Phreatobacter sp. | reverse complement strand
CGGCACCTGGATCGTGGCGCGCATCACCGACGAGGGGCTGCGCGCCATCGGCATCGACCCGAACGAGGGCGACGCGAAGCCGGGCGAGCCTGACTGCTCGGGCATCGAGGGCAGCGTGCCCGACACGGCGCCCACGGTGGCGCTAGACACCGAGCCGGGGGAAAGCCCCGCGCCCGCCGCCGAGCCCGCCCAGGCCGCGCCCCTGACGGAGGAAATCGCCATGCTCGACCAGGCCCTCGCGGAACGCGCCACCACGCCGCGCGCCAGCCTGCGCGACACCGCCGCGGCCATCCTTGCCGCCTGGGACGATCAGGCGGCCCGCTTTGGGACGCATGATGGCGACCTGATCGGTGCCCTGGACGCGCCGATCGCGGCGCTGCGCACCTTGCTCGCCGGCAAGCCGGCCCGCATCGCGCGCGAGCCCGGCGCGCCGCGCAAGCCGCGCGAGGGCACGAAGCAGGAGCAGGTGCTGGCCATGCTGCGCCGGCCCGAGGGTGCGACGGTCGCGCAGATCGCCGAGGCCACCGGCTGGGCACAGCACACGGTCCGCGGCTTCTTCGCCGGCCTGAAGAAGAAGGGCCACGCGGTCGAGGTGCTGGAGCGGATCCGCCAGGTCGGCCCCAACAAGACCGGCGCACGGGGCTCCTTCACCGTCTACCGGGTCGCGGTCTGAGGAGGACCTGCCGGGGCACGTAGGTTCCGGCCTTGTTCCGCGAAAGGTGCAACAAGTTGCCCTTTTTAGGTGAATTTTCCCTCTTGTAGGGGCAACTTGTTGCACCCAGAACAGTGAGAGAACGGTGCTTGTGCGCAACGCTGAAGGGGACGCAGCACCCATCATCGTGCCGCTGCCTGCGCACCACGCGCTGCGGCCACGTCCCGGAACACCCGGTCCTCACCCGCCAGCACCGCTGCCTTGCCGGTGAGATTCTGCCAACGCTGGATCGCCACATCGACATAGCGCGCGTCGATATCCACCGCGTGGCAGACCCGCCCCGTCGTCTCCGCAGCGATCAGCGTCGTGCCGCTGCCGAGGAACGGATCATAGATCGCCTCGCCGGCTGCGCTGTTGTTGATGATGGGGCGGCGCATGCACTCCACCGGCTTCTGCGTGCCGTGCACCGTGGCGGCGTCCTCGTCGCCAGCGTTGCTGATCGCCCAGAGCGTGGCTTGGTCCCGTGCACCCTGCCAGTGGCCAGTCTCGCCCTTGCGGACGGCATAGAGGCAGGGCTCGTGCTGCCAGTGATAGTCGCCGCGCCCCAACACGAAGCGCGACTTTGCCCAGACAATCTGGCTGCGGATCACGAAACCCGTCGCCTCGAGGCTCTCGATCACCGTGCGGCTGTGCACGCCGCCGTGCCAGACATAGGCGACGTCGCCAGGGAACAGCGCCCAGGCCTGGCGCCAGTCCGCGCGATCGTCATTCGCCACCTTGCCGGTGCGCATGGTGGCCGAGACGCCGGCCTCGTTCCGCCATTCCGGATCGTAGTTCACACCGTAGGGCGGGTCCGTGATCATCAGATGCGGCGACGCACCGGCCAGCAGGCGCGCGACATCGGCGGCGCTGGTGGCATCGCCGCAGAGCAGCCGGTGGGGCCCAAGCTGCCAGAGGTCGCCGGCCCGCGTGACCGGCACGACCGGTGGCTCGGGCGGCGGCGCGTCGGGATCGCCTTCGGCAGCCGGGACGTCGCCGGCTGCGTCAGCCAGCAGGCGATCCAGCGCCGCCTGGTCGAACCCAATCAGGCCAAGGTCGAAATCGTCGGCGCGTAGCTCACGCAGTTCCGCGGCGAGTAGGCTCTCGTCCCAGGTCGAGTTCAGCGCCAGCTGGTTGTCCGCCAGCCGAAAGGCCCGCGCCTGCGCCTCGGTCAGGTGGCCGAGGCGGATGGCGGGCACCGCGTCGAGGCCGAGGGCCTTCGCGGCGAGTACGCGGCCGTGGCCGGCGATCAGCACGCCAGCATCATCCACCAGCACCGGCACGTTGAAGCCGAATTCGGCGATGGAGGCCGCGAGCTGCGCCACCTGTTCGGTGGGGTGCATGCGTGCATTGGCGGCGTAGGCCGCGAGCGATGCCACCGGCATCATCTCCATCTGAAGGTCAGGCCGCATCGGCAGTGACCTCCATGCGGGCCGCTGCGATGGCATCATAATCGCGACCGTCATCGGCCAGCGTCACCGACAGGTCCGGATGCAGCATGCGCCAGCGGGCGATCGCCAAGTCGACATAGGCGGACGCCAGCTCGATGGCGCACACGCGGCGGCCGGTGCGCTGGCCGGCGAGAATGGTCGTGCCGGAGCCGCCGAACGGTTCGAACACGACCTCGCCCTCGTCGGTGTAGGTGCGCATCAGGAATTCCGGCAGCACGACCGGGAACACCGCGGGGTGCTCCGTCTCGATGCCGCGGCCCTTGTGGCGGGTCAGGCGCAGCACGTTGTCGGGGATCCGGAAGTCCTGCACCGGCAGGCCGGCATGCTGGTACTCCGAGATGGTGCCGTCGGCGGCGCGCAGCCCGCTGCCCTTGTTCGGCGTGCCGGCCCATTTGCAGGGGACGATCTTGTTCGCCTGGCGCGCCTGGCGGTTGAAGTGGAAGACGAACTCGAAGGCAGGCGCGAGGCGGCCGTTCCAGTCGCCGGGCAGGCCAGGGCCCTGATCCCAGGTGTAGAGTCCAAACCGGCGCCAGCCGCGGGCGCGCATCCAGTCGAGCCAGCCGGACCAATAGGGCTGCCATTCGCTGTCGCGGTGGATCAGCCCGAGGTTCACCAGCACCTGGCCGTCCGGCCGCATTGCCGCGTCGAGATGCTGGAACACGCCCTGCATCAGGGCATCCCAATCGGTGCCGCCACCGGTGGTGTAGTCGCGCTGGTTCCCATAGGGCGGCGAGGTGAACAGCAGCGCCGCGCGCTCATCACCCATCACGCGCGCCACGGTGGTGGCGTCGGTGCTGTCACCACAGAGCAGGCGGTGCTCGCCCAGCAGCCAGAGATCGCCGGGGCGCGTGACCACCTGGCGCGGCGGCTCCGGTTCGGCGTCCGCGGGGTCCTCCGCCGGCGCCTCGTTGCCAGGGGCGTCGCCGCTGGCAACGGCTGGGCTGGCAAGGGCTCCGTTGCCAGGGTCCGTTGCCACCGGCTCCATGCCGGCCAGCAGCCGATCGAGCTCGCCAGCGTCGAAGCCAGTGAGCGCCAGATCGAGGCCGCCCATCTCCTGCAGCTTCGCCACCTCGGCGGCGAGCAGTGCCTCGTCCCAGCCGGCATTCAGCGCGATGCGATTGTCCGCCAGGCGGTAGGCGGCCTTCTGCGCATCGGTCAGGCCGGCGCGGGTGATGGTGGGGACCGTCTCCAGGCCCAGTGATTTGGCGGCTTGCAGCCGGCCGTGCCCGGCGATGATCTCGCCGCGCTCATCCACCAGCACTGGCGCCACGAAGCCGAACTCGAGAATGCTGGCCGCGATCTGCGCCACCTGCTCGGCGGAATGCGTGCGCGCATTGCCGGCGTAGGGCAGCAGGGAGGCGACCGCGCGCGCCTCAACGGCGCTCGCAGACCATGGGGCCTGGGGCATGCGCACCTGCTGGAATCGATGGTGGTGGTGAAAGGTGCCGCCTGACAGGGCTGGCAACGCGGCGCCGTGGCAACCTAGAAAAATGGCCTGGCGCTAGGAATGTTGCGCGCTTTCGCCCCCCGCATACAGCGGGGCCAGGAAGGACCCTGCGGCTCGAAAGCCACTGTCTCGATTGAGCGACGCTGCGGCTCTTGAGCCGCGCTGCGGCCACACCTTTTCGAGGTGTCCACATGATAGGCCGTATGGATTTCGGTGCGCAACGCGACATTCTTTCGCTGCGCTGCGCACAACTACTCTTGCTCGATGTTTTTCACAGGAACTGATGCCGAGCTTGTCCGCGCCCGCTACGTCCTGACTGATGGTGCCCTAGGCTGATGGTCCGCACTCGGGAAGCAGACACCGGCGCTAAAATCCTGCAAGTTTACCCGCTCAGTGCATGGGGATAATGTAACGTGACACTTGTCTGCGTAAGACTGGACAGCAGCTTTGGTATGCTCCGCCTGACAGCCCTGGCAGATACCCAGGCATCAACTCGACGAAGCGATGGAACCTGGAGATCGCTTTCAGACACAACGGTCAAACTCTTTGCTATCCCCGTCCGATGTTATTGCTTAGACACATTAACGCCCGTCGTTGGTGCATGGACTAACCCATATTTTGATACACTGATTGGTCTGGGGTTTTCTGGTTCTTGTTTTGAAGGACTCACGGTTGTCGCTCATTTGCAACAATCCCTTTCAGCACTTGTCGCTCCAAATGGCGATCAACCACTGCCTACCAAAGAGGGCATCATTCATCTTATTGGGAAGATCACCGAGGCGTACTTTGCCGTACACACAAATAAGAACTGCCGTGACGGTCCAGTGCTTCATATGGTCGTATTTGGATATGAGGCGGAGCGTCCGTGGATCGGCAAGGTATCGTGGGACAAAAACACGAAGCTAATATCTAACGTGTACTGGGCAATGGCAGAAACGTTGGAAACTATAGGGCAGGATGCGTTATTCGAGCAGCGAGCAAACGAATGGAGAAGCAGAATAATTCATCACAGAAATTCGATTATTAGTAATGTACAGAACAAAAATGAATCAAATCTATCATTCGATAAAGAAATTGAATTAGCGCGTCACGATATCGCGGATAAAAAAATCACGGAGGAGGAAATGCTCCTAGAGATTGAGTCGGAATTCGCTACAAGTATTGGTGGTGTTTTACAGAAGCTTGAGCTAAGCCTCGACGGTGGCCGCGTCGTCGCGGGCTTTACCCGTGACGACCGCCCTTACCTCGATGGTGCGAGCTATTCCGTAGCGCCGGGAACACACCTTGGGCCAGTACCTATCGTCGAAAAAATGGGGCGCCAGATCAGAAAGCCTGTGGGTGGAGACCCGAACCCAACGACCTGACGACGCGGCACCAAGCATTGCAGTCGGCGAGTTTAAGTTGCCGGTCAACCGATCCCGGCTTCTGGCGCGACCTGACATGGAAGCCCGCGATACACTCAAAGGCGAAGCCCCTCTCCTGCTTCGGGGGCACGAGAGACGGGCATGCCAAACGTTCGGCTCAATTGGCCAACATTCACGCCGCTCGTGTTCGTGGGACAAGCCCGAAGTGCCCTGCCAGCACGCTGAGCGTTGCGACCAGCATGCCTTGCGCCTGCGGCGGCGCCACGGGGCGTCCACCCCATCCCTGGCGCATGGCCCACTCGCGCACCGACATCTCCATGCCGATGACGTGCCATGCGCAGGAGCCTGCCGCGCTGTCATGACCGCCCAGCGCGTCGAGTGCGTCAGCGACCTTACGACGGGCGTCCATGTTCCGCTCCGACAGCGCGTCTGCGGTCTTCCCCGGCAGCCGGACCAGCACCGACTTCGACATGCCATCCAGGGCGGCGCTGCGGAACAGGGCGCGGAAGTAGCCGCCAGCGTCGTGCATCTGCTGGGTGATGGTCCCGTTCGCCAGCATCATGCCCAGCGTGTCCACGGCACGACGATGCTGCACGGGGGTGCCCGTCTCGGGATCCGCGTCGCGGATCGGGTCCGAGAAGCCGCCATGCTGGAGCCGCCACTTCGAGGGGCCCTTCGATTCCTTCTGCTTCGTGGTCTTGGTCTTCCGCTTACCGGCCATGAATCTTCTCCTGCTGCCGAGGGCCCCAGCGGCGCACGGCTTCGTTCTGGATTGCCTGGCGCAGCCAGGGGTCTGTGATGTCCTCCAGGTGCAGCGAGACGACGCCCTGCTGCAGCCAGACGCGGCGGCGCAGCATCTCCATCTCAGGCGTGGTGGTCGGGCTGCGGGTGCCGCGCTCCAGACAGGATCGAGGTGGCTGTGGGGCGCCTGGCAGGGTACCCGCACCCTGAGGTGGGTGGCGGTCAGCATCTGCATGCCCACGCACGTGGCTGAGGGGATCTATTGGGAGATTCATCAATACGTCAATTCATCAAGGGGTCTCTCTCCCCGAACACGCGCGACCCCCATGTCCCTGTGTGCGCCCGCGTGACGTATTGACGTATTGACGTATCCGCGCGGAACCGGCCTCAAAGCTCGGCTTTTTGGTGGTGGTGCGCTTTGACAGATTGAATTCGTCAAGGTGCGTCCTCCACCGAACCGCTCGCCTGTGGCACGCTGGAGGCCGCGAACATCATCACTGACTTTGTGCCGGTCCGCTGCACGGTGCGCGCGACCAGTTCCCCTTCGACGAGCGCGTCAAAGATTTCCTCTCGCTCGCGCTTCGAGAGGAATTGAGTCTTGCGGACCAGGGCGTTCCGGCTGATTTCGCCAGCGGCGCGGATGATTTCCAGGACGCGTTTGTGGTTCGCCTCGGTGTTGTTGTTCGAGACGAGACGCTCGGCTTCGCGCAGCAGCGTGCCGATGCAGTGCTCGACCAAGGCCGATGCCCAGGTGACGTCCTGCGCCTCGGTGATCGGTTGTGCAGGGTCACGACTGACCGCGGCGATCATCGCCAGCTTGGCGGTATTCTCGGCGTAACGGCCGAACAAGGCGGTGGCGTGGGTGCCGCGGTGCGAGCGCAGCAGGTCCGTGGCCTCGCGGCGGACCCGGGCCATGGCCGCCTCGGCGTCCGCGGTCAGCGGCACTGTGTAAGCATGGATCGGCGCCGAGGATTCCATGGCATCGGCGATGTTCCCGCCATGGCTGTGGCCAGGCACGCCGCGGGCGATGCCTTGCAGGGCCGCGACCAGACCGGCGGGCGGATCCATGGCGGCGGGTGTCTCGTTACGCTCCGGGTAGTCGTCGTCCGTGAGGAACACAAGGAAGCGGGCGATGGAGCCGTCAGCCAGGGCGCCGCCCTCAAGCGCCGACCAGAACGGTCCTGGCACCGTGACGCCCCAGATGCAGGCGCAGGGCTGCTCGATGGTGACGCGCGGCCGCGCCTTTTGATCGGCGTACTCGGCGCCGATGTAGGGCTCGGCAGCCGAGGTGTAGAGCTTCGTCAGTTCAGACCAGATCGCCGCCTTATGCGCCGGCGCGCGCTGGTTCAGGACCAGCTTCAGGAACTGACCGAATTCATCGACCTGGAACAGGCGGGCGGGATGCCGCTGCAACGACGTGAGCAGGCCGGCGGAGGAGGCGAGATCCTCGCCACCCAGGTAGCGGTCCAGCCCCGCTGCATAGATTGACCGCTTCGCGCAGCGCCTGGCGTGGTCCTTCCCACCACCGCTGTCGGCGATGCCGATCGCATAGAGGTTGCTGCGCAGGTCGGTAGGGGTGCGATAGCGGCGGCCGGCGATGGCTCCGACCAGACAGATTGCGGCACCCAGCGAGAGGAACGGCTGCGGGCTGACGGCGCTGCCCGTGGCGTAATCCAGGAACAGCTTCAGCGTGCCATCCACCTGCACCAGGTCGGCCGGGACGCGATAGGGCTTCGGCGGTGGCGCGATCGGCAGCGGTGCAACCGTGACCTTCGCCAACAACCCTGCGGCCGGATGCGGCTGGCTCGCCTGTTCGGCCGCCGTGCCGTTCAGCGTCAGAGCGGGATCCGGCACCCAGCCGCGCTGTTCGGCTAGCCAGTAGATCTTCCCCGCGCCGACGCTGTGCGGCCGCAGCGAGGCCCAGCGCCGCTCGGGGGTGTCGGATCGACCGGACTGGCCCGACTTCCCGGACCGCCGAGACCAGTCGAGCCAGAGGTCGCGCCCCTCCTCGCCGATCGCTGCCTTGATGGCGGCGCCGACGGTGATCCACTCGTTGCCCGGCAGGTCGTCGTTCGGCAGCCAGGCCAGGGCCGCGGCGATGGCGTCCCGCGTGCCCTTCGGGTCGCTGGGGCCGCACCAGGTGCTGGTGGGCGCGTCCGCCAGGATCGAGTTGACCCGGACCTCATCCGGCACGAGTTGCCAGGCCGCGTCCAGGAACGCCGCGCAACTGGCCTCGTCCACCACCGGCAGCCTGGACAGCGGCATCTCCACCAGGCTGTCCTCCGGCCACTCATAGGGGCGGCCAGTGTCGGGGTGGACAGCATAGGCGACGAATTGCTGACCGCGTGCCAGCAGCTCGAGCGGGTGGCGCTTCCGGCCGGCAAACGGCGTCGCGGCGCGATAGACCAGCAGCCGCTTCGGGGCGCGGCCGATGCGCAGGCA
>JAIEPJ010000218.1 GCA_019749835.1 Phreatobacter sp. | reverse complement strand
CAAGGTCTGGATCGGGATGGTCGCCAGGCCCACCGCGCCCCGCGCCGCCGGATTGTATTGCAGCGCCGCGTTGAAGGTCCAGGGGAACAGGACGAAGAACACCACGCCGAACAGGGCGATCTTGCCATACTCCGCCAAGTCGAGGCCGGTGCGGGGCCATAGAACCGGCAGGATAGGCGCGAAGCAGAGGATCGAGATCAGGTAGCGGTAGAAGACCAGCGAGACCGGGTCGGTTTCGCCAATGACGAAGCGGGTGGCCACGACGGCGGTGCCGGCGCTGAGCGCTGCCGCCGCGGCCGCCGCATGGGCCAAGACGATCTTGTTCATGACGTCACGATCCGGTCCAGGCGGCGATCCCTGCCGCAGTCACTTGCAGAATGCAACTGACCTTAGAACGGGATACTTTCAAAACGCAAGTGTCTCGCCTAGACTGTGGCCAGGCGGGGACACTGTGGCCCCGCCGGCGTTCCGGACGAGGCACCCAGGCGATGACACGGAAGGATTTTCGCTCGAACTGCTCGATCGGGCGGACATTGGACATTGTCGGCGACCGATGGACGCTGCTGATCGTTCGCGACCTGATGTGGCACGGCAAGCATACGTTCGGCGCGATTCAGAACAGCGCGGAGCGCGTGCCGACCAATATCCTGGCTGACCGGCTGAAGCGTCTGGAGGAGTGGGGCCTGGTGCGCCGCGAGGCTTATCAGGAGCGGCCGATCCGCTACGGCTACGATCTGACCGAGGCGGGCCGGTCGCTGGAACCGCTCCTGCTCGAGATCATGGCCTGGGGCCATGACCGGCTGGGCGGCGGGCGCTATGACCCGACGACCGGCAAGAGCTGGGATGCGGAGGGGTGAGCCCTTGGCGAAGGCGGGTTGCGCCGGGAATTTACCCGGTCCGCGCCACGCGGCCCTCGATCGGATAGGCCGGATCGCTATAGCCCGGCGTGGACGGATGGCCCGTCGCCACCAGCTTGTCCACCAGCGCCTCGTCGGCCTTGGTGAAGGCATAGGCCGGCGCGCCGAGATAATCCTCGAACTGCGCCATGGTGCGCGGGCCGGCGATGGCGGCGGTGACGAAGGCATTGTTCAGCACCCAGGCGGTGGCGAACTGCCCCGGCGTGATGCCGCGCTTCTCCGCGTGGACCTTCAGCTTCTGGGCGATGACGAGCGATTCCTTGCGCCATTCCGTCTGCAGCATGCGGGCGTCGGCGCGCCCGGCGCGCGAGCCCTCGGGGGGCGGCGCCTTCGGGTCGTATTTGCCGGAGAGGATGCCGCGGGCGAGCGGCGAATAGGGCACCACGCCGAGGCCGTAGAAGCCGCAGGCCGGCAGATGCTCCACCTCGGGCATGCGGTTCATGGCGTTGTAATAGGGTTGGCTGACAACGGGGCGGTCGATGCCCATGCGGTCTGCCAGGTTGCAGATTTCGGCGATCCTCCAGGAGCGGTGGTTGGAGACGCCGTAATGGCGGATCTTTCCCTGGCGGATGAGATCCCCCAGCGCCCGCACCGTCTCCTCCAGCGGCGTCCCGTGGTCTTCCTTGTGCAGGTAGTAGATGTCGATGACGTCGGTGCCGAGCCGCTTCAGCGAGGCCTCCACCGCCCGCATCATGTAGAGGCGCGACAGGCCGCGGTCGTTCGGGCCGGGGCCGGTGGGATTGGCGAGCTTGGTCGCCAGCACCCATTGCGAACGGTCGGCCTTGATGGCGCGGCCGGTGATCTCCTCCGAACGCCCCTCGGTATAGACGTCCGCCGTGTCGATGAAATTGACCCCGGCCTCCTTGGCCCGCGCGATGATGCGGGCGGAGTCCTTCTCGTCCGTCGGCCCTCCGAACATCATCGTGCCGAGGCAGACCGGCGAGACCTTGAGACCGGAGCGGCCGAGATTGCGGGGAGTCATGGGAGGGATCCTCAGCGGAAGGGAGCCCATGATCGCCCCCGATCGTCCGGCTGACCATCCCCCTTGTCGGGAAGGTGCCCCCCATCGGGAAAGGCGCTCAATTCTGCCGCAGCAGCCGCTTCAGACCGCTCGCCGCATGCGGATCGGCGAAGTGAAACAGCGCCGTCGAGCGGATCGCATCCTCGTCGCATTCCTCGTTCGTATGGATCGTCCTGTAGCCGTAGAACAGGTAGAGCGTGCCAGGCACCAGCCGGATATGGCGGATGAGCGGCGATTGCCGGGCGTAGAGCATCCGCAGCACATGCTGGGACAGCGCGTTGTCGAGGAGGATCTTGTCGACGAGGTTGCCGGCATAGGACGACCGTACCCGCCGGGTATTGGGGATGATGAGCAGGTCGCCTGGAGTGCCGTGGTCCGGCATGATGATGGGGATCAGCGCCGTCAGCGCGTAGGAATCGTAGTGGAAGGTCAGCGAGTTGGCGCGGGCGAGGCGGCCGGACAGGCAGCGCAGCACCTGGTAGAACCCGACGTCCGGCGCCGGCCGGCCGGTGCTCTGCTCGTAGATGCCCCGGCACAGGGCGACGAAGGCCGGGTCTGATGACAGGGAGCGCAGAAAGGTCCCATCGAGGCGGTCGGCTCCCTTGAAGTCCAGGTAGTTGCCGCCGTTGGCGGCAACCTCGCGCCGGACGAAATCCTGTGCCGTGGCGAGGTCCTCGGGACTGACGAAATCACCGATGGCAGCATAGCCGTCCCGGTCGATCTGCCCGACGATCGCGGCGGCGTCGGGCGATGAAAATAGAGGCGCAGATTGTGGCATGGATACCGGCATGGCAGGCCCTCGGCACAATGGGCTGGCGGAACGACACCCGAAGGAAAAGCGTCACCCTCGCATCAGCAAGCATCGTGCCGATGGCAGGCTTGTGACGGCCCTCACGCCGCCTGGGCCAGCGCCGCCTTGAGGAGCTTCGTCGCCTGGTCGGCGGTCATCGGCTCGCCGAAGGCGAAGCCCTGCGCATAGTCGCAGCCGAGCTGGAAGAGTTCGACCGCGTCGGCGTCGCTCTCCGCCCCTTCCGCCACTACTTCCATGCCGAGATCCTGGCCGAGCGCGATGATGGTCCGCAGGATCACCGGCCGCACGCCGCGCTGGTCGGCGCGCACGAAGCTCTTGTCGATCTTGATCGTGTCGAAGGGGAAGCGCTGCAGATAGGCGAGCGAGGAATAGCCGGTCCCGAAATCGTCGAGGGACAGGCCGGCGCCGAGCTCGCGGATCCGGTGCAGCATCTGCGCCGCATATTCCGGGTTCTCCATGACCAGGCTCTCGGTCAGTTCCAGCTTCAGCGACCCGCGCGCCACGGTGGAGCGGGCCAGCACGCCCTTCAGGTCCTGCAGCAGGTCATGGCGCAGCAATTGCCGGCTCGACACATTGACGGCCGTGAACAGCGGCGGCTCCAGCGGCATGAGCTGCTGCCAGTTGGCGAGCTGGCGGGCCGCCCGGTCCATGACGAAGAGCCCGAGTTCGACGATGAGACCGGTCTCCTCGGCGATGGCGATGAAATCGGCAGGCGGCAGGCGGCCGAGGCGCGGATGGTCCCAACGCACCAGCGCCTCGAAACCGGCAAGCGTGCGGTCGGCGAGGCGCACGACCGGCTGGTAGACGATGGCGATCTCGCCGCGCTCCAGCGCCCGCCTGAGGTCGCTTTCCAGCGCCAGACGGTCGCTCTTGTGGGCGCGCAGGGCCGGCTTGAACACCTCGATACGGTCACCGCCGAGGCGTTTCGCATGGTAGGAGGCAAGCTCGGCGTCCTTCAGAAGGTCGTCGCGCTTCCTCTGTGTGCCGTCGGCGAGCGCGATGCCGATGGAACCGGTGAGGAAGATCTCACGCTCGCCGAAGGCGATAGGCGCGCGCAGCGCCTTGCGGATGGTCTCGGCGAAGCCGGTGATGCGCTCGGGAGTGCGTTCGGAGACGAGGATGATGCCGAACTGGTCGCCGTTGAGGCGCGCCAGCGTGTCCTGGGGTTTCAGCAGGCGGGCAAGGCGCCGCGACACGGTAAGGAGGATCGAATCGCCGACGGAAATCCCGACGGAATCGTTGACCTGCTTGAACCGGTCGATGTCGAGGACGAGCACGGTCGGGCGGCGCGGCTCGTCACCGTGGCTGCTCATCAGCGCGGCATCCAGGCGGTCAAGGAAGAGCTCGCGGTTGGGCAGGCCGGTGAGATTGTCATGGACGGCGTCGTGGAGCAGCCGCTCTTCCGCCGCCTTGAACTCGGTGATGTCGGCGAGCGTGCCAACGAGGCGCACCACCTCGCCGTCGGAGCCGACCACCGGGCGGGCGCGCAGCATGATCCAGACGAAGTGCCCATCGGCGGAACGCAGGCGGAATTCCTCCACCAGCCGGCCGCGGCGATGCTCCACCACCGTGTCGAGGGTCGAGCGGATCCGGTCGCGATCGGTGGGGTGAAGCGCCTCGACGAATTTCGTGGCGGCGCCTTCAAGCGCACCGCGCTTCAGGCCCAGCTGCGTCTCCAGTTCCGGCCCGACCCAGATGCGGTTCGTGCCCACGTCCCAGTCGAAGATGATGTCACCGGCCCCGGTGAGCGCCAGCGCCTTGCGCTCCGTGTCCGAGACCAGACCGCGCGGCACGCCAGCACCGGAAAAGGCGTGCTGCATCACGGTGAAGCCGATCAGCATGACCAGCAGGACCAGCGCGCCGAGGAGGGCCGGCGCAGCGATCTCGTTGTTGAGGCGGCCGGAGACCATCAGGAGCGCTGCGCCCGACCAGACCATGAACAAGGCCCAAGTCGGCAGCAGATTGATGGCGCGGTCGTAGCGCAGGAAGGACAGGTAGACGAGGATGATCGTGCCGAGGATGGTCACCGCCCCGATGCCGAGCCGGGCGATACCGGCGGCGATCGGCGGATCGAACCAGGCCACCGTCACCATGCCGCCGGCGAAGGCAAGCCACACCGCCATCAGCACCGTGTAGCGCACATGCCATCGGTTGAGGTCGAGATAGGCGAAGAGGAAGATCATCAGCGTGGCGGAGAGGATTGCTTCCGCCACCGCGCGCCAGAAGGCGACCGCCGCCGGCCCCAGTTCCATGACCCGCGTCCAGAAGCCGAAATCGAGCGCCAGCGTGCCGAGCACCGCCCAGGCGAGCAGGGCCGCGGCCGGGAACATCAGCGAGCCCTTGACGACGAAGAGGATCGTCAGGAACAGCGCCAGCAGGCCGGATATCCCGAGAATGATGCCGCGATAGAGGGTGAAGGAGTTCTCGCGCTCCTTGAAGGCGTCCGGCTGCCACAGTGTGATCTGCGGAATGCGGGAATCGTGGAGTTCGGCGACGAAGGTCACCGTCGTTCCCGGATCGAGGGTGATGAGGAAGACGTCCTGGTCGACCGCCGTCTGCCGCTCGGGACGGAAGCCCTGGCTCGGCGTCAGCGACACCAGCCGCTGGGCGCCGAGATCGGGCCGCAGGAGCCCGGACCGGATCAGCCGGTAATGCGGCACGACGATCAGCCGGTCGACCTGCTCGTCGGTGGCGTTGGCGAGGGTGAAGACCGCCCAGACCGCGCTGGAATCGGTGCGTGTCTGGCGCACCTCCATGCGGCGGACAATGCCGTCGCTGCCCGGCGCCGTCGGAACCGAGACGCGGTCGCCTTCGCCCGGCACGAAGGTCACGGCCCGGCCAAGATTGATGGCCGGCGATCCCGAAGTGACCGCGACGGAATCGGCAGCCATTGCCGCGCCGACGGCGAAATTCAGGCCGCAGGCGAAGGCCAGCGCCACCAGGAGCGCGCGGAAATGGGCGAGGGTTTTGCTCACGGGAAACGGTCTGGGCTTTGTCGTGACCACTGGTTCTTGAACAGGCGTCACGCCATGAGCCCCGCTTGTGGCGCCAATGCGGCGCCCCTACACATGCACGAACCCTGACTTAGCCGGGTGACGCGGCGCGGAGCAAGCGTTCGAAGAGCGTTTCCGCCGCTAGTCCAGCGTTTTCGCGTAGCGATCGAAGGCCTCCGGCCGGATGGAAGTGCCAGCCCCCGGCGCTTCGGGCCTCAGGAGGTCGCCGTGCCGCACCGTGACGGGCTCCTCGAAACAGCCGGCAATCCAGGGAATATATTCGAAGGACGATGTCGCCGGATGCCAGAAGGACAGGTGCGCATGGACCTGTCCCATGTCGCCGGCATGGGCGACCACCGGCAGTCGGGCGGCATGGGCCATCTCGGCGACCCGGATATATTCGGTGATGCCCGCAAGGCGGGCCACGTCGGGCTGGACGTAGTGCATGGCGCCGCGGCGGATGAAGTCGAAGAAGGCCTCCGCGGTGTAGAGTTGCTCGCCCAGCGCCACGGGAATGCCGCCGTCAGCCGCCAGCCGCACGTGCCCTTCCACGTCGTCGTACCAGAGCGGCTCCTCGAACCACAGAAGGTCGAGGCCGGCGGCGCGACGCGTGAAGCGCAGGCAGGTGGCCAGGTCCCAACGGCCGTTGGCGTCGGTGGCGATGGTGATGCGGTCGCCCAGCGCCCGGCGGACGGCGGCGAGACGGTCGATGTCGCGGCCGACCTCATCCGACCCGACCTTGACCTTGATGCCGCGGAAACCCTCCTCTTCGACGGCGCGGCGGGCCCCGGCAAGCAGGTGCTCGTCAGAGAGCGACAGCCAGCCGATATCCGTGTTGTAGGCGGTCAGCCGCTCGGACGTGGCCCCGCCCAGAAGGCGCCAGAGCGGCATGTCGGCGGCCCTGGCCTTGAGATCCCAGAGCGCGACATCGACGGCGCCGAGGGCGAGATGGGTAATGCCGGCGCGGCCGATCCATTGCAGCGGCGGGTGGCGAGCAACCTTCTGCCAGAGCCGGGTGACGTCGCGCTCGTCCTCGCCCACCAGGAGATCGGCGACGGATGTGCCGATGCAGCGGGCGATCAGGCGATCGCCGGCAAGGTCGGCATGGGTGCCGGTGAAGCCGGTGCCGACACGGCCGTCCCGGGTGTGAATCCGACACCCGACGACGCCCCAGTGCGACAGCGTATGGGTTGAATCGGAGATCGACGATCCCGTCACCGGCACGTGCAGGATGAAGGGCTCGATGCGCGTGATGGTCATGGGCTGCCCCGTTTGAGAGCGGCAGTGTGGGTGGCGGTGGCGCGGGGCTCAAGCCGGCCGGAGGGGGGAGGCGCCTGCCACTCAGCCTCCGCTTACCCGCTTCAAGTCCAGCGCCGGAGGAGTGGCCCCCGGGAAACGAAGAAGGCGGGCATCGCTGCCCGCCTTCATCAGTTCAGATCCAGGCGAGGGCCTCAGGCCTGAGGCTGCGGCTCCAGGCCATCGTCATTGGCGGGACGACGACCCTTGCCGGCCGACGGCACGGCGGAATGGCGTGTCTGGTTCTTGTCCGGTTCGGCGTCACGCACCGGCGGCTTGCCGGCGAGCAGGTCCTTGATCTCGTCGCCGGAGAGCGTCTCGTACTCGAGCAATGCCTCGGCGACCTTGATGAACTGCTCGTGGTTCTCGGTGAGGATGCGCTTGGCCTCCTCGTAACCCTCCTGCACGAGCCGCTTCACTTCCTTGTCGATCTTCTGGGCCGTCGATTCGGAGATGTTCTGCTGACGACCCATCGACATGCCCAGGAAGACCTCTTCCTGGTTGTCGCCATAGGCCACCATGCCAAGTTCCTCGGAGAAGCCCATGCGGGTCACCATGGCGCGCGCCATCTTGGTCGCCTGATCGATGTCGCCGACGGCGCCGGAGGTGACGTTCTCCTTGCCGAAGGTCAGCTCCTCGGCCACGCGTCCGCCCATGGCGACCGCGAGATGCGAGGTGTATTCCTTGTACTTCATCGAGTAGCGGTCGCCCTCGGGCAGGAACTTGACCATGCCGAGCGCACGGCCGCGCGGGATGATCGTCGCCTTGTGCACCGGCATGCCGGCCGGAACCTTGAGGCCCACGATGGCGTGCCCGGCCTCGTGATAGGCGGTCAGCTTCTTCTCTTCCTCGGACATCGCCATCGACCGGCGCTCGGCGCCCATCATGACCTTATCCTTGGCGTCCTCGAGATCGGCCATGGTGACCATCCGCTTGCCGCGGCGGGCCGCCAGCAGCGCACCCTCGTTGACGAGGTTCATCAGATCGGCGCCGGAGAAGCCGGGCGTGCCGCGGGCGATGATCTTCAGGTCGACGTCCGGCGCCAGCGGCACCTTGCGGGCATGGACCTTGAGGATCTTCTCGC
>JAIEPJ010000261.1 GCA_019749835.1 Phreatobacter sp. | reverse complement strand
TTGGTCTCGATGCCGTTGGCCTTGAAGATCTCGGCCGCCCGGGCGATGTCGCCGACCTCGTCCTTGCGCTCGGTCCCGGTGACCTTCACGTCGAACTTGCCATCCGCGAGGCTGGCCAGCGTCTCATTGATGGCGCGGATCGGCCGGGCGATGCCGAACTGGCCGATGAGGACGCCGAGACCGATGCCGATGAGACCGGTGATGGCCATGATGATGTAGAGCAGCTTTTCCTTGGAGTCGGCGGTCTCCTGGATGGCCTTCGCGCGACCATCGGAACGCCCGATCAACACATTCGTCATCTCGGTGACCGCCTGGCGCGTGTCGACCATAATGTTCCGGCTGTTCAGGGACAGCTCGTCGAGCTGCTTCTGCTGGTCGGCGGTGATGGTGCCCTGGATCTGCGCCGCGGTGGCGAGGGTCCTCTGCACGGAAGCGCGCAGCGGCTCGAAGGCAGTCTCTGCCTTGCGGAGGGCCTGCTGCACCTCGGGCGCCGGCGATGTGCGGATGGTGTCGAAACGCTGGCGGGCCTGCTCCATTTCCCGACCGGCATCCGCCGTCAGCTCGCGGATCCGCTCGGGACGGGGATCGGCGGCGATGAGCAGTTCGAGGCGGTTCAGGGCAAGGACATTCTGATTGATTCGCGCAGACGCGACAGAGCGCTGGGCCGCATTCGCCGCGAGCACCGCATCGTCCGAAACGGTCTTCAGCGCGAAAACGCCGATCAGGCCGACGACGGCCATGGCGATATTGAGAAGAATGACGAGTGCGAGAATTTTCGGGGTCGTTCTGACGGCTCCGAGAGACAGCATGGTGGTGGCCTCCAAATATGTGAATCGGGGAGCGCGCGGGCCGGCGGTCCGGCGCGCCAATGCACGTGGGGTGACCTAGAGGCGAGGAGCGACCGCGCGGGGCTCTCCTAAAGTCGCAAACCGGTCATGTGACAAAAAGGCACAACAATAGTTAATGTGTCATGAATTTGAAATAATGCGCGTTTTGTACAACAGTACGTTAAACGTATTCGCCAATAGTCGTGAGGCCTATGCGGCCGCAATTGTGGACGCGGCGCCGATTGAGAAATACAGACAGCGGCGGGTCTTGGGGTTACAGGATTTTATAAAATATCCTTGCGGCAACTCTGGTGCCGTGTCAGACAGGGTCCAGTTGTTGTTTGATTCAGAGGCTGTCTGATGTTCCCCGATGAATTGCTGTTCGGGAAGGCCGCATTCCGCAATGCCGACCAGGCTGCTTATGAAATCGGCAGGTCGACCAACTGCCGGATGGCCTACGAGCCTGTTGAACGCGGTCTCTTCGCGCTCGACGTCCGTTTCGTCTCGAATGGTTCGATCTTCGTGCTCGATACGGTCAACGGCCATGGCAGCCGGGCCTATACCGAGAACGGCGTGCGCTGCGTCGGCATCAGGACTGTCGGCCGTGGCACGGCCAGCGTGATGCGGGGACGCGAGACCATGAGCATCGCCCCCGACCAGGGGATGATCTTCGACACAGCGCGTTCCAATGGCTATGGCGCCTCGGCCGATTGCGAAAACCGGCTGGTGCTGATGTGTTTCGACAGGGCCACCGAGGCGGCGCGCCGTCTGATCGACCACCCGCTCGACGACGATTGGCCCTGGGCGCAGACTTTCGATGTCGATACTCCCGTCGGCCGCGGCCTCACCGCCCTTGTCAACTCGACCGTCGCCAATATCGAACTCGCTCACCACGCCGGCCGCGCCGCCAACCACTCTTTGCGGCTGAGCGAAGAGGCCTTGCTGATGTTCCTCATCGAGCAGGCCGGCGTCTTCCGCGGCGCGGGGGATTCGGGCGATGCCGCGCCGCCATCTGCTCAACAGGTCAGCCGGGCGATGGAACTGATCGAGGCGATGGACAGCCCCCTCACGGTGACCGAAGTCGCCGAGACGGTGGGTGTCAGCGTCCGCGCCCTGCAACTCGCCTTTCGTCGCCGCATGGGAGCCTCTCCCCATACGGTGATCAAGCGCGCGCGCCTGCGGCAGGCCCGGCAGCTTCTGGAAAGCGGGGCTGTCGCGACGGTCCGTGATGCTGCCGATCGTCTCGGCTTTTCCAACGTCGCCCGGTTCTCCAGCGAATACCGCGACGTCTTCGGGGAGACCCCGCTCATGGCCTTGAAGCGGACGCTGGGCGGTGTCACCCGGCCAGATCCGGGCGATGGCCCCGCATAGCGCCGATGGCGGGACTGTCCCCCGCCCCGATCAGCGGAAATGTTTGGAGAGCTTCAGGCCCTGCGCCTGATAGTTCGAGCCGCCCTGTCCATAGAGCCTGTGCGGCCGCTCGGTCATCCGCTCATAGACGAGACGCGCGACGATCTGCCCGTGTTCGAGGATGAAGGGAACCTCGCGCGAGCGCACCTCCAGCACGGCGCGGGCGCCCTTTCCCCCCGCCGCCGCATGGCCGAAGCCGGGGTCGAAGAAGCCGGCATAATGGGCGCGGAATTCCCCGACGAGGGGATCGAAGGGCAGCATCTCCGCCGCATAGTCCGGCGGCACCACCACGGCCTCCTTCGAGGCGAGGATATAGAACTCGTCGGGGTCGAGGATCATCTCGCCCTTGCCGCGCTCCTGGATGGGCTCCCAGAAGTCGAGCACGTCATGGGCGGCCTTCCTGTCGACGTCGATGACGCTGGAATGGCGCTTGGCGCGGTAGCCAAGGAGCCCGCCCCAGGCCTCGCCGAGAAGGTCGATGGTCACCGCGATGCCGACCGGCCCCACCACCGGCGTGCCGGTGTCCACCAGCCGCTCGGTCTCCTGCAGGACATTGACCTCGTCGAGCGTCAGGTCGGCGCGGCCGCGGCGGAAGCGGATCTGTGACAGGCGCGAGCCCGCGCGCACGAGGATCGGGAAGGTCTGCGGCGACACTTCGAGGTAGAGCGGCCCCTCATAGTCGGCGGGGATCGTGTCGAAGGCCTGGGCGCGGTCGAGGATGACGCGGGTGAAGACGTCGAGCCGGCCGGTCGAGCTCTTCGGATTGGCGGTGGCGGAAATGCCGTGGCGAAGCGCCAGCCCCTCCATCAGCTCGACGAGATAGACGCAGCCCGTCTCCAGCACCGCGCCGCGCGACAGGTCGATCTCGTGCAGGGCGACAGCCTGCAGTCGGTCGGCAACCGTCGTATTGGGACCGGGCAGGAAACTCGCACGGATGCGATAGGCGCGGGTGCCGAGCCTGAGATCGAGGGAGGCTGGCTGAACCTGGTCGGCATCGAGCGCCCGGGCGATACGGATGGCGCCACGCGCCACCAGATCCTCGATCGCCTGTGCCGGCAGAATGCCCTGAACCATGTCGTCCTGCATGCGCCCCAACTCCGACGAACGAAACGTTCGTCAAAACGAACAAACCGCTTGACGCCTGCGCGCCGCCGCCCTACCAACCTCGCCACGACGTGGAGATTTGGCCGGCCGGCTTGCGAACCACGCTAAACAATTCGCTAAAAGGCCGGGCGCACGGGATCAACCCGGCCTCGGCTTTTGCCAGGTCGGGTTCTGTTTTTTCGGGGGACAAGTGTCCCGCCGCCGCGCCACGAGGAGCGATGCGATGAAGAAGCCCTTTGACCCCTCCCGCGTGCGGCCGGCCACCCGCCTCGTCCATGGCGGGACGCTGCGTTCGGAATTCGGCGAGACGTCGGAAGCCCTCTTCCTCACCCAGGGCCACGTCTATGACAGCGCCGAACAGGCCGAGGCCCGCTTCAAGGGCACGGACGCCGGCTTCATCTATGCCCGCTTCTCCAACCCGACGGTCCAGATGTTCGAGGACCGCATCGCGCTGCTCGAAGGGGCGGAGGCCGCCAAGGCCACGGCCACCGGCATGGCGGCGGTGAATGCGGCCATGTTCGGCCAGCTCTCGGCCGGCGACCATGTGGTGGCCTGCAAGGCGCTCTTCGGCTCCTGCCGCTACATCATCGAGACCCTGCTGCCGCGCTTCGGCGTCCAGTCGACGCTGGTCGACGGCGCCGACCTCGCCCAGTGGGAAGCGGCGGTGCGTCCCAACACCAAGGTCTTTTTCCTCGAGAGCCCGACCAATCCGACCCTCGAGGTCTATGACATCGCCGCCATCGTCGCGATCGCCAAGAAGACCGGCATCAAGGTCACCGTCGACAATGTCTTCGCCACCCCGATGATGCAGAGCCCGCTCGCCCTCGGCGCCGACTGCGTGGTCTATTCCACCACCAAGCACATCGACGGCCAGGGCCGCTGCCTCGGCGGCGTGATTCTCGGCTCCAAGCAGTTCATCCAGGACAATGTCTATCAGTACCTGCGCCAGACCGGCCCGGCCATGAGCCCGTTCAACGCCTGGGTGGTGCTGAAGAGCCTGGAGACCCTGCCGCTGCGCGTCGAGCGCCAGACGACGAGCGCGGCGAAGATTGCCGATGCGCTGGCCGAGCTGCCGGGAATCACGAAGGTCATCTATCCCGGCCGCAAGGACCATCCGCAATACGAGCTCGCCAAGCGCCAGATGCGCGGCGGCTCCACGCTGATCGCCTTCGAGGTGGAGGGCGGCAAGGCCGGCGCCTTCCGCGTCGCCAACGCGCTGAACATCATCAAGATTTCCAACAATCTCGGCGATTCCAAGAGCCTCATCACCCATCCGCCGACGACGACTCACGACCGGTTCACCCCCGCCGAGAAGCTGGAAATGGGCATCACCGATGGCCTGTTGCGCCTCTCGGTCGGCCTCGAGGATCCCGACGACCTGATCGAGGACCTCGCCCAGGCGCTGAAGACGCTGGAATGGCCGGTGGACGCCAAGATCGTGCGGATCTGAAGGATAGCTGGGGCTGGGTGGGGGGACACTGAACGTCGCGGCGGGTGAGACTGAACACCCTTGCCCGCCCCGCCGCGCGGTGCCAGAAACCACCCATGTCACTGCTCTCCCTCGCCTCGCGTCTCGTCCGCCCGGTTCTGCTCTCCACCGATCCGGAGACCGGCCACAACCTCGCCATCGCGGCGCTGAAGACCCTGCCGCTGCCGGCCTGCGGCGCCGATGACCGGCGCCTCGCTGTCTCGGCCTTCGGCCTGAGCTTTCCCAACCCGATCGGACTGGCCGCCGGCTTCGACAAACATGCGGAAGTGCCCGATGCGGCGCTCAAGCTCGGCTTCGGTTTCGTCGAGGTCGGCGGCGTCACGCCGAAGCCCCAGCCCGGCAATGCCAAGCCGCGCGTCTTTCGCCTCGTGCCCGACGAAGCCGTCATCAACCGCTACGGTCTCAATTCCGACGGCGTCGACGTCGTCGCCCGGCGCCTCGCGGAGCGGGCGGGCCGCAGCGGCATCGTCGGGGTCAATATCGGGCCGAACAAGGACTCCGCCGACCGCGTCGCCGATTACGGCCTGCTGGTCGAGAAGCTCGGCCCCCATGTGTCCTATCTTTCCGTCAATGTCTCCTCGCCGAATACGCCGGGCCTGCGCGACCTGCAGCAGGCGAGCTTTCTCGACGAGGTTCTGGCCCGCTGCCTCGATGCCCGCGACAAGGTCGCGCCGGGGCGCCCGGTGCTGGTCAAGATCGCGCCCGACCTGTCGCTGGAAGGCCTCGACGACATGGTGGCGGTCAGCCGCCGCCGCGGCATCGACGGCATGATCGTCTCCAACACCACCATCGACCGCCCGGCGAGCCTGAAGGACCAGGCGACCGCCAGGGAGGCCGGCGGCCTGTCGGGGCGGCCGCTCTTTGGCCGGTCGACGGCCATGCTCGCCGAGGCCTGGCGCCGGGTCGAGGGTGAGTTCCCGCTGATCGGCGTCGGCGGCGTCGCCTCGGCCGAGGACGCCTATGCCAAGATCGCCGCGGGCGCGACGCTGGTGCAGCTCTATTCGGGCTTGGTGTACAAGGGCTTCGGCCTGGTCGGGGAGATCAAGCAGGGGCTGGCCCAGCGGCTGGTGCGCGAACGCGTCGGCTCGGTCGCCGACCTCGTCGGCAAGGCCAATGCCGAGTGGCGCCTCACCTGAAGGTGGCGCGCATCAGGCCGGGCATGGCGAGGCCGAGATAGAGGCCGCGCACGGCCTGCATGACGAGATAGGCGATCCACAAGCCGTCATTGCCGTAGCCGGAGAGCAGCCACCAGGCCGCAACGAAGGTCGCGGCCGCCGCCAGCATGCAGTTGCGCATGGCGGCGGTCCAGGTCGCGCCGATGAAGACGCCGTCGAGCAGGAAGGCCATGACGCCCGTGAAGGGCGTCAGCGCCATGTAGGGCAGGAAGCGCCGCGCCTCCGCTCGCACCGCCTCGGAGGTCGAGACCAGGTCGATCGCTGCCCCGCCGGCCGTGATGAAGGCGATGGAGGCGAGCATTCCGAAGACGATCGCCCAGAGGCTCGACAGCCATATGGCGCGGCGGAAGGCCTTTTCGTCGCGGGCTCCCACCGCCTGGCCGCCGAGCTGCTCGGCCGATGTGGCGAAGCCGTCGAGGAAGAAGGCGACGACGCCGACGAAGTTCATCAGGATCGCATTGGCGGCGAGGGTCGTGTCGCCGCCGACCGCCCCCTGCCGGGTGAAGAAGGCGAAGGACCCGACGAGAGCCGCGGTGCGGATCATGATGTCGCGGTTGATGGCGATGGTGCGCAGGATGCGCGCCCGGTCGAGAACGACCCGCCAGGGCACGGCGAAGCGCCACCCGAGCGAGGCCATGACCAGGACGAGGCCGACGGCCGCGCCGCCATATTCGGCCAGGGCATTGGCGGTGGCGGCGCCCGTTATGCCGAGCCCGAGGACTGACACGAAGACGACCGTCAGCGCCATGTTGGCGACATTGATGACGATCTGCAGCACGAGGCCGGTCATGGTCCGCGCCTGCCCGATCAGCCAGCCGAGCACGGCGAAATTGACGAAGACCGCCGGCGCCGACCAGAGGCGCACCGACACATAGGTATCGGCGGCCGCCGTCACGGCCGGGGACGCACCCATCGCGGTGAAGAACAGGTAGAGCAGCGGCTTCTGCAGCACGATGAGCGCCAGGCCCAGCGCGACGGCAAGGATGAGGGCGCGGGCGATGACGGCCCGCTTTTCGACCGCATCGGTGCGGCCAACGGCCTGTGCCGTCAGCCCGATCGTGCCCATGCGCAGGAAGGCAAAGGCCCAGAAGATGACGTCGATGATGACGGCGCCGAGGGCGACCGCAGCGAGAGCTGTGGCGTCGCCGAGCCGCCCGATGGCCGTCGCGCTGACGATGCCGAGCAGCGGCGTCGTCACATGGGCGAAGATCATCGGCACCGCGATGGCGAGGACGCGGCGATGGGTCACGACGGGGGAGGCGGTGAGGGCGGTGGTCACGCCGCCCTTCTAGCCGGGCCGATCGGTAAAGACAGCCGCACGGAGGGCAGGGGAGCCATGGTCCGGGACGCGAGGCCTGTGCCTCTCACCCGGTATGTCCGGCCTCCCAGCCGAGCATGGCCTGCTTGCGCGTCAGGCCCCAGTGATAGCCGGTGAGCGCGCCGGAGCGCCCGAGCACGCGGTGGCAGGGCACGACGAAGGAGATGGGGTTCTTGCCCACCGCCGCCCCCACGGCGCGCGCCGCCGTCGGCCGGCCGATATGGCCGGCGATGGTCGAATAGGTCGTCGCCTTGCCCATGGGGATGCGCAGGAGCGTCTCCCAGACCCTGACCTCGAAATCGGTGCCAATGAGGCAGACACGCAGCGGCCGGTCGCCGGTCCAGGCGGCGGGATCGAAGACCCGCAGCGCCAGTGGCGCCGTGGCGGCCGCATCCTCGACGAAGCTTGCCTTCGGCCAGCGTCCCTGCATGTCTGCGAGGGCCGAGGGCTCGCCGCCCGGGTCGCAGAAGCCGAGGCCGGCGAGACCCCTGTCGGTCGCCACCACGATGGCGAGACCGAAGGGCGAGGGGTGGAAGCCGTAGCGCATGGTGAGGCCATCGGCGCCCGACTTGAACTCCCCCGGCGACATGGCCTCGTGGGTGACGAACAGGTCGTGGAGGCGACCGGGGCCGGAATAGCCGACCTCAAAGGCCGTATCGAGTACCGTGGCCTCGTCGCGCAGCAGGGCGCGCGCGGCATCCAGGGTGATCGCCTGCAGGGTAGTGTCTCAGTTTGAAATCCGGCGGCCTTGACCGGCCTGTCGCGCCACGGCTCCTATTCCTATATGCTTACCG
>JAIEPJ010000103.1 GCA_019749835.1 Phreatobacter sp. | reverse complement strand
GATCTCCTCCTCTTTGGAGATCAGCAGACGCCACATCGTAGCTTCCGTCACTGTCCGGATTGCGGGGAGCATCTCAAAGACCACGTCTAGGCCCTAGCGGCTGATCAACCACACCATCAGACTCCACGGCCACGGGGCCCACTCCGGCGGTTGGGCAGCCACTGCCTAGCCCAATGGCATTCACGCACCGCCCCCGCAGGGTTGAAGAATGGCATCGTCATGGGATTGGCGGCGTGCCCAGCAATCCCGGCATGGAAACGTATCCCGGCAGCGCTTCGATCCGCTCCATCCAGGCAATCACATGACGGAAGTCGTCAAGCGGCAGCTTCCCCTGCCGCGAAAGGCCAACATAGGGATAGCAGGCGAGGTCCGCGATGGTTGGCCGGTCGGTTGCCAGCCAAGCGCGATTGACCAGTTCCCTATCGAGGATGGCGAGGACCCGCATGCCTCGCCGCGTCATCAGGTCGATGTCGATGTGCTCGCCGAGAAGGTAGTAGAGGCGAGCTTGCTGAAGGCTGTTGTTGATCTCGTTGGTTGCGAATGACAGCCATTGCATGACCTGAGCGGCTGACTTCGGCTCCAGCGGGAACCAGTCCGGCCCATAGCGGCGGGCGAGATAGGCCAGGATGGCCTGGCTGTCCCAGATCACTGTCCCGTCATCCTCGAGGATCGGGATCTGAAGCAAAGGATTGAGGGCCGCGAAGGCCGGATCCTTTTGCGGCAGCCCGCCTGGCACATCGGTGAAGATATGCTCATGGTCGAGCCCCAGCATCGACAGAAGCATGCGGACCTTGTGCCCGTTGCCAGAGAGGTGGTGGTCGTGGAGCCGGATCATGGCGGCGCCGCTCAACCCCGATTGGCCGCTAGGAAGCGCTCCGCTGCACCGTCGTTCACCGCGCTCCACAGGACCTGATCGTCGCGGAAGGTCTTCCACTGCTGATGAACGCGGGCGAAATTGGCGTCCCTCGCCGAAAATTCCTGCATCGCCTCGGCCGTCGCCGTCTGCAGCGCCTTCATGATGTCGTTCGACCAGAAACGCAGCTGGACGTTGGCGGCGAGGAGCCGGCGCAGGGCCTGCATGTTGTAGGCGTCGTATTTGGCCAGCATGTCGAGATTGGCCTCCGCACAGGCCGCCTCTAGCGCCTCGCGATATTGCGGCGGCAACTCACGCATTTTCGCCTCGTTGCCGATGAAGCATAGCGAGGCGCCCAGCTCCATCACGCCGGGCGCGTAGTAATTGTTGGCCACCTTGTGGAAGCCGAGCTTTTCGTCGTCGTAGGGGCCGACCCACTCGACCGCATCCAGCGTCCCGCGCTCCAGCGCCGGATAGACGTCACCAGCGGGAATCTGCTGCACGACGACGCCGAGCTTGGAGAAGACCGAACCGAGGAAGCCGGCGGCGCGCATACGCAACCCTTTCAGGTCGTCGACGGTTTTGATTTCTTTGCGAAACCAGCCGCCCATCTGGGCGCCGGTGTTCCCGCAGGGGATCTGGACGACATTGAATTGCTTGTACAAGTCGCGCATCAGGTCGAGCCCGCCGCCATAGCGCATCCAGGCGTTGTGCTGGCGCGGAGTCATGCCGAAGGGCACGCCAGTGTCGAAGACGAGCGCGGGCATCTTGCCGATGTAGTAGAAGCCGGCGGTGTAGCCGGCTTCGATCGTGCCGATCTGGACCGCATCGAGAACCTGAAGCGGGCCGACGATCTCGCCGGCCGAGAAGACTTGGATATCGAACTTGCCGTCGGTGAGCTTCGAGACCTTTTGAGCGATGGTTGTTGCGCCGCCGAAAACAGTGTCGAGCGACCTCGGGAAACTGGACTGCATGCGCCAGCGGATCGTGGGTTGCCCCTGGGCCAGCGCCGGAGCGGCGACCGCCGCGGCTCCTCCGCCAACTCCGAACTTGAGCATATCGCGGCGCTTCATTAAGTCCTCCTCAGTCTGGTAGACGAGTTTAGGCAAATTGTTGTCCAGAGAGCAAAAGGGACCTCAGACCTCCGTGGCATCGACATTGAAATTGCCAAAGACCGCCCCCGAAGCCGCGCCGGCCCGTCGAGCGGACAAGCAGGACACAGCCGCCCGCATGCAGGGCATCGCCGCCCGCATCCGGTCACTGCGCACCCGCGCCGGCATGACCCTCGACCAACTGGCGGCCGCCACCGGCCTGGACAAGGGTTATCTGTCGCGGCTGGAGCGGCAGGCGAAGACGCCGTCGATCACCACGCTGATGAAGCTCGCCGACGCCTTCGCCGTCGATCTCAGCCGGCTCTTCGGCGATACGGTGGAGCGCTCGGCGATCACCGTGGTTCGGCAGGCGGAGCGCATGCCCTATGGCGCCGGCGGCGAGGAGCATGCCTACCAGGCCCTGTTCCAGGACGACGGTCAGCATCATCTGTCCGCCTTTGTCATGGAGCCGGGGGACCATGGCGACCGCGACATCGGCGAACATGCCGGCGACGAGATGATCTATGTCCTGAACGGTATGGTCGAGGTAGCCTTCGCCGACCACACCGTCGTTCTGGAGACCGGCGATAGCATGCGCTTCGAGGGGCATCTGAAGCATCGGCTTCGGCGCATCGGTCCCGAGCGGTCCGAGGTTCTCATCGTCATCGCCCGCGACGGCATCGCGAAGGATCGTTAGACGGTCAAAGGTCGAGGACCAGCCGCTCGCTGGCACAGCCGGACACGCATGGCGTCATGTAGGTAAGGCGCTCGCCCGGCTTCATCACGAGATCGCGGTGGATCGGGACGCCTTCCAGGTAGCGGGTCTTGCACGTCAGGCAGGCGCCACCCTCGCATGACGCCTCGATTTCGACCCCCGCCTCGCGCAGAGCTTCGACGATGGTCATGCCCGCAGCTACCGGAATGCTACGTTTCGAACGGACCAGTTCGACCGTGAAGGCCTCCGCTCCCGGAGGAATTCGCCCGCTACCGAAATGCTCGACATGAATCGTGTCCTCGGGCCTTTCGGAGCCAGCCGCGAGCACTGCCTCGATCATCCGCGACGGTCCGCAGCAGTAGACCTGAGCGTCCTGGGGCAGGTTGTGCAGGAGGCCGTCCAAGTCGAGACGGCGGCCGCCGTTGTCGCGGCTCGCGTAAATCTGCGCCAGCCCTTGCCGCTCCAGCGCCTCCAGCCAGTTGCGGAAGGGCAGGTCGGCACGCGACTTCACACAAGCATGGAGTTCGAATGGCTCGCCACGGCGGCGCAGGACCTCAACCATTGCCATGAGTGGGGTTAGGCCGATGCCGCCGCCGACGAGCACGTGGCGTCGCCCGGTAGCGGCCAGGGGGAAATGGTTGCGGGGCAGCGACACGAGCAGCCTGTCACCCACCTTGACGTTCTCATGGATCAGCACCGATCCGCCGCGCCCGGCGTCTTCCCGCTGCACTGCGATGCGGTAGAGAACGGCATCGGCCGGATCTCCACAGAGCGAATACTGGCGCACCGCCCCATTCGGCAGGTGGACGTCAATATGTGCTCCGGCCTCGAAGGGCGGCAGCGGCCAGCCGTCGGGATCGGCCAGGTTGAGGGTCAGGATCGAACTGTTCTCGCGGCGAATGTCACGAACGATCGTCGTGACGCGGTGATTGGGTCGGACCATCGCTACTCGCCCGTGATCAGGTCGCCGACACGGACAACCCCGCCCGACAGGATTCGCGCATGCAGGCCCGAGCGATGAAGCAGCGGTGTGAAAACCTCCTGGCCGGTGATCTGTTCGATATGTCGGCAAGGCGTGCTGAGCCGCGTTCCCTCAAGCACGACCTCGCCGACTCGGAAGACCTTGCCGACGAGATGGTTGAGCGGCGCATTGCGGGTAGTGATGTTGCGGCGGTGATCTGCCGGCTCCATGCGGATGCCGTAGTCCCGCTCAAGGGCGACGAGAGTCTCTATCTCGAAGAGCGTGACCTGCCGGCCTTCTTCGGGGCGGTCGGAATAGAAGCCCGCCCCGGCGCGATAACGGTCCCCTTCAATGCCTTCACCCTTGATCAGAGTGAGCGCATCAAAGGCCCCCATGGGGAGAAAGGCCCGCGGGCAGCTGTGCAGATGTTCGACGGTTCCAGACCACATAATTCATGCAACTTGTTGTCCTCGGGGCAATATGCGGTTGGGGTGACGAAGTGTCAAACGGTCTGCGTCCTCACCTCGTCGACTTTGCAAAGCGGTGCCACGCGACTGTTGATGGAAGCGACATGTCGGCACCCAAAGCAGCCCCTGCGTTCCAGCAGCGAACGCCCTCACGCAATTGGTTGGGGACTACGCTAACGGGGCCGCGGCGTGCAGATCGCGAAATGGTGGAGGTCTATGCGTCGTAAGCGAGCACTTTGACCTTCAAATGAGGGTCAACCATTGCCGCACCTCGCGCGCGCTTCGCGCCGCCATTACGGACGTCAGGTTGACGCCGAACAGCGGACATGCGGCTTGGCGAGCCACGGGGGAGTTTTGCGCCGGTATCGGACCTACCAATGAAACGCTATGTCGACGTTGATCCCCTCTTGGCCCTATGGCAGCATTACCAAGCGTAACGCCTCTTTGGCTGCTGTAACCCGTCCGGCTCGAACTCGGCGAGAACTCCATGCGCATGTCCCGCCTGAGCGTCACCCTTATGCTCTGCACAGCCGTGCTCGGGTTCCTGCCTCAGCAAGTTCGGGCTAATGATCCGGAACCCTTGACCGTCCAGTGTCTTTGCCGTGACGGAAGCTCGACGAACCGGTTTTTCGGTCGCTTCGCCGTCGATGCTAGCAGCAGCCAGACGCTCAAGGATCTGATCGAGGCCAACACGTTCGGGCTCCGCAGGACCATCACAATCAGGGGTGAAGGGTGCGGGTGGGACCCGCGTCTGGAGGGAATGAACGCGACGTGCGGACGCACCTCGGTTACGAACCGCGATTCTGCCGGGCGGCTGACGGAATCGACGATGGTCGACAACGCCGAGTTCAGCGGTGAGGTGACGATGCGAATTACCTCGAACAGCGGGATTCCGCGGCTTCCCGGCACTCCTGATGATGAGCCCAGGGTCAATATGGAACAGTGGACGAGCGGTCGCGTGAGGGTCATTCAGGTGATGGGCGTCGCGCAGAAGGTCACGCCGAAATAGCCAGACCGCCCATGCAATGGCTTCTATCGGGTTCCGATGCGAAATGTCCTCTTCAGGCAAGCTAGGCGCCAGCTCGGCATCGCTCGCGCCGCCTGACGTCAGCGCGAAACCTAGGCCAGGCGGGCTCCGGAAAACCCGTGCTGTTTCAACGTGATTCACAAGAAAGGTCCCTGATGAAGCGCTACCGTCTCGTGTTTTCGATAGCCGCCCTCGTCACGGCTCTTGTGACAAGTCTGCCGGTTGCCGCACTCGATGCAGCAGCCACTGCCGAACGCTTTCGTGCACTCGGTATCAAGCTCGACTCCTTGGATGCGACGCCGGAGCGCGTCGCGACCGCACGGGCTGCCACGATCGAGGTGCGGCAAAGAGACGTCACAGTGGCCGACATGGCGATGCTTGCAGCCATGCCAGGGCTTGCTTCGGTCATTCTCCACGAGAGCGTAACGCAAGAGCAGATCGCGGCTCTGGCGGCGGCCCCGGCGCTGACCCGCCTTTCGTTCGGTGGCAGACCCAACATCAGTGACGACAGCATCGCAGCGATCGCCGCATTTCCGAGACTGCGTCATCTGCTGCTCGGTGCCGCTTCGGGTTTTTCGCCGAAAGGCCTTGCACCACTCGCGCGCGCAAGCGGTCTTGAACGATTGTCACTGAACAGGTCGCGGGCGCCGATCGCCGACTTTGCCTTCCTCGCGAACCTGCAGAAGCTGACGGAGCTCGACCTGATTGACATCGGTTCGGTTGATGACGACGCGCTGGTGCATGTCGGCGCCATCAGCGGGCTGCGCATGTTGAACCTCAGCACTACCAATGTGACGGATAAGGGGATCGCTCATCTGCGAGGGCTCAATGGTCTGACGAGACTCGTCCTGAATCGCACCCGCGTCACGCCGGCCGTGATGGGAACGCTGGGAGAACTCACCAGCCTCGCGACGATTACGCTCGGAGGGCCTCTCCTGACCGACGTTGCACTCCCATCGCTCCCTGCACTTCATTCCATTTATGTGTTTGATTCCCCAATCGCCGACGGTTTTGCGGAAAGCCTTACCCGTCAGCCAAACCTGTCGACAGTCTATTTGATGGACACCCGGATCACAGATGCCGCCCTCAAGCATCTGGCTGCCATACCCAATTTGCGAAATCTGGTTCTGCTTGGCGGTGTGCTGACCGATTCCGCCTTCAGTGGCCTGACTTTCCGCGAAGCCATCAACATCAACCTGTCAGGCAATGGGGCATTGACTGACGCTGTCCTTGCCGCGTTGGTAATTCAGCCCAAACTCACGAGCCTCGAACTTCGGCGAACGCGCGTCTCGAGCGAGGGGGCCGCAGCTGCTTTGGCGCAGCGCCCCGCCGGCTTACCGGCGCTCAGGATTCTAAACTGAAGGGTAGACAACATTGCCAAACGTTGCCATGGCTGGCGGTCGGGGCCCAAAGCGCAGTGCAACTGAGGGTGGTCATAGGTTGGCCGTTCGGGCTTCGCCTAGGCCGCAACCACCGACTGCGCTTTGCGGCGCGCCATTTCACTCACAAGGCATCGCCTCGCGAGAGGCCGCCGTGATTTCGAAGACTACGGCTTGACCTGCGATGCTCTACAATTAAGGGGACTCTCGGGGGCAAGCGACCAGCCGAAACGGCGGCCAACGACACGTAGGTGCACCAGGCCACAAACCCGCAGCTTGCCGTCGATCGCGACATTGAACAGCGGAAGAACTCTAAAACGCTGCTGGTGTCGGAACTGAGCCCCGATCGTCCAGATGTCCCGCTGCTTCCGCGGCGATTTGTGACCGACGAGGCCCCCGGCGTTCCAGGGTGGACGAGCCTGGTCGGATGATGTCTCGTCGACCATGAGGCATCCTCTACAGAATGCAGCATCCGGGGCGAAAGATATCGCGGTTGCTCAGCTTCGCTCCCGCATTCCGGATAGGGATACCCGCCCGGGAGCGGGCGTTGCCCCTTGGAGCTGTAGACCCCCTATTGCTGACCTGCGATCGTGCGCCCGATGCGGTAGCCGAAGGTCAAAGCCGGTCCCAGGGTAATGCCCGCGCCAGGGTAATGGCCGCCCATGATCGAGGCCATGTCGCTTCCGCAACAGTATAGTCCCGCGATGGGCTCACCATTGCCGTCGAGGACGCGGCCGTCAGTGTCGGTCAGCAGCCCCGACGCCGTGCCGATATCGCCGGGATAGACGCGGACTGCGTAGAATGGCGGTTCGGCAATCGCGCCGAGGCATGGATTTCCCGCGATGGCGGGGTCGCCGTAATAGCGGTTGTATTCCGACGAGCCCTTGCCGAAACCGGCATCGATCCCGTCCGCCGCCGCCTGGTTCATCTCCGCGATGGAGGCACCGAGCGCGTCTGCTGGGACATCGAGCTTTCTCGCCAGTTCGGCGATCGACGCAGCCTCAATCAGATAGCCGTCGCGGATCAGGTGGGAGCGGGGGCGTCCGCCGGGAAGGGCGAGCCCCAGGCCCCAGCGGTCGACGAACGGGCGGTCGGCGATCAGAAAGGCGGGAACGGTCGGGACGGTTTCGTGCCAGCGCAGCATGGCGCGGACAAACTCGTGATAGCTCGTGCCCTCGTTGACGAAGCGACGGCCTGCGCCGTTGACGGCGACGAGGCCGGGCTTCGCCCGGTCCCAGATAAGGTGCGGAAAGCGCACCTGACTGCCATCGGCCTTGATCCAGACCGAGACGGGGGCCCAGAAGGCGTGGTCGGCCGGCGCTTCCAGGAAGGCTGCGCCGGCGGCTTCCTTGTTCTCGGTCTTCGAAAGGCGGAACCCGGTGAAGCATCGGCTGGCCGCGCACAAGGACCCGTGCAGCACCAGGCGTTCGCGATCGGCGTCCTTCTTCTCCTTCGTCGACATGGCGTCCCAGTCACCGATCTTGATCGCGATGGTGCTGAGCTGAGTCCGCCAGCCGTCCATGATCAGGCGTTGAAAGGCGCGGACCGACTCCAGGCCGCCGCCGACGATGTTGAACTTGCGCTTCGCGGCGGCGATGCCGTGACGCCCGGCGTA
>JAIEPJ010000031.1 GCA_019749835.1 Phreatobacter sp. | reverse complement strand
CATCGAAAACGATCAGCAGGCCAGCAGAGTAGCTTAAACCAGCCGGGAATCTGTCCAAGGATCGGGGAGTAGCTCACAACGGCCACGTCCTCGCGTTCGAGGGTATCGACGATCTGTGCCTGTTCGGCATTGAAGGGTAGGGGGAAGAAGTAGGTCAGTTTTTTTGCGGCGGTGGGGATCGGATCTCCGCTTTGGCCGCCGCTTTCCATACCCCCGAAACTGGCCGCGATGGTGCCCGTTGGACGAACTGCTCCGAACCCTGTTGGATCGAATCCCCATTCCGTCAGATCGACGCCGGTTTCTGTTTTCGTGTCTGCCGGCGGCTTCACAAGGCCGACGAGCGGCTTCTGCAGGGTTTCTTCCGAAGTGTCCCTGATCGCTTCCCCAATTCGCTTCAGGTCCTGATGACGCAGGTCGTCCGAGCGCGGCCGCGCATAAATGACCCAGGTGCCGTAGACGGCGAGCTCCGTTGTGGCCGGAGGCAGTTTCTCTCCGTCTGGTATTTCTGTCGACGGCACGAAGCGCGCCGTTGATGACAGAAGTGTTGCTGCTCCTGCGAGCACGTCCTCGAAGCTTACCGAGTCGTGCGGATTAAGCGGCATGTCTGGGTCGGCTGAGCGCGCGTCGACCTGACTGGAAAGTGCGCCTTGCGCTCGATCGGCATCAGAGAGGCTGATCTCACGAAACGGGCGCAGGTTGACAATGGCCGGGAGCGATCGGGGGCCAATGACGAGCGTTCCGTTCTCGGCGAGAAGAAGTTCGCAGGGCTTCTCGATCAAAGGCATATCGATTTGCGAGCGCTCGTTCGGCGCCCACTTGGCGACGCCGATGCCCCAAACGATCTCTGGCACGTGTGTATCGCTACCCGATTGGATCATACCGTGGAGACGGTAGAGCACCTGATACATCGCAATAGTCCGACGCCGTGGGCGCTCGGCATCGGCCCACGGCTGCCAGACCTTGTTTTTCCAGTCCGCGAAGCTCGCTTGCCATTCTGGCATTCGTTCGGTGAGAAGCGACACATGAACGTGGGTGTCCGAGGCATCGGGCTCGATGTTCTGTCCGTCCCCATGCTGCTGACGCGTCGCTTTGGGCCAGTGAGGGTGGACGTCCAGTTCGCTGATGAACCCGGCCGAGGCCAGGTCCGACGCCTCTTCGATGGTCACCAGCAGGGTCACGCTTACATTAAGGCCAGGCCCTTTCGCGGGGTCGTTCGCATCGCCGACCATCCATCCGTCGAAGGCAGGGTCGCACGATGGCGCGTCTGTTGGCCGGAGGCGCTCGACAGCGAGCCAGGTCTCGTCACCACCAAGTCGAATTCCGGGGAGGCTGGCGATCTCTTTTTCATGGAAGAGGCCCAGGCCGTACTCCGCGAGCCGCATTACGGTCTTGTCGCGGGCTTTGAGGAGTTCTGCAGCGAAGTTTATGAGACCAGAGAGGCGTTCGCGTTCGGTCGGATCAGTCATCAAACGGCTCAGGGGTAACAAAGCAGCGAAATTCGCATGGTCGAAACCCTAAAGAGTGGAAGGGTGGAGTCAACGAATGGTTGCTCTGTTCTGCCGTCTCGCGCCGTTGCGGATGCTCGCCATTCGTTGCGCAGAAGGGGCAACTAGACGCGTTTCGTGTGGCGGTGGATGGTTCGGGAAGCCGAGGGCGACAGTTCGCCGCGGGAGCGAGTAATGCCAATAAGCATGCCGCTCACGTGTCCCTCGGTACCTGTCGCATTTGGCCCGTGATCGGCAATGCAGTAATGGACGAGTGAGAAGAACCGTGGCGAGCGGTTCAGTTCCTGACGCCAGTTCAGGGGTCATAAAGCGAGCGCTTGGTAAAGCCAGCTTCGCGCCGCAATAGCGGACGCGGACTTTGTCGGTATAAGCCGACATCAGGGGTGGTCCCCGACGCATTCCGCGCAGCGCGCCATTTTTGGTATCTCGCGATGGGATTACGCACCGGAGATCTGCACCAGAACAACCCAGACAATATCAATGGGCGGTTGAATGGTGCAGAAATTTTGATTTTCGCATGCATCGTGACTGCGCTATCGTGCTCAAAGTAGAGCAAACAAGCCCAATGCTTCGCGGACTTCATCCATTGTCGATTGCGTGACACTGCGTGACTTGTTCGTTCCAGCTCGGACGACATCCAACACGTCGGACGGGCGTTGCGCGAGTTGCGCGCGCCGCTCTCGAATGGGCTCGATCAACGTTGTCAGCACATTCGTGAGACGATCCTTGAGCGCCGTGTCGCCAAGCCCGCCGCGCCTGTAGTGGGCCTTTAACTCGTCGACCTCATCTCGCGCGGGGTCGAACGCATCAAGATAGGTGAAGACCACATTGCCCTCGACCCTGCCGGGGTCCGAGACGCGGATATGGTCGGGGTCGGTATACATCTGTCGAACGGCTTGTCGGATTTGTTCGGGGGACGCCGAGAGGAAGATGGCATTGCCTTGCGATTTGCTCATCTTCGCCTGCCCATCCACGCCCGGCAGACGTCCGACTGTCGGAACGACCGCCTTCGCTTCTGGAAGAACAATCCTGCCGGCTTGGCGGTTCACACGCCGGACAATCTCATTAGTCTGCTCGATGATTGGCACTTGGTCGTCGCCAACGGGCACCACCGTCGCTTTGAAGGCTGTTATGTCGGCCGCTTGCGCGACGGGGTAACATAAAAATCCCGCTGGGATATCGCGCCCGAATCCGCGCGCCTGTATCTCGTCTTTGATTGTCGGGTTACGTTCAAGGCGAGCTACCGTGACATAGTTCAAAAACAGCAAGGTCAATTCACTCAGCGCGGGCATGGCCGACTGAAGGCATATTGTCGTGTGCTGCGGATCGATACCCACGGCAAGATAGTCAAGCGTCACCTCAAGTATATTATCTCTTATCTTGGTTGGATTGCTGGCGTTGTCCGTCAGGCCTTGAGCGTCGGCGATCAGAACAAACTGTTGATGCGTGCGCTGAAAAGCAACTCGGTTGAGAAGCGTTCCTACGTAGTGACCGAGGTGAAGCGGCCCCGTAGGGCGGTCGCCCGTCAATATAATCGGGCGAGAGACTGATGAGGCTTGAGAATTTGGTGGCATGAGGCGGCTCTCCTTGTTGGGGCCCGCCGTGCCGAGAATTCAAGTGCACCCCAAACGTGCGCCAGCCCGAACACGGCGGCGTCGTTTGTCTGGGAAAAATGACGTTCGACCCGCTCCTCAGAAGGAGCGCCACCAAAGCATCTTGGGGTTGGCTGTTATCGTCATGGAATGAGAAGCTAGCATGCTTGGAGCTCACTTTGCAACGAGCACTCGATCCTACCGCGAAGTCCGCTTGCCGACCATCACACCCCTACCATTCCCATAACGCCCTATATAGGACACGGCGGGTGCGTTGCATAAATCTTGATTTCTGACGAAGCCGCCTGAGCCCAGAGCGGACATTCCCAATTTCCGCTTGGGGCCCGAAAGGCGACGTTGGCTCACATCGCCCCTCTCGCCGGCCGCCCGCTGTTGAGGCCTAGCGGGTCACTTCGTTTCCAACGCTGACAATGTACGGCAGCAGGCGACGCGGTCCGCTGATCCTGCCTTGACCTTCCCTCTGCAGGCCTCCGAGTCTCCGGGTCCCGCAACTGAGGGACGCCTGTGAGACTTTACGTCGTATCCGATCTTCACCTCGAAACGGTGCCCTCCTGGTCAATTCCGGAACGGTTGCCGGATTTCGATGTCGCGGTGATCGCTGGTGACCTCCATTGCCCGGTGGCTCGATCAATTGAGCAGATCGCTTCAGCCCCCGTATTGCAGGGCAAGCCGGTCGTGTTCGTGCCGGGAAATCACGAGTTTGACGGAGGTGTTCTGCAGGATGTCATCGCGGAGGGCCTCGGACTTGCAGCGGCTCATCCACACATTCATCTGCTTCACAGACGGTCAGTCATCATCAACGGCGTCCGCTTCGTCGGCGCTACCCTCTGGACAGACTACGAGCTTAACGGAACCACCCGCGCCAGCATGATCCTCGCGGGTCAAGAAATGCCTGATCACAAGGCCATCCGCTTTCGCGAGCCGACCGGCCATATCAGCCGCTTTATGCCTTGGCATACGCGGCGAGAGCACAAACTGGACCGCGCCTTCATCGAGGCTGAGCTTGCCTTGCCTTTCGAGGGGCCGACCGTGGTAATCACTCATCATCTGCCATCACGACATTCGATAGCGACGCGTTTTGTCGGCAACCCACTCAACCCCGCCTTCGCCTCAGAACTGGCGCCGCGAATAGTGGCCTTTCAGCCGGCCCTGTGGGTGCACGGACATACTCATCACTCAAATGACTATCGCATCGGCGAAACCCGGATCCTGTCAAATCCCAAAGGCTATGGCCCTTTTGAGGGGAAGCCTCGAACCGAAAACCCTGGCTTTGATCCGGCTATGATTATCGAGGTTTAGATATCCGAGTTTCGTGCTGATCCTGCCTGGCTATCGGCGCCATCGGATGAGACGCGCCTCAGCTCAATCGCCGCGGTTTTTCGGCTATTCGCTTGTGGCCAGAGGATCTTGCCGAGCACCTTGGGCGACCACCTGGAGGGAGCCATCGGGCAACCGGCGCTGCAACGCTTTGGCCTCCGCCCAGGGCGCGTGCAGCCAGGCCTCGCGCTCCTCTGCGGTGGTCAGGATGACCGGCATCGCCTTAGGATGGATTGCGCCAACTTCCACGTTGGGATCGGTCGTGAGGAAGGCATAGAGGTCAGCGGTCACCTCGCCCTCCTTCACCTTCCGGACGCTCGTCCAGTTCGTCCAGATCCCAGCGAAAAAGGCGAGGGGACGGCCTTCGTTGAAGGCAAACCACGCTGGCCCTTTGATCGCGGCGTCCCACTCCGAGAAGCTGGTGAATGGCACTAGGCAGCGATGCTCGACGCCCGTCCACCGTCGCCAATGCGGCGAGGCGAGGTTCCGCACGTTGGTCACACCGGGATCGGTCTTCTTGCCCTCTAGAGCGAAGACAGGAGAAGGCATGCCCCAGCGGGCCATCGCCAGTTCGCGCCCGCCATTGCCATTGCGAACGATGGGAGCGGCGTAGTCTGGAAAGATGCCCGGCATAGGCGGCAGATTGCCCGTGCGATCCATCATCGCCCCGGCAAGTTCAAGGATTGCCTGCTGGCCTTTGGTGAGGCTGTACAGATTGCACATGGCCCATCCTCCCGCAGCAGCGGACCTGTCCACAAGGGGATTGCGCGACCTTGCTGCATTAGAACATAATAAGAACATGTGCGGAGAGGACGACATGGCCAAGGCGGTTCCAAGTCAGGCAGACACCGAGCCCGACGGCGTCATCATCAGCGAAGATGACGTCGATGCCGCCATCGCAGAGGCTCGGGGAGACCCGCGGCAGGCTGTGCGTGCCTTGCTCCACGACATCGCCATTCTCGCGTTGGACCACGCGCGAAGCGTGAGCACCGGTTACCGGAGGCAGCGGATGTTTGGGTCGATCGACCTCCTGAAGCTGCCGTGACCCACTGTGGCGCCGAAGCTCACGATCTCGCTTCTGCGATCCGAGGGGGTTCGCGGCGCCTGGGTCCACTGCATGAACATGCGGTGCCGGAACTACGCCTACATCACCTGGGAGCGAATGCGGGTGCGGGGGACCGAAGAGGTTCGCGATCTAGAAATCCGAGGCCGTCTCAGATGCTCCGTCTGCGGCTCACGCGAGGTGCGGATCAGACCGTACTGGACGCAGCCGCCCGGATGACATCGATGTCGCCATCCGAACGGTATCCCATGTGGTGCGACCCATTCATCTCCCTGCGTTCAATGGCCGACCGGTGCCGCTTTCGCCTTATGCTCGCCTTCCAGGTGGTCGGCGATATTCAGCCAGAAACGATAGGCATCAATGTCCTCGCCATGCGTGGCACCGTGCGACGCGATCCTACGAATCTTCGGAAACAGGCTTGCATCGGACCGCACGGGGTGACGTCCCTGGTGGTGGTGTAGGTGGCGGTGGCCATTGATCGATCTTCGGGCGAGGTTCGGGTTGCGAACACCAACCTGCACCTCGAGGACGACCAATGACCGATGAGATGATGATCCTTCGCGCCGCCGTGGAGAAGACCCCGGACGCGGATATCCTGCGCGAGATGATCGGCTTTGCCGCCGAGCGTCTGATGGAGTTGGAGGTCGGTGCGCTGACGGGAGCGGCGCATGGCGAGAAGAGCCCGCTGCGGCTGGCCCAGCGCAACGGCTACCGCGACAGGGACTGGGAGACGCGGGCCGGTACCGTCGAGCTTCGCATCCCCAAGCTGCGCAAGGGCAGCTACTTCCCCGGCTTCCTGGAGCCGCGGCGGATGGCCGAGAAGGCGCTGACGGCTGTCATCCAGGAGGCCTACATCCAGGGCGTCTCGACCCGCTCGGTGGACGACCTGGTCAAGGCGATGGGCATGAGCGGGATCTCGAAGAGCCAGGTCAGCCGCCTCTGCGAGGAGATCGACGAGCGGGTCAAAGCCTTCCTTGACCGCCCCATCGAGGGCGAGTGGCCCTACCTGTGGATCGACGCCACCTACGTGAAGGTCCGCCAGAACGGCAGGATCGTCTCCGTCGCCGTCATCGTCGCCGTGGGCGTCAACAGTGACGGCCGGCGGGAAGTGCTCGGCATGGACATCGGACCGTCGGAAGCCGAGACGTTCTGGACAGAGTTCCTTCGTAAGCTCGCAAGACGAGGGCTGCGCGGCGTCAGGCTCGTCGTCTCCGACGCGCATGAGGGCATCAAAGCCTCCGTCGCCAAGGTGCTGACCGCGACCTGGCAGCGCTGCCGGGTCCACTTCATGCGGAACGCGCTGGCCCATGCGGGAAAGAGCGGCCGGCGCGTCGTCTCCGCCTTCGTCGCCACCGCTTTTGCACAAGAGGATCCTGCGTCAGCGTCCCGCCAGTGGCGCACCGTCGCCGACCAGTTGCGCCCCAAGCTCCCGAAGCTGGCCACCCTGATGGATGACGCCGAGGCGGATGTGCTGGCCTACATGGGCTTCCCCGCCCAGCATCGTGCCAAGCTGCACAGCACCAACCCGCTGGAGCGCCTCAACGGCGAGATCAAGCGGCGCACCGAGGTCGTCGGCATCTTCCCGAACGAGGCCGCCATCACCCGCCTCGTCGGCGCCATCCTGCTCGAACAGAACGATGAATGGGCCGTCCAGCGCGCACGCTACATGACGCTGGAAACGATGGCCCCCGTCAGCGACAATGCTCTCGTCAGCTTGCCGGCCGTGCCGGCCTGACAAACGCCCGACCTCGCTCGGCGGTCGGTCTGTGGTGATCAGAAGCTACACCACGTCCTGGGACGTCACCGAAACCGAGATTTTGAGCTTCGACCCAGGAAAGCGCTTTGGTGAGACATCCAGGTGCATCGAATGGGACCTTCATAGCCACGAACACCATCGCAATCGGCATAATTTGCCGAAGACCAGCTGTCTGGCTCGCTAGCGTACTGGAGGCGCCGCAATCCGACGTTTGTGGACGATAGTCCGTGGCGCGCTGGGCGACAATCCCATTCCGTCGCCCGATGGACATTCGGAAAGTGGTCGCACGCAATCTCAGACGGGCTAGGAGAAGCGTTGGCTTTTCGCAGGAGGTGTTGGCCGAACGAGCGAAAGTCGATCGGTCTTATGTTTCGCGCATCGAAACAGCGAAAGTGTCTGTCGGGATAGACACGCTGGCGAATCTGGCGCGCGCTCTCGGGGTCCGGCCAATCGATCTGCTCGAAGAACCGTAGGGCACGATCGACGACAAAGCGCCGCGCTAACCGTGCTGCTGCTGTCGTCCATCCAATCCTGGAGATGAGGCGAACCACTCAAAGCCCCGGCTGAGCAACCCTGACCAGCTCCGCCGGGGCTTTGTGTTCGAGGTCGGAGCCTGAAGGGAACACATCAATCCGCTCCTAATGGCGATTTTCTTCCGCGGCGGCTACGCCATCCACGGCACCACCATGGTGAGCCGCCTTGGCCGCGTCGACAGCCATGGCTGCATCCGCCTCGCCCCCGGCAATGCCCGCACCCTCTTCGAGATGGTCGCCCGCCAGCGCGGCGCAACGCGCATCGTCATCGAGGGCACCTCGC
>JAIEPJ010000289.1 GCA_019749835.1 Phreatobacter sp. | reverse complement strand
GTGCCGATTCCCTGGATCGGCTCGATGCCGCAGGGGCTCGCGCTCTGTGTTCTGGGGCTCGGTCTGTCTGAGCGCGACGGCTTGCTGGTCGTCGCAGGCTTCGTCCTCGCCGCGATCGCCACGGCGGTGAGCGCCGGAATCGGCTACACCATCGTCGCGAGCGCATTGTCCGTCCTGTTCTGATTGCGGTCTGCCAACGCAGCGGAGACACGTCCCTTGCAGGTGAATTCCGATCCTCCGGTCCGCAGGACCTCCGAGATTTTCCTCGCGCTGAAGGATGTCGGGGAGGGGGAGCGCATCTCTCTCGACGGGCTGACGCGCGCCCTTGGCGACCGCGCATTCGGCCTTCTGGTGCTGATCTTCGCCCTGCCGAACATCATTCCCATGATCCCGGGCGTCTCCACCGTGTCCGGCATCGTCATCGGGATCGTGGGCCTGCAGATGATGATCGGCCGGCATGCGCCCTGGCTGCCTGCCGCGATCGGAGAGAAATCGATCCCGCGGTCCCAGCTCGCGGCCATGGTCGACCGCACCGTCGGCTGGGTGGCAAAGGTCGAGCGGGTGGCGCGGCCGCGCTGGAGTTTCATGACACGCGGGCCGATGCATGTCGTCCTCGGCGCCATGTTCGTCCTGCTCGGGGCGATCCTGGCCCTGCCGCTGTCCTGGGTCGGCAATTTCCCGCCCGGCGTGGCACTGGTGGTGCTGTCGATCGGCCTGCTCGAGGATGACGGCATGCTCGTCGCCGCCGGTCACGCCATCGGTATCATCGCGACCGCCCTGGTCCTGGCCCTGGTGGTGGCGCTGGTGGCGGCGGCGATCACGAGTTTCGGCTGGCTGACCGCCTGATCCGCGCCGATCCGGCTTCACTTGGGCGGCCACGGACAGTATGGTCCGCCCAGATCTGACGAGGACCTGCCATGGCCGATCACATCGTGCCCCATTTCGCCAATGACGACGGCGTCGCCGTCATCCATATCGGCGTGAAGGAATTCCAGTGCATGGGCGCGCGCGCGCCCTTCGACCATCCGCATGTCTTCCTCGACATGGGCAGCGAGACCGAGATCGTCTGCCCCTATTGCTCGACCCTCTACAAATACGACGCTGCGCTGCATGCCGACGAGACCCGCCCGGCCGGCGCCTATGTGAAGACCGTGGCCGAGGCCTGATCGGCGCGTGCCCGCGGCGCGCCACGTCACCATTGCCGGTGCCGGCATCGGCGGCCTGACCTTGGCCTTGTGCCTCGCCAGGGCGGGGTTCACATCGACCGTCCTGGAGCGCAGCCCGGCTCTGGAAGAGGTTGGTGCCGGCATCCAGCTCTCCCCCAATGCCAGCCGGATCATGATCGCGCTCGGTCTCGCGGACGCGCTTGCGCCGGCCGTCGTCGCGCCGGCGGGCATGGACGTCCGGTCCGCATCATCCGGCGCGCTGCTCGCTGCCGCGACGCTGGGCGAGACGGCGGCACAGCGCTGGGGCTCACCATGGTGGGTCATCCACCGGGCTGATCTTCTCGCCGCTCTCGCCGCGGCCGCCGCGCGGGAACCGGCCATCACGATCGAGACCGGCAGCGCCGTCGCCACCGTCATGGCAGTTGCGGACGGGTTCGACCTCACCCTGGAGGGGGGAGAACGCCGCCATGTCGCCGTGCTGGCCGGCGCCGACGGCATCCGTTCGGCGGTGCGGCGAGGGCTCGGCGATCCGGCCGCGCCGATCTTCCGGCACCGCAGCGCCTTTCGGGCCACCCTGCCGATGGCGGCGGTGCCCGCCGTCCTGCGCGGTGACCGGCTCGGGCTCTGGCTCGGTCCCGATGCCCATCTCGTCCATTATCCGCTGCGCGGTGGCAGCCTGTTCAACGTCGTGGCGATCATCGGCGACCCCGCCCCGGTCGCCGGCTGGCGGGCGCCGGGCGAGGCCTCGGTCCTCGCGCAACGCCTGTCCGGCTGGGACGCGGCGCCGCGCCAGTTGATCGCGGCGGTCGACGAGTGGCAGCGCTGGTCGCTCGCCGATCGTCCGGTCTGGTTCGGCCCGGGGCAGGGGGCAGCGACGCTGATCGGGGATGCGGCCCATGCCATGCTGCCCTTCGTGGCCCAGGGCGGCGCCATGGCGATCGAGGATGCCGCCGTGCTGGCCGCCTGTTGCGCGGCCGGGTCGCACGACCTCGCCGGTGCGTTCCGCGCCTATGAAGGGGCGCGTCGCGGGCGCGTCGCGCGCATCCAGTCGCTCGCCGGGCGCAATGGCGCCATCTATCACCTCAGGGGTCCCGCGGCCTTCGCCCGCGACACCGCCATCCGGCTGCTCGGCGGCCGCGGGCTGCTGGCGCAGCAGGACTGGATCTACGCCCACCGCGCCTGAACAATCAGCGCCGTCGCGGGTTTTCTGCCTGGTCGCCGGTGCGGGCGAGGTCGCGGATGTTCATCCGCTGGCCGCCGGGCAGCAGAATGTCACCGGGCCGCAGGCCGCCGCCGCAGCGCGCCGAGACGAAACGCCCCTGCTGGGTGGTGAGAGTCTGCTGCAGTTCGGACTGGCCGATGGTCTGCACGGTCCCCTCGATGCGCAGCGAATAGGTGGCCCTGAGATCGCCGGAGACGACGGAGCGGGCCGTGGTTCGTGTCTGGCCGACCTGGCAGTCGCTCTCGATGATGAAGTCCTCGCCTTCGCGGCGGATGTCGTAGCGCTGGCATTGCTGGCCGAGCTGGCCGAAGCCGAACTGCACCATCTGCCGCTCGGTGGCGGCATCCGTGCAGGTCTGCACGGTGAATTCCTGTCCGCCCGGACCGCCGCCGGTCATCATGCGGATTTCCCAGTAGCCGGGCCGGCGCAGCGGCAGCTCGACGCCCTGGGGCTGGGCGAGGGCGGGGCCGGCCGTGAGGCCGACGAGAAACAGTACCCTCAGCATGGTGTCTCCGGGACGGGGCGTCGTCCGCGATCATAAGGCAGCGGGGACGTGGCGACAGTGGCCGTTGGGACACGGTTGCAGGATGAGAGAGTGGTCCTGCCAGGGGGAACCCCAAAGGGTGGCAACCGAGCGATCGTTCAGCAGGGACAATGATCTTGCCGCGCCAGTCGCTGCCGCCATGCGTCGATCAGCACGCCCGCGGGCTTCACCCAGGGGACAGGCAGTGTTGTCCTGAACGCCTGTACAATTTCTTCTGCCGCCTGCCATCCGACCTGACGGGCGAAAAGTCCCGTCACAACGGCCAATGCCGAGGTGCCGACCCCATTCGAGAAGACCACAAGCGCTGCATCGGCAGGCAGCCTGTCAATGACATGCTCCACATAGGCCAGTTCATCATCAATGACCTGCGGGAGGCTTTTCCCTTCCAAGAACGGCAGCCATACCTTGAACCTTGCCGGGCCCATGTCCTCCAGCCTGAAATGCGTTCTGCCTGGGGGCATGATGCTCATGGCATGGGTCGCTGTCCCTTCCACCCAGGGCTTCCAGGCCCTCGATTCCCACGCGACCATCAGCCGGTAGGGCCAGCCATTCGGGTTCGGCGCATCGGGCAGGAGCGCGCGCATCACCGTTCCCCCTTCTTGCGCCTGTGCGGGAAGTTCCCGAGCCCGTCGCCGTGCCGCCAGACCTGGCAGGGAAAGTGCCGCCCCGCCGCGACGAGGGCACCGTCCAGCCCGAGCCTGTCGTCCCACATCTTCACCACCAGCATGTTCGGTGTGGCGACGGGGCGGGCGGTGTGGAGGAGGTAGGCCGCCCGCAGGGGCGAGACTTCGCGGGCGAGCAGGCCGAGCGCCAGCCCGGTGGACCGGGACAGCCCCTGGAGGCAATGCACCAGCAGCCGCGCATCGGCGGGAAGCGCGTCGGCGAAGGCGATCGCCGCGTCGAGATGCGCCTGTGTCGGGGCTTCCGGATTGCCCGCGTCCGTCGTGTCCTCGAAGTCGAGGACGAGGTGGCGGTCGGGCGAAACTTTCGGGGGATGGAAGGGGCGCGCGGCGCGCCGGATGCTGATGACATGGGTCGCCGCCATGGCCTCGAACCCCTGGCGCGCCTCGTATTGACCGCAGACCGCCAGCCGGCAGGGCCAGCCGCCGGGGTGACGCAGCACCGTCGCGCCCACATCGACGAGAATCATCGTGCATGCCTCCGGCGAAGAAGGTCGAGCGGCTCGACTGGGGTTGGGAATTGATGACCCGAGGATAGCGCAAGGCCGGCCAGGATCAATGGATGGTGCGGACGGCCGGACTCGAACCGGCACGGGTTGCCCCGCAAGATTTTAAGTCTCGTGCGTCTACCGGTTTCGCCACGCCCGCTCCGGACCGAGGCTTAGCGCGATCGGCGGGGGCTGTCATCCACTCGCGACGGGGGTGGTGGATGACGCAGCGGCAGCATCAGGCCTTAACGATACCCTAACGGCAGGGCAACAGTTCATTGACCATTTCGAGCGGTCCCGTGAACGCGCTGTTGAAGGCTGGCAGCTAGGGTCCGCCGGGGATCGCGGGGAGGGCTGGAACACCGTTCGAGGAGAGCCGCCATGAAGGTCACTCCCGCCAAGATCCTCCTGTTCTTCTTGAGCCTGCTGGTCTTCATGAACCCGCCGCTGGTGCTCGGCCTCCTGGGGCCGGACGGCCGCCGCGCCGGACTCATGATCGACGAGAGCCTGGGCACCGACCAGATGCGCATCGCGCTGTTCGGGCGCCGCTGAAACCGGTCAGCCGGCGTCGCGGATCGGCGGCTGGAAAGTGTAGCCCATGTCCCAGGGGAAATAGATCCAGGTGTCCTGCGAGACCTCGGTGACGAAAGTGTCGACCATGGGCCGGCCCTGCGGCTTGGCATAGACCGTCGCGATATGCGACTTCGGCAGCATGTCGCGCACCACCTTGGCGGTCTTGCCGGTGTCGACGAGGTCGTCGACGACGAGGACGCCTTCGCCGCCATCGGTCAGCAATTGCGGGGCGACCTCCTTGATCACCTTCAACTGCCCCTGGCTCTGGTAGTCGTGGTAGCTGGCGATGCAGACCGTCTCGATCATGCGGATGCCGAGTTCGCGGGTGACGATGGCGGCGGGAACCAGGCCACCACGGGTGATGCAGACAATGGCGCGGAACGGTCCGGCGCCGCTGATCCGCCAGGCGAGCGCCCGGGCGTCGCGGTGGAACTGGTCCCAGGCAACGGGGAAGGCCTTTTCCGGATTCGGCGTCGCCATGGGGAGCTCCACACTCACGAGACTATCAACAGGGCGGCGACACTAGCGGTGCGCGGCGCTGGCGCAAATCGTCCGCGGCGTTTTTCCCAAGGGAATCGTACCTGCACGGCAAAAGGCCCAAGACCGTCGGGGTGTCCTCGTAACGCCCCGGCGGCAATGTCAGGCGCCACGGGTGACCGTCACGGCTGCGTCGGGGCGCTTGTGTTCCTCGACCATGGAGACGACGGCCTTTTCGGCTGCCTCCAGCAGCGCCTCGTCCTTGGCGCGCAACACGAGCCGCGTCCAGAACCTGCCGTCCTGCATCATCGGGTAGGATCCCATGATGACGCCGGGATGGGCCTTGGCGATGGCCGCATAGGGCGTGCCGATGTCACCTTCGCGCAGGCCCGGCGCCTCGATGGAGACCTGCATCATCTTGGTGCCGGTCTTGAGGCGCGGCGAGACCACGTCCATCATCGCCTGCATGACCGAGGGCACGCCGGCCATGGTGATGACATTGCCGATCATGAAGCCCGGCGCCTTCGACACCGGGTTCTCGATGAGCTCGGCACCGGCGGGAATCCGCGCCATGCGCAGGCGGGCCTCGTTGAGGTCCTTTTCGGGAATGCGCTCCAGCAGCATGGCGCGGGCGCGCGGGTCGACGTCGATGGAGACGCCGAAGGCCTTGGCGACGCAGTCGGCGGTGATGTCGTCGTGGGTCGGGCCAATGCCGCCGGTGGTGAAGACGTAGCCGTATCTGGCCCGCAGCGTGTTGAGGGCGGGGATGATCTCGTCCTCCTCGTCGGGGACGACGCGGACCTCCTTCACGTCGATGCCGATGGCGGTGCAGTACTCGGCGATGTAGCCGATGTTCTTGTCCTTGGTGCGCCCGGAGAGGATCTCGTCGCCGATGACGAGGATGGCGGCGGTGACGGTGGTCGGCTCGGTCATGATGCGCTCCGGGACTTGCGCCGAGGTAGAGCGGGACGAGGGCGGGGGCAAGGGCCCCGCACGCGGTGAGGCGCGGAATGCTCCCCTGCGCTCTGGTCCCGCCCTACTGCACCTGCACCTGCCGCGACGCCTGGTCGACCATGACCTTCACGGTCAGGAACTCGCCCTCGCCGCCGTGGCGCGAGCCGCGGATGGGGGCGGCGTTGAGATAATCGAGGCCGCAGGCGATGCGGATGTGCTGCTCGGTCGGGCAGAGGCCGTTGGCGGCGTCGAAGCCAACCCAGCCGAGACCGTCGACATGGGCCTCGGCCCAGGCGTGTCCCGCCTCCTGGTCCACCGTGCCGTCGGCATGGAGGAAATAGCCGCCGACATAGCGCGCGGGGATACCGACATGGCGGGCCGCGGCGATGAAGATATGGGCGAAGTCCTGGCAGACGCCGCGCTTCAGCGCGAAGGCCTCCGCCGCCGTGGTGGCGGAATGGGTCGGGTCCTTGTCGAAAGTGATGTCACGGGCGAGATCGTCGAGAAGGGCGTGCAGGGTCGAGAGCGCGTCGGATGGCTGGTGCCGCGCCTCGGCATAGGCCCGGATGTCGGCGTCGGCTGCCGTAAGGTCGGTGCCGCGCAGGTAGAGGCCCGGCGGGAAACGCTCGATGGCGCCGCGCACCACGCCGGCGGTGTCTGAGGTCTCGACCAGGCCGTCGACCCTGACCGTCAGCGTCTGCACCGGCCCGGTGCAGGAGAAGGTGTGGGTGATGTTGCCGAAGGCATCCTCGTGGGCGTCGAGCCGGCAGTCCTGGTCGACGTCGATGCGCCAGGTGGCAACGTGCTGGCCCTCGTAGTTGCGCGGGGTGAGGCGCAGCGTCTGGATCACCGCATGGGCGGGGACGGCATAGCTGTAGATGGTCTCGTGGGCGATGCGGATGCGCATGGCGGCCGCCGGATCAGGTCAGGTACTGCTGGGTGATGGCGGCACCCAGCCGGTTGTTCTCGGTGATGAAGTCCGAGACGAATTCGTGCAGGCCAGATTGGAAGATGTCCTCGATCCGGGCGCTTTCGAGCTTCGTCCGGGTGGCGCGGGCAGCGCGCTGGGCCGGGCCCTGGCGGCCATAGGCGAGCGACAGGCTGTCGAGGTTGCGCACGATGCTCTCGTAGCAGGCGGCCAGCGAGCGCGGCATCTGGTCGTTGAGGATCAGGAGGTCGGCGACCAGCCAGGGCTTCAGGCTCTCCTTGTAGACCCAGTGATAAGCGGTCAGCGCCGACACGGCGCGCAGGATCGCCGACCACTGGAAGTAGTCGAGCGACCCGCCGACCTGCTCGGCGCCAGGCAGCAGCACATGATATTTCACGTCGAGGATGCGGGCAGTATTGTCGGCCCGCTCGATCATCACACCGAGGCGGGAGAACCAGTAGCCGTCGGATCGCAGCATGGTGCGATAGGCCGAGCCGTCGAACCTCAGCCCCGTCTCCTTCACGAAGGAGAGGAAATTGGCCAGGTGCTCGTCCTGGTTCAGGCCGCTCGCCCGGTATTTCGACAGTTCCAGCCAGGCGGCGTTGATGGCGTCCCACATCTCGACCGTCAGTGCCGTACGCACCGAGCGCGCATTGGTGCGCGCGACCTCGAAACAGGAGCGGATGGAGGAGGGATTGTCGGGCGAGAATGCCAGAAAGTCGATCACCGTCTCGCGGGTCGCCTTGTCATGCGTCTGGTAGAAGAGATGGGCGCAGCCGGCGGTGGCGACCGCCGACTCCCACTCGTTCGATGTGCCGGCATAGGCGGAGGGCAGGTTGGCGAGGCGGGTCGAGGCCTCGATGATGCGGGCGAGATATTCGGCGCGCTCGACGTAGCGGGCGAGCCAGAAGAGATTGTCGGCGGTACGGGAGAGCATGGGTTCCGCCTATCTCACGAGTCCAGGACCCAGGTGTCCTTGGTGCCGCCGCCCTGGCTGGAATTGACCACCAGGGAGCCCTCCTTCAGCGCCACGC
>JAIEPJ010000183.1 GCA_019749835.1 Phreatobacter sp. | reverse complement strand
GAGCCCGCGCCGGTCCTCTTCGCCCACCAGACGCCGATGCGCGTCGGACAGGTGTCCCTCGTCGTCCGTGACCTCGCCCTCGTCTCCGGCTTCTACCGCGACGTGCTCGGCCTTTCGGTGATCGACTCCGCCCCCGGCCGCGCCAGCCTCGGCGCCGGCGGCCATGTGCTGCTTGTGCTCGAACAGCGGCCGTCGGCCCCCTTCGAGCGCCAGGGCACGGCCGGTCTGTTCCACACCGCCTTCCTGATGCCGACCCGCAAGGACCTCGCCCGCTGGCTGGTCCATGTCGCCCGCAACCGCGTGCGGCTCACCGGCTTTGCCGACCATGCCGTCAGCGAGGCGGTCTATCTCGACGATCCCGAGGGCAATGGCATCGAGGTCTACAGCGACCGCGCCCCCGAACTCTGGCGCTGGGACGGCGGAGCGGTCACCATGACGACCGACCCGTTGGATGTCGACGACCTCGTCGGCCTGACCAATGTCCAGGTCAGTGACTATGCGACCGCGCCGACGGGCCTGCGCATCGGCCACATGCACCTGCGCGTCGGCGATGTCGCCCGCGGCCAGGCCTTCTATGGCGCGGCGATCGGCCTCGACACGACGCGTCAGCGCAGCGGCGCGGCCTTCCTCTCCTCGGGCCGCTACCATCACCATCTCGGCATCAATGCCTGGCGCAGCCAGGGAGCCGGCGCACGCGATGCCAACGCCACGGGCATTGCCTGGTTCTCGCTGGAGGTGAAGGACCGCGCCATCCTCGACGCCCAGCAGGCGAGGCTCGCCGCGGCCGGCACCGGGATCACAGCCCTGTCCGGCGGCTTCGCGACGGCCGATCCCTGGGGCACGGCGATCCGGCTCGTCAGCCTCTGATCGTCCCCCGCGCGGCGTGATGCCCGCGCCGTAGCGTCAGGCCCTGGCGCGCTGCGCTCAGTTTCGTTCCCAGCGCTCGCGCCAGATCCGCTCGCCGACCAGGCAGTCGACCTTCTGGGCCTGGGCCGGGACGACGAAGGGGCCCCCCGGCAGCGGCCAGACGGGGGTGATCCCCGCGACTTCGAGGACCAGCTTGCGCCGCGTCGCCGTGACGAACTCTTCCGGATTGGTGATGGGGATGACGAAGGAGCCGGGGCCGCCCACCACGCAGTCCTGGTAATAGGCATCGAGATTGGGGATATCGACGAAGCGCGAATTCTGCCGCGGGATGACGATCGGCAGGCCGTTGATGACGATACCCTTGGCGAGGGCGTCGTCGCGGGCGATCTCGACATGGGGGCCGTTATTGTTGGACCCGTCTCCCGATACGTCGATGACCCGTCGCATCGAGCGCAGACCGGATTTTTCGAGCAGGTCGACGCTCGCCTGGATGGCGCCGGAGATCGAGGTGCGGAAAGCCCGGCGATAGGGCTTGGACTGCAGTTCGGCCGCGAAGGCCTGGGCGCTTTCCGGCCCGTCGATGATCCGCCAGTCGATGACGACCTGCCGCTCCTGATGGCCGGCCCATTCCAGATAGCTCACCGCGATCTTGCCGACCAGGCCTTTGCGGATCGCGTCGAGCACCTCCGGCGAGGTGATCGCCTTGATGTAGCCCTCGCGCTGCAGGCGCTGCTCCTCGGGATCCATCGAATAGGAGATGTCGACCGCAAGCACGATCTGGACATCGACTTCGCTGGCGGCGGATCGGCTCTGGGCTTGCGCTGCGAGGGGCCCGGCGAGCGACAGGAACACGACAAGGATCAATGCACGGATCATGAAAAACCCCGAGCAATAGGCCGAACGTCATCAGCCTGACACAGGCGGCACCGGGGGGGGAACCATGTTTCGCGACGCACCAACAGGGAAAACGGCACGCGCCATCACGTTTGCGTGGGGCCAACCGGTTGCACCGGCCGCCCCATGCTTTAATCATGACCGGATGGGCGGCGGCGAGGCCTATGCGCCCCGTGACAGTGCATGGAAGGGCCGGCCGCTGTGACCACACTCGTCATTTCCCATGCCAAGTGCCTGGAGCACCAGACGCCCTTCGGCCATCCCGAGCGCGCCGACCGCCTCCGCATGATCACCCATGTCCTGGAGCACGAGCGCTTCGCCGACCTCGCCCGCGACGAGGCGCCGGAAGCCTCTGTCGAGGCCATTCTGCGTGTCCATCCGCCCGAATTCGTGGAAAAGCTGGTCAATGCCACGCCCTTCGTCGGCCTCGTCCACGTCGATGGCGACACGACCCTGTCGCCCGGGTCCTACGAGGCGGCGCTGCGCTCCGCCGGCGGTGCCGTCTTCGCGGTCGACGAGGTAATGGCCGGCAAGGTCAGCAACGCCTTCGTCGCCACCCGCCCGCCCGGCCACCATGCCGAGACGGCGACCGCCATGGGCTTCTGCCTGTTCAACAATGTCGCCATCGCCGCCCGCCACGCCCAGGCGAAATATGGCGCGACACGCGTCGCCATCATGGATTTCGACGTCCACCACGGCAACGGCACCCAGGACATCTTCTGGTCGGACCCGTCCGTCATGTATCTGTCGACCCACGAGATGCCGCTCTATCCCGGCACCGGCGCGTTGAACGAGACCGGCGCCCACAACCAGATCGTCAATGCGCCGCTGCGCGCCGGCGACGGGGGCGATGCCTTCCGCGAGGCCTTCGACACGGTGATCCTGCCGCGCATGCGTGGCTTCCGTCCCGACCTCGTGCTGATCTCGGCCGGGTTCGATGCCCATGAGCGCGACCCGCTCGCCAACATCAACCTGACGGAAGCCGATTTCGCCTGGGCGACCAAGCGGATGATGGAGGTGGCGGACGAGACCTGCTCCGGCCGCGTCGTCTCTGTGCTGGAGGGTGGTTACGACCTCGAAGGCCTCGGCCGTTCCGTCGGCGCCCATGTCATGGCATTGATGCGCGGCTGACCCCAGCCGATTCCCCCGGAGTGCCCATGAGCGACAAGAGCGCCGCCCCCCATGCCGATGTCGCGGCCCTCTCCTTCGAGAAGGCGCTCGGCGAACTCGAGCAGATCGTCCAGAAACTGGAGGGCGGCAATGTACCGCTCGAGGATTCCATCGCCATCTACGAGCGTGGCGAGGCCCTGAAGAAGCGTTGCGAGGCGCTGCTGCGCGACGCCGAGGCACGGGTGCAGAAGATCACGCTTGCGGCCGACGGTTCTCCGGCTGGAACGACGCCGCTGGATGCAAACTAGAAGCCCAACTCAGCGGGATGTCCTCGGAGGCGCAGGACGTGAAGCTGTTTGCCATCCTGCTGACAATCGCAAGCGTCGCTTTGTCCCCTGTCTTCTTCTGGTGGGCTCTACAGGCGGCGTGGCTGAGCGCCGGTCCCGGTGCAGATGTCGAAGCTTTTCACGCGAGGTTCGCGTGGCGTCTATCGGTTGCTGCGCTGCTTTGCGTTTTACCGATCATCGGCTGGACATTGGCAGGCTTGATACGCTCAAGGCGACGTCGCCACTCGAATGTTGCGCCCGATTCCACGACCACAGGCTTGAGGTTGTAGGTCAAACCTCGCTTAGCCGGCTTCAATCCCGTGGTTCGCGCCGCGTCTACAGGACGGCCTTCAGAGCCTGACCCAAAATCGCCGCCCCTCAGCGGGCGGCCGTCCAGGTCACTTCCCGGCACAGCAGGCGGCCGAGGATGCATCCGCGCGTGCTGAGACGATCACCGCTGGTGGTGATGATGATGTTGTAGTTCCGGCCACGCTTGACGTCGAAGGCCGTCCCCTCGAACTTCCCGGGACCCTTGGGGGCCAGCGTCATGACGAGCCGGTCGCCCACCTCCTCGCCGGAACTCGTGTCACCGATCCACAGATTGGTGGCGCAGACCTTGTCGCCGCAGGGGGCGATGCGCACCCGGGCATTGCCGTCGCCGCGCAGCCAGTTGCCTTCCAGCGCCTGGGCGCCTGCAAGGCTCGACGCGAGCAGTGCTGCTGACAAGACAAACGTCTTCATGGCATGCATGGATCATCTCCGCCGATGGTATCGAACGACATCTTACGCCAGGAACCTCACCATGGTTCCGCAAGGGCGAGGGCGGATCACGCGATTGTGACATCGATGACGCCCCCTTAACGGCCCTTCGGGAACCCGCTATAGCTCCGGCCAACGGAGCCCCCGATGAGCGAAACCGCCGAAAAGCCCCAGTCCAAGGCAGTCTACGTGAAGTCCTATGGCTGCCAGATGAACGTCTATGACAGCCAGCGCATGGCCGATGTCATGGGCACCGAGGGCTATCGCGAGGTGGCAACGCCGGAGGAGGCCGACCTCATCCTCCTCAACACCTGCCACATCCGCGAGCGCGCAGCAGAGAAGGTCTATTCCGAGCTCGGCCGCGTGCGCGTGATCAAGGAGGAGGCGCGGGCGGCCGGCCGCAAGGTTATGGTCGGCGTGACCGGCTGCGTCGCCCAGGCGGAGGGCGAGGAGATTGTCAGGCGGGCCAAGGTCGTCGATCTCGTCGTCGGCCCCCAGAGCTACCACCGTCTGCCCGACCTGGTTGCCCGCGCCGGCGTCACGCCCGGCGTCGTCGACACCGAATTTCCCGTCGAGGACAAGTTCAAGGTCCTGCCGGCGGCGAGCGAAGCCAGGACGCGCGCCCGCGGCCTCACCGCCTTCGTCACCGTGCAGGAGGGCTGCGACAAGTTCTGCACCTTCTGCGTCGTGCCCTATACCCGCGGCGCCGAGGTCTCCCGCCCCATCACGCAGATCCTCGCCGAGGTGGAGAAACTGGCTGCGTCGGGCGTGCGCGAGGTGACCCTGCTCGGCCAGAACGTCAATGCCTATCACGGGGCGGGGCCGGACGGGTCGGAATGGACGCTGGCCCGGTTGCTCAACCGCCTCGCCGATGTGCCGGGCATTGCCCGGCTGCGCTACACCACCAGCCATCCGCGCGAGATGAGCGACGATCTCGTCGCCGCCCATCGCGACCTGGCGAGCCTCATGCCTTCCCTGCACCTGCCGGTGCAGTCGGGCTCGACGGCCGTGCTGAAGCGGATGAACCGCAAGCACACCCGCGACGACTACCTCCGCCTCGTCGACCGCATCCGTCAGGCGCGGCCCGATATCGCGCTCACCTCCGACTTCATCGTCGGCTTTCCCGGCGAGAGCGACGCGGATTTCGCCGACACGATGGACCTGGTGCGCCAGGTCGGCTTCGCCGCCGCCTATACCTTCGCCTATTCCGCCCGGCCCGGCACGCCCGGCGCCGAGATGGACGGGCACGTTGCGGATTCCTTGCAGACCGAGCGGCTTCATGCGCTGCAGGCGCTGGTGACGGCTCAGCAGCACGCCTTCCAGGAGAGCCTCGTCGACCGCACCGTCGACGTCCTCTTCGAGAAGGCCGGCCGCAAGCCGGGGCAGATGGTCGGCCGCTCGCCCTATCTCTCGCCGGTGCAGGTCATCGCACCGTCGTCTGTGATCGGCAGCATCCTCCCTGTGCGAATCACCGGGGCCAAGACAAACTCCCTGGATGGCGTTCTCGCGGTGGACGACCATATGATGGCAGTGCATGCGGCAGAGTGAGCGGTCTCAACCCAGGACAAGAGGACGGCGCGGTTGAAAAATCCCAGCGGGGGCGGCTTTGGCCCGGACAGCGGACGCAACATTCCCTGGCTTGCGACCCATGACGACACGGCCGAGGCCGAGATCACCCTCTCCTTCGACGACAACCGTCTCGCGAGCCGCCTGTTCGGCCAATACGACCAGAACCTCGCCTTCCTGGAAAAGCGGCTCGGTATTCGCGCCACCGCCCGCGGCAATCTCGTCAACCTCGTCGGTCCCGCCGATCCCTGCGAACAGGGCAAGGTCGTGCTCGAAAATCTCTATGCGCGCCTGAAAAGCGGCCAGGACCTGACGCTCGGCGACGTCGACGGCGCCATTCGCATGACCACCTCCCAGGGGTCCCTGTTCGAGGCCGACGGCGCGCCGCGCCTCGGCCACGAGGAGATCGTCACGCGCAAGCGGGCAGTCCGGGCGCGCACCCCCGCCCAGGATGGTTATATTCGTGCCCTGAAGCGCCACGAACTGGTCTTCGGCATCGGACCGGCCGGCACCGGCAAGACCTGGCTCGCCGTGGCGCAGGCCGTGGCCCTGCTCGACAAGGGCCTGGTCGACCGGCTGATCCTGACGCGCCCCGCCGTCGAGGCCGGCGAGCGCCTCGGCTTTCTGCCCGGCGACCTCAAGGAGAAGGTCGATCCCTATCTCCGGCCGATCTACGACGCGCTCTACGACCTGATGGACGCGCCGCGGGTGGAGCGCGGCATGCAGTCGGGCATGATCGAGATTGCCCCGCTGGCCTTCATGCGCGGCCGCACCCTCACCAATGCCGTGGTGATCCTCGACGAGGCGCAGAACACCACGTCGATGCAGATGAAGATGTTCCTCACCCGCCTCGGTGAGAACTCGCGCATGATCATCACCGGCGACCCGACCCAGGTCGACCTGCCACCCGGCATGAAGTCCGGTCTGTCGGAAGCCCTCGACCTCCTCGAGACCGTCGACGGCATCGCCCAGTGCTATTTCACCGAGGACGACGTGGTGCGCCACGAACTCGTCGGCCGCATCGTCAGGGCCTATGAGGCGGCGACGCGGGCGGGAGAGCATGCCGCGCCCCACCAGCCGCGGCGCATGCGCCAGCCATGAGCCTCTCCGGCGGTGACGAGGCGGCGATCCAGACGGACATCGCGATTCTCTCCGACCTCTGGGATGGCCTTCCGGCGGCCGAGGACATCGTCCGCAGGGCCGTGTCCGCCGTGGCGGACCGGCGCGACGTCACGATTCCCGCGGATGCGGAACTGTCGGTGGCGCTTGCCGACGACGCCATGATCCAGCGCCTGAACCGCGAGTATCGCTCCAAGGACAACCCCACGAACGTGCTGTCTTTTTCGGCGCCGCGCGGGCCTCTCCTCGGTGACGTCGTCATCGCCTACCAGACCCTCGTCCGGGAGGCCGGTGAGGAGGCCCTGACCCCGTCGGATCATCTGACCCACTTGACGATCCATGGCCTCCTGCATCTTTTAGGCTATGATCACGAGACCGAGGCAGAGGCCGTGGCGATGGAGGCGATGGAAACTTCCATTCTCGCGGATCTCGGAATCAGCGATCCCCACGCGACCGGGCGCATGATGCCCGACGGAACCCATGCCCGACCCTAGCGACAGTCGATACCGAACCACCGCGGCCGAGGCCGCTCCCACGTCGACCCCTGCGAACGGGCAGCCTGCGGACGGTCCAAGACCGGCCCCCGAGCGTGCCGCCGACAAGCATGACCGGTGGATCGACCGCCTCATGGCGCGGCTGCGGCTGAGGACACAGACCTCGGCGCGGCAAAATCTCGAAGACGTTCTCGAGGAAAACGCGCCCGCCGCTGCCGGCTTCTCGCCGGAGGAGCGGTCGATGCTGCGCAACATCCTCGATCTGCGCGAGAGCCGCGTCAACGATCTCGCCCAGCCGCGCGCCGACATCATGGCGGTCCAGAAGGATGTGTCCCTGGCCGACCTGATGCAGGCCTTCGAGGATGCCGGCCATACCCGGCTCGTGGTCTTCGACGACACGCTCGACGATCCCGTCGGCATGGTCCACATCAAGGATCTGGTGAAACATCTCTTCGCCGAGGCCAAGAAGGCAACGCGCAAGCGTCGCGCGCGGGCGAGCGAGGCCGAGGCCGGCGCCCAGGCCGACAAGCCGGCCGCCGCGAAGATCGCCCCGGGCCTCGACCTCGGTGCCGTCGACCTCAAGGTGCCGCTGTCCGGAACGCGGCTGATCCGGCCGATCCTCTTCGTGCCGCCCTCGATGCCCGCCATCGACCTTCTCGCGCGCATGCAGGCGACCCGCATCCAGCTGGCGCTCGTCGTTGATGAATATGGCGGCACCGATGGCCTCATTGCCATGGAGGATATCGTCGAGAGCATCGTCGGCGACATCGAGGACGAGCATGACGTCGATGATGGCAAGACCATCGCCCAGCTCGCCGACGGCGCCTATATCGCCGACGCGCGGGCCACCCTCGACGAGGTGCGCGAGGTTCTCGGCCCCGATTTCGATCCCGGCGAAGACGTGACCGAGGATGTCGACACGATCGGCGG
>JAIEPJ010000293.1 GCA_019749835.1 Phreatobacter sp. | reverse complement strand
GCCCCCGTCGCCATGGTCTCGCCGGCCGAACAGGAGCTGCGCGCCAAGATCCGCGAGCTGCGCGACCATCTGGTGCAGAACGCCGATCCGGTCGGCGAGCGCTTCGCCGAGGAGGCGCGCAAGATCCATTACGGCGAGACCGAACACCGGTCGATCTATGGCCGGGCGAGCCCCGAGGAGGCGCGCGAGCTCGCCGAGGAAGGCATCGAGTTCCATGCCCTGCCGGTGCTGCCCGACGACCGCAACTGATGCGGCACCGGGCGGGCTTTGCCGCGGCGGCGCGGCCTGCTAGGCGGTAGGCCCAAGGAGCTCTCCCATGCATCGTCCCCTGCTCGTCGCCGCCACCCTCGCCTTCTTCGCCGCCCCCGGCCTCGCCGCCCCCGCCAGCGTCCGCATCGCCAATGAGAGCGTCGCGACGCTCTGCGCCGAGGAGGACAATGTCGACCTCAGGCTGCACAGCCCGTCGGTGCGGCGCTTCCGGGTCGAGGCGACCCATCCGGCGGTGATCGGCACGATCGTGCAGGACATCACGGCGCCGGACTTCACCGACTGCACCATCACCGACAAGGCCGATTTCCGCTTCACGCCGCGCAGCGTGGTCATGCACGAGGACGACCGGCTGAAGGTCGTCGGCATCACCTTCGACAAGTTCTGGCGGCCCGAACAGGTGCCGGTGACGGTCGGTTCGCGCACCGAGAGCGGCTTCCACCTGTTCCAGCTCTTCCTCAAGGAGGGCACCGCGGCACCCTACGAGTTCCTGGTCATGTATCCGGTCGACGGCTACTGGCGGCTGAAGCCGCGGCCGCCGGCGCATCTGCCGGACATCGTCTACGGCACCTCCGCGCTGATCGGCCCGATCGAGGTGATGCAGCGGCCGGTGGTGAACCTCTCGGCCATCCGCTTCGACCCCGCGACCATGACCTTCCAGCTGAGCTTCCGGGCCGGGGGCAGCGCCACGGTCAAGGTGGCGGAGATCGACCGGGTCCGGGTCGCGCTCGACGTGACGCTGGAGCGGCCCGTCACCGGTGGCCCCTTCACCGGCCTGCGCTCCATGTATGTGACGGAGGCCAATGCGGACGGTGCCCGCGTCGAATGGCGGGCGGCCGGCGCCAACCGCTGGCAGGAGGCCCCGGTCATGGATTTCCGCGGCGGCGAGGGCATCGAGATGAAGCTGACGCGGACGGTACCGAGCCGGCACAACACCTCGGCGCCGGACTATCGCTTCATCGGTTTCGCCGACTGAGACACCAACGAGCGGCCGCGCCGCGGGGGAAGAACGCCATGCACGCCATCGTCATCGAAGGGTTCGGCGATCCCGCCGCCACCATCCGCCTGAAGGACATGCCGGAGCCGCCGCCGCCCGGTCCCGGCGAGGTGACGGTGGAGATGCTGGTGCTCAACATCAATCCCTCCGATCTCCTGCAGATCCAGGGGCTCTACGGCACGTCGCGGCCGCCCCTGCCCTTCATTCCCGGCGGCGAGGCGGTGGGCCGCATCGCGGCTGTGGGCGCGGGCGTCAGCGGCCTCGCCGTCGGCGACATCGTCTCGCCGATGATCCTCAATTGCTGGGTCGAGCGGGTGACGATGAAGGCCGGGCTGGTGATGAAACTGCCCGCCGACATCGACCTTATGCAGGCCGCCATGCTGAAGGGCAATCCGGCCACCGCCGAGGCGCTGCTGTCGGATCAGGTGGCGCTTCAGCCTGGCGACTGGCTGATGCAGAACGCCGCCAATTCCGCCGTCGGCACCTTCCTGGTCAAGCTCGCGGCGCAGCGGGGGATCAAGACGCTGAACGTGGTGCGCCGCGACGGCGCGGTGGCCGGCGTCACGGCAGCCGGCGGGACGGCGGTTCTCGCCGATGCGCTGGAGGACCCCCGCGCCTTCCGCAAGCGGGTGCAGGAGGCGACCGGCGGCGCGCCGGTGAAGCTCGCCATCGACGCGATCGGCGGGGCTGCGACCGGCGTGATGGCCGGGGCCCTCGCCGATGGCGGCACCGTGGTCAACTATGGCCTGCTCTCCGGCGAACAGTGCCGGATCGACGCCCAGCACCTGATCTTCCGCAAGATCACGCTGAAGGGCTTCTGGCTGATCCACTGGTTCCAGGATGCCGGCCGGGCGCGCATCGCCGAGACCTATGGCCGGATCGCCCGCGGCATGGCCGAGGGCACGCTGACGACGCCGGTGGCGGAGGTGGTGCCCATGGCGCAAGCGGCGCGGGCCATGGCACTGGCGGGCGAAAGCGGCCGGACCGGCAAGGTGCTGATGGTGACGCCGGCGGGCGTCGCGGCGGGGGTGTGAGGGCGGGGCGCTGTTGCCTCATCGCACCGTCCGGGACCGCCGCTGCTCCGAAGGCCCCACCCTGACCCTCCCCGCTGCGCGGGGAGGGGAGGGGGACTTCCACGGCGGCGCATCGCGCCATCCGTCGCGCCAGGCGCGACCGGTAGAATGGAAGCGGGACGTGAGGGTCCCCTCCCCGCGCAGCGGGGAGGGTCAGGGCGGGGCTCGGTTTCGAGGTCCGCTCGTTCGACCACTTGCTCCAGACGGGCTCCTGGCACCGCGAAAGTGCGTCCTTCGAGGCTCGCCTCCGGACGATGCTGACGCATCGCCGGGCCTCGCACCTCAGGATGAGGAGGTGTGTGACCTGCAGGTTGGTCCAAAGGCATGGCCCCGCGCGGCTCAACCCCGATGCCAATCACCCAGGTCGGTCGAAAGGCATGGGCCCCACCGGGTCCGGCTCAACCCTGATGCCGGTCACTAGCCACTTCATCCTGAGGTGCGAGGGCCACCGGCGATGCGTCAGCATCGTCCGGATCCCGAGCCTCGAAGGACGCACTTCGGTGATGCAAGGCGCGGGTCCGGAGGGCGGCGCGGCGCGAGAAGCCCCTCACGCATAGAGGCGCTTGATGGCCTCGGCATATTTCGCCTCGATGGCCTTGCGGCGCACCTTCATCGTGGCGGTGACCTCGCCGTCGTCATGGTCGAGTTCCTTGTCGAGGATCTCGAAGCGACGGATATTGGCGACCTGGGCGAGGCCCTCATTGGCCTTGTCGACGGCCTTCTGGACGAGGTCCACGACCTCGGGCGCCTGTGACAGGTTCTTGTAATTGGTGAAGGCGATGCCCTTCATCTCGGCCCATTTGCCGACCGTCTCCATGTCGATCTGGATCAGCGCCGCGACATATTTCTGCCGGTCGCCGAAGACGATGCATTCCTTGATGAAGGGGCTGAGCTTCACCGCATGCTCGATCTCGGTGGGCGACAGGTTCTTGCCGCCGGCGGTGATCATGATGTCCTTCTTGCGGTCAATGACCTTGAAGTGGCCGCCCTGCATCTCGGCGACGTCGCCGGTGCGCAGCCAGCCGTCGACGATGGTCTGGCGGGTGGCCTCCTCGTTCTTGTAATAGCCCTCGAAGATGGTGGCGCCGCGGGCCATGATCTCGCCGTCCTCGGCGAGCTGGACCTGGGTGCCCTTCATCGGCTTGCCGACCGTGCCGACCACGACATCGTCAAGCGTCTGGCCGAGGACGCCGCCGGAGGTCTCGGTCATGCCGTAGATCTCGACCAGCGGCACGCCGATGGTGCGGAAGAAGCGGATGACCTCGGGCGAGATCGGCGCCGCGCCGGTGAAGGCGATGCGGCAGCGGGTCAGGCCGATGGCGTTCTTCAGGGCGCGGAACACCGTGACATAGGCGAGGGCATAGGTTGCCCGCTCGGCGAGCGTCCATTGCGACCGGGGCTTGTCGGCGAAGGGCGCACAGCGGTCGAAGGCGGTCTTGTAGAGCCATTTCTGGAGGGGACGGGCCTCGTACATCTTCACGCGGATGCCCGAATGCATCTTCTCCCAGATGCGCGGCACACCGAGGAAGCTTGTAGGGGCGACCTCGCGCAGGTCCTCCTGGACGGTGCGCAGCGATTCGCCGAAATCGACGCGGCTGCCGGCATAGAGCGGGCCGAAGACCGTGGTCGCCTGTTCCGCCACGTGGCAGAGCGGCAGATAGGACAGCGCCGTCCAGCCCGTGCCGATGCCATAGCGGTCGAGCAGGCCGTTGGCGCCGGCGCGGATATTGGCGAAGGAGAGCATGGCGCCCTTCGGCTTGCCGGTTGATCCAGAGGTATAGATCAACAGAGCAATATCGGAGAGCCGATGGTCGCGCATCATGTCGTCGATGACGGCGGGGTTCTTCTCGTACTCGGCACGCCCCAGCGCCTCGACAGCGTCGAAGGTCATGACCAGGCCCGGCTCGTAATCGGCGAGACCGCGGTCCTCGAGGGCGATGATCTTCCTGACCTTGGGCAGGTCGGCGCGGGCCTCGACCACCTTGTCGATCTGCTCCTGGTCCTCGCAGACGACGATGGTGCAGTCGGCATGGTCGAGCACATAGGCGACTTCGTTGGCCGGGCTGGTCGGATAGACGCCGACTGTGACGGCGCCAAGGACGCCGGCGCCCATCTGCGAGAGCACCCATTCGACCCGGTTCTCGGAGATGATGCCGATATGGCCCCTGGGTTCGAGGCCCATCGCCCGGAAGCCGAGGGCGAGATGGCAGGACCGCAGCCAGTAATCGGCGAAGGTCGTCGGACGCCAGATGCCGAAGCGCTTCTGCCGGAGGGCAATCTCGTCGCCGCGCTCCGCGGCATGTTTCTTCAGCATCTGCACGACCGAGAGCGGCGGCAGGGCGGCGGCGGGATCGACGGCCGCAGGGCTCGCCGCCTCGCGGGCCATGTCCAGCGGAAGGACGGTTGCAGTCATGACAGCCACCTCTTGCGCCTCTTGTAGTGCTTGATGTCGCGATAGCTCTTGTGGGCGAGACCGAGATAGAATTCCTGCACGTCGCGGTCGGCGATCAGCTTCTCGGTCGGCCCGTCGATGACGATGCGCCCGGTCTCCATGATGTAGCCGTAATGGGCGATGGAGAGGGCGACGGAGGCGTTCTGCTCGACGAGCAGCATGGACACGCCCTCCTCGGCATTGATGCGGGCGATGATGCCGAAGATCTCCTCCACCAGCAGCGGCGCGAGGCCGAGCGAGGGCTCGTCGAGAAGGATGACGCGGGGCTTGGCGACGAGAGCGCGGCCGATGGCCAGCATCTGCTGCTCGCCACCCGACAGATAGCCGGCAATGGACTTGCGTCGCTCGGCGAGGCGCGGGAAGTAGCGATAGACGATGTCGAAGTCCGGGGTGACGCCGGAGCGCCCGGTCAGCGCATAGGTGGCGGCGGTGAGATTTTCCTCCACCGTCAGGTCGCCGAAGATGCGCCGGCCTTCCATGACGTGGAACAGGCCGCGGCGGACGAGCTTGTGCGGCGCGCTCTGCTCGACGGTCTCGCCGTCGAAGCTGATGCGCCCCTCGGTGACGAGCCCGTTCTCCATGGGCAGGAGCGCCGAGACGGCCTTGAGCACGGTCGACTTTCCCGCACCGTTGGAGCCGAGCAGGGCGACGATCTTGCCCTTGGGCACGGCGAGCGACAGGCCGCGGAGGGCCTGGATGGCCTTCGAGTAGACCACCTCGATGTTGTTCACCTCGAGAATGAGGTCGCCGGTCGTCGCCATGGGGCCCTCGGGCACTGGAGATGGGATGGCGGGGCGGCCGCGCGCGGCGACCGCCCCTGCCGGGATCAGGCGCTGGCCGTGATGGTGATCCAGTCGGAGGCCGGCTTCAGCATCTTGTCGGCGGCGCTGTACTGGTAGACGCGGCCATGCGGGAAGGAGTTGTTCACCATCGAGACCGGCACGCCGAAGATGCCGCCGGTGTCGTAGTTCTTCAGCGCGCGGGCGTGCTTCATCATGTTGACGACGTTCAGCTCCTCGTTGGCGGTCAGGGTGCGACGCAGCACCTCGATGGCCAGCATGGCGTTGGTCCAGCCCTGGTAATAGGCGTGGGTGCGGGTCTTGCCGACATTGGCGGCCCGGATCGCCTCGACCTGGACGCCCTTGGCGGTGGCGTCGAAATTGTAGCAGGAGACGCCCATATAGCCGTCGGCGGCAGCGCCGGCGCGGTTCATCAGCACGGTGTCGGTCGAGTAGAACGTGCCCATGAACTTCGAGGTCATGCCGGCCTGGCGGGCCTGGGCCATGAATTCCGGGATCGGCTGCAGCACATAGCCGTGGAAGATGACGAAGTCGGGATTGCGGCGGCGGATCTTGAGCACATCGCCCGAGACGTCGACCGAGCCCGGCTGGGTGACGATCTTCTCCACGAGGTTGAGCTCGAGGCGCTTGGCCTCGGCCTCGGCGGCGGCGATCGGGTCACGGCCGAACTCGGTGTCGGAATGGACGAAGACCACCGAGGCGCCCTTCTTCTGGGCGGCGATGTAGCGCAGCAGCACGCGCATCTGGTCCGAATAGTTGGGACCGGGGATCCACTGGTTCGGGAAGGCCTGCGCATTGTCGATCTCGGAGGCGAAGGAGGCGCCGCCCATGACCGTGGTGCCGCGGCGGTTCAGCTCCGGATTGATCGCCTTCTGGAAGCCGGTGGAATCACCGAAGAAGACCGGCGTCTGATGCTGCGAGGTGATGCGGGTGAAGATGGCGACGGCATTGTCGACGCGGTAGCCGGAATCCTCGTTGACATAGCGGATGCGGCGGCCGGCGACGCCGCCGGCGCGGTTGACGAACTCGAAATGGTCGCGGCCGCCCTCGAAGCCCTCGACACCGGCGAAGGCGAAGACGCCGGACATCGGGTTGGCGGCGCCGATGACGATTTCGGGGGCCTGGGCGAAGGCGCGGCCGCTGGCGGTCGAGACGAGGGCGGCGCCGAGGCCGAGCTGGTGGAATGCACGGCGGGAAAGACGGGTCATGGGTGTCTCCTCTGGGGTTGGATCCCGCCTTGGCGGCGGTTCTTCTGAGTTGGGCTCACGTCCTGAACGGCCAGAGGGCGAAGTAGCGGCGCGTCCTGCGCCACATCTCCGCGAGCCCCATGGATTCGAAGATGAGGAAGCCGATGATGAGCAGTCCGAAGATGATGTTGCGGACCGGGGCAAGATAGATCGATGCGTCGGGGAACCAGGGCACGAGGGCCGTGGCCGAGAGCTTCAGGAATTCCGGGATGAGCGTCATGAAGACGGCACCGAAAATCCCGCCGACGATGGTGCCGGCCCCGCCGACGATGACGGCGGCGAGGAAGAAGATGGAGGCGAGCGCCGGGAAGCTCTCCGGCGTCACGACGCGGAAGAGATAGGCCCAGAGGCCGCCGGCGACGCCCGCATAGAAGGACGAGATGGCGAAGCTCATCAGCTTGTACTTGAGCAGCGAGATGCCGATGATCTCCGCCGAGATGTCGCGGTCGCGGATGGCGATGAAGGCCCGGCCGACGCGGGTGCGGAAGAGGTTCTTGGCCGCCAGAACCATGATCACGGTGATGGGCATGACCAGCCAGTAGAGCCGGTCCGGCGTCGCCAGCTCGATCCCGGCGATGGTGGCGGTGGGCACGTTGAGGCCGCGCAGGCCGCCGGTCACCGGCGTCCAGTTGAGGAAGACGAAGCCGAGGATGACGGCGGCGGCCAGCGTCGCGATGGCGAGGTAGAGCCCCTTGATGCGCAGCGAGGGCAGGCCGACGAGATAGCCGATGCCGGCGGCGACGGCCCCGGCCAGGACCAGGTTGAGCAGGACCGGCGTGTCGAAGCGGCCGTCGAAAAAGGCCACCGTATAGGCGCCCACCGCCATGAAGGCGGCATGGCCGAGGCTGACCTGGCCGGTATAGCCGGTGAGGATGTTGAGGCCGGTGGTGGAGATGACATTGATCATCACCAGCACGGCGAGGAACATCCAGTAATTGGACCCGTGCAGCGGATAGAGGACAAGCGCGGCGAGCAGCAGGCCGAACCAGACCTTCTGGGTGTCGGTCTTGAACAGCCCCTCGTCGGCCGCGTAGCTCTCCTTGGCGGTACCGACGCGCATCAGAGTCTCTCAATCTCGTGGGTGCCGAACAGGCCGTAGGGCCTGACCACCAGCACGACGAGCAGGATGGTGAAGGTGGCGAGAAGCTTGAACTCGCCGCCCATGAAGCGGCCGACCATGGCCTCGAGCCAGCCGATGAAGAGGCCGGCAATGAGGGC
>JAIEPJ010000174.1 GCA_019749835.1 Phreatobacter sp. | reverse complement strand
CCACCCGCCTCGAACTGACGGGGTGGCGGCCCTTCGCCGCCACACACCACCCACGACGACGCAACGCCCCGGTGATGCCTCACCGGGGCGTTCGTGCATCTCAGGAAGGGCCGTTGGAGGACGGCCCGGCCGTCAGGTCGATGCGGGTCAGGCGGCCTGACGGTCCGTCGTGCCCTCGATGGTGCGCGGGCCGGAGCCGGAACCGATGGCGATCTGGCGGGGCTTCTTGGCCTCCGGAATCTCGCGGACCAGATCGACATGCAGCAGACCGTGATCGAGGACCGCACCCTTCACCGACACATGGTCGGCGAGCTGGAAGCGGCGCTCGAAGGCGCGGGCGGCGATGCCCTGATGGAGATAGTCCGGCTTGCCCTCGGCTTCCGCGGCGGCCTTCTCGCCACGGATGGTGAGGGCCTGTTCGCGGACCTCGATCGAGAGGTCCTTGTCGGTGAAGCCGGCGACCGCGACGGTGATGCGATAGGCGTTCTCGCCCGTGCGCTCGATATTATAGGGCGGATAGGTCGGCGAGGGCGCCTCGAGGCCGGAGGCCTGGTCGAGCATCGAGAAAAGCCGGTCGAAACCGACGGTCGAGCGATAGAGCGGAGCAAGATCGAAGCTGCGCATGGATGTCCTCCTTCAAGCGACACCAGAGTGGGGGGCCCGCCTGTCGTGGCCGGGCCTTGCGATGGATGCAGCCCGCAAGGGGCCTGCACGCAAACTGATTTGGGAACGCCGCGCGGGCGGCGCAAGAGGGGGGCCGTCGACGGCCAGCGGATGAAGAGCGGGTGAATGGCGGCTTCCGGGACGGTTCAGCCGCGGGGGCGCAGTCTCGCTCCCATGATGGCGGCAGGCTCTGCCCTGCAGCCAGACGTGCAAGCCCCGAAGGGGTCCGGATCGAGCCGCCATGCCCGACATCGCCACCTGTCCTGCCCGCATTACCGGCGACGCGCCGCGTGCCACGTCGCTCTCGCGCCTCGCCCTTGGCGCCGTCGCCGGCTCGGCCGGCATGGCGCTGGTCATCGCCGTCATCGCCTGCGCCAGCGGCATGGCCCGGGCCGATGCCCAGGCGGCGCGCCGCCCGGCGGCCGAGACTCAGCTCAGTGCCGGCGAGGTGGCGGGCCGCCTTTCGGCGCGCGGCTACTCCGTCACGGACCCCGTCGTGCGGCGCGGCAGCACCTATCTGACCCACGGAAGCGACAAGCACGGCCAGCGGTTCCGGCTGGTCATGGATGCCCGCAACGGTGAGATCATCGGCCTCAGGGTGATCGGCGATGTCCTGCCGACGCGCCGGAGCCGCCCGTGACGTCCTGCGGTGCCGTGCGTCCTGCAGGTCCCGACTGACCTTGCGGAACAGACGGTGCTGGGGGACAGTGTGACCAACGACAAGGAGAAACTGGCGATGCGGACGATCCTGATGACGACGGCCTTCGCGGCCTTGCTCCCGGGCATGGCCGCCGCCATGCCCCTGGCGCCGGCCATGCCGCAGACCTCGGCCGTGGTCCAGGTCCAGGGACTTCTCGGAAATTACCGCTGGGACCCCTGCATGCCGGGCGCCCCGCCCGTGCGCACCACGATCATCGATGCGGCGACCGGCCAGGCGGTCGAGACCCATGTGCCGGCGTCGCGCTTCTGCCGGTCGATGGGCCGCGAGGTCTACCGCCCGGCGCCGCGGCGCTTCGACGACGATCGCGAGGTCTACCGCCCGGCCCCGCGCCGCTTCGATGACGATCGCACGGTCTATCGGACCGGCCCACGCTACTACGACGAGCGCCCTGTCTACCGGGAGCCTCCGCGCTACTACGATGACGAGACCCCGGTCTATCGCCCCCGCCGTCCGCCGCCGCCCGGCTGGGAGCGCGATCCCTATAGCGGCCGCGACACGCGCATCCTGCGCTGACGCCGCCGTTCAGGCGATGTTAGCGCGGCGGGGTCATGATGATGGCCCCGCCGCCTGATCGTGCGGGTTCGCCTGCCCGATGGACCGCATGTCATGGATCTCGTAGCCCTGCCCGACAGGCCGATTCCCGCCGGCGTGCGGGCCGGCACCATCACCACCGCCGACCGCATCCCCATCCGCTATGCGCGCTGGGAGGCAACCGGGGCGCCGCGCCGCGGCACGGTGGTGATCGCCCAGGGCCGGGCCGAGTTCATCGAGAAATATTTCGAGGTGGTGGAGGAGCTGCGCGCCCGCGGCTTCGGCGTGCTCGCCTTCGACTGGCGCGGCCAGGGCGGGTCGGGCCGCCTCCTCGCCGATGGCCGCAAGGGCCATGTCCGGCGCTTCTCCGACTACCAGACCGACCTTGAGACCGTCATGACCATCGTCGGCCTGCCCGATTGCCGGCCGCCCTTCTATGCCCTCGGCCACAGCATGGGCGGCGCCATCCTCATCGAGGCGGCCCATGCCGGCCGCACCTGGTTCGACCGCATGGTGCTGGCCGCGCCCATGGTGGCGCTGGCCCAGGTGACCCGCCCGGCGCTGATCCGACCCCTTCTGGCGGCGATGAGCCTCGCCGGCTTCGGTGGCGCCGTGATCCCCGGCGGATCGCCGCGGCCGGTGGCCCTGAAGCCCTTCGAAGGCAATCCCGTCACCTCCGACCCCGTCCGTTATGCCAGGACCGCCGCCTATGCCGAGGCCGATGCGCGGCTCGGGCTTGGCGCCCCCACTATCGGCTGGGTGCGCGAGGCGCTCGCCGTTACCCGGCGCTTCGCCCATCCGCTCTACACGCGCGGCCTGCGCCAGCCCATGCTGCTGGTCGCCGCCGCCCGCGATCCCCTCATCGATACGCCGCGCATCGAGGACTTCGCCCGCCGCCTGAAGACCGGCGGCGCCGTCGTCGTGCCCGGCGCGCTGCACGAACTGATGCAGGAGCGCGACGAGATCCGCAGCCAGTTCTGGGCCGCCTTCGACGCCTTCGTCCCCGGCGAGATGCCGTTCCTCTGAGGGATCAGGCGTTGAGGATCGCCAGCGCCTCCGCATGGACGCGCCGGTCCCCGGCGGCGATGATGCGTCCGCCGGCGCTTGCGGGGCCGCCGTCCCAGCTCGTCACGACGCCGCCGGCGCCCTCGATGATCGGGATCAGCGCGACGATGTCATAGGGCTTCAGGCCAGCCTCGACGACGAGATCGACATGGCCGGCGGCGAGCATGCAATAGGCGTAGCAGTCGGCGCCGTAGCGATAGGTGCGGCAGCGCGCCTCGACGGCATCGAACCGGCCGCGCGTCTCCGCATCGAAGAGCCGCGGCGACGTCGTCATGATGGTCGCCGCTGCGAGGCCCTCGCAGGGCCTGACCATCAGGTGGCGGCTGCCGGCCGGCCCCTCGTAGCGGGCGCCGGCGCCGTCGCCCCAGAAGCGCTCGCCGATGAAGGGCTGGTGCATCATGCCGAAGACCGGATGGCCGTGGCGCGCCAGGCCGATCAGCGTGCCCCAGACGGGAATGCCGGCGATGAAGGCCTTGGTGCCGTCGATCGGATCGAGGATCCAGACGTGCTCGGCATCGGCATTCTCCGCGCCATATTCCTCGCCGACGATGCCATGGGCGGGAAAGGTGCGCTTGATGAGCTGGCGCATCGCCGCCTCACCCGCCCGGTCGCCTTCGGTGACGGGGTCGAACTGGCCGAGGCCGGCCTTGTTCTCCACGCCGATGGCCGAGCGGAAGAAGGGCAGGATCGCCTCGCCCGACAGGCGGGCGAGATCGCGGACGAAGCTCTCGAAATCCACAGCGCTCACGGTATCGTCTCCTCGCCTTGCCGGCGTGAACCCTATAGGCACGGGGCCGGCGGGCGGCAACAGCCGCCCCGTTCCATGCGTGGGCTGTGTCCCAGACGTGCCGGTGCCCGCCTTGCGGCCTGGCGCGGGGACGGGCAGTTTCGCCGGCCCGGAGGACCAGGTGTCGACATCAGCCAAGCCAGGGGGCGAGAGCCCCGCCGGCCTCACCCGCCCGGCGGTCGTCACCATGGTCGCCGTGCTCGCCACCGCCACCGCGCTGAGCCAGTTCTTCCGCAATTCCGTCGGCGTCATCGCCACGACCCTCGCCGACGAACTCAAGCTCGATCCCGACCAGCTCGGGCTCGTCGCCTCCTCCTTCTTCCTGATCTTCGCGCTCTGCCAGATCCCCGTCGGCATCGTCATCGACCGCTGGGGCCCGCGCGTCGCGCTGCTCGGCTCCAGCCTTTTCGCCGTCGCCGGCGCCCTGGTCTTCGCCCAGGCCACCGGTCAGGCCGGGCTCATCGCCGGACGCCTGCTGCTCGGCATCGGCTGCTCGACCTTCTTCATGGCACCGCTGGTCATCTATGCCCGCGCCTTTCCGCCCAGCGTCTTCGCCAGCCTCGCCGGTTTCCAGATCGCCTTTTCCAGCCTCGGCACGATCCTGGCGACGGCGCCGCTCGGCTGGATGACGGCCGCATTCGGCTGGCGCTCGGCCTTCCTGCTGGCCGCCCTGGTCTCGGCCCTGCTGCTGGTCGGCATCGTGCTCGGCGTGCGCGGCGCGGCCACCGGACGGCTGCCCGGAAAGGCGACGGAAACGCTGCCGCAAGCCTTCGGCGGGATCGGCGCTGTCATGCGCACACCGGGTTTCTGGCCGCTCTTCCTGATGTCCTTCTCCACCTTCTCCACCTTCGCCCTGTTCATCGGTCTGTGGGGCGGCCCCTATCTCGCCCATGTCCACGGCGCCGATCTCTCCGCCCAGGGCCAGGTGCTCTTCGTCATGGCCATCGCGCAGGTGGTGGGCACCATCGCCTGGGGCTCGGCCGACCGCCTCACCGGTGCCTACAAGCCCCTGGCGGTGAGCGGCGCGCTGCTGACGCTCGCCCTCCTGGCCGCCATCATCGCCGTCGGCCACCGCGACGCCCTGCAGGCCGGGATCCTCGTTGCCCTGCTCGGCTTCACCTGCGCCTTCACCCCGGTTCTGGTGGCCCATTCCAAGGCGCTGTTTCCCCCCGAGATCACCGGCCGCGGCCTGTCCTTCATCAACATGGGCACGATGAGCGGCACCTTCGTGTCCCAATGGCTCACGGGCCTGGCGGTGAAGGCGGCGGCGGGCGGCGCGGCGGTCTATCCGGTGACGGCCTTCCAGATCGCCTTCGCCATGCAGGCGGTTCTGCTGGCGGTGGCGACGCTGGTCTATCTCAGGGCGCCCGAACCCCGTCGCGCCGGCCCGTGACAGCAGGCGCGCCATGGTCCCGCGGTCTGTCTGAAAAAAATGGGACAGCCTTCTTGCCTTTTCCGGAGAGCGCGGGCATATTGTTGCAGCGCGGCATTGCCTTGCAGTGCCCCGCAGCCCTCCTTGGGCGTTTCCTCCCTAGACTTGGGCCGCTCACGAAAGTGAGCGGCCTCTTTCTTGGGCGATGGTCGATTTATCATCGATAAATCAAAGACATAACCGGCCGCCTCCGTGACGCGGAACTCCCTCCCGTACAGTCGTATACAATCGAAAAAGCCGGCGAGTCGTTGTGCGTCGCACCCTGATCAAGCGATCAGGGTGCCGTCTGGCAGGGCAAGCCGATTCCATTTCCGGCGCAATCGAATCGCGCGCCATGCAAAAATGATGGAGCTGATCCGGCTATTCCGCAGCGATGCGCCAGTCGCTCGAACGGTCAAGCGGCAGCCGCGCCAGCGCCTCCGCGAGCATCATCAGATCCCCCTGCAGGCGGCCGAAATCATCGGTCGGGCGGTAGGTCCGCTCGTCCATGTAGATGGCCCGGTTGATCTCGATCTGCACGGCATGAACGCCGGTCTGAGGCTGGCCGTAATGCTCGGTGATGAAGCCGCCCGCATAGGGCTTGTTGCGCACCACATTGTAGCCGCGCGCCCGCAGCACCCCCTCGATGAGATCACCGACGGCCGGCGAACAGCTCGTGCCGTAGCGGTCGCCGATCACGATATCGGCGCGCGGCCGGTCCTCACGGATGGGCGCCATCGAGGGCATCGAGTGGCAATCCACCAGCAGGGCCTCGCCGAAGGCCCGGTGCACCGAGGCGATCAGCCGGCGCAACGCGCGGTGATAGGGCTTGTAGAGCGTCTCGATGCGCACCAGCGCCTCGTCGATCGGCAGGCGGCGCGCATAGATCTCCTGCGCCTCGCCGACCACCCGCGGGATCGTGCCCAGCCCGCCCGCCACCCGCATCGAGCGGGTATTGGCGAAGGTCGGCAGCCGCCCGTCGAACATGCGGGGGTCGAGTTCGTAGGGCTCGCGGTTCACATCCACCATCGAGCGCGGGAAATGCACGCGCATCAGCGGCATGCCGCGCTCCACTACCCCGGCGAAGAGGGCGTCGACGCCGGTATCCTCGGAGCGCCGCAGCAATGGCAGGTCAAGCCGCACCTGACCGATGAAATGCGGCGGATAGACCCGGCCAGAATGGGGCGAGTTGAAGATGACGGGCGCGCGCGTCTCGGCCGGCTCCAGCGCCTCGAAGGCGGGGTCGATGTCGCAGATCTCGGCTTCCATCATCATGCGTCCGTCGGCGCGCATCCGGGGCGCCGCGACCGATAGTCTAGCGCACCGCGCCGGGCTGTGAACCCTCAACCGGACGAGACTGCCCGGCGCTCCGGGCGCCGGGAGCCGATAGCCGGGAGCCGCGGCTCTTCACCGCACATTTACCATCTTCGTGCTTGATGAGGCACAAGCGGGACCGGGTTCGCTACACCGCCTCCCCGACGACGGACGGACGAAGGACCGCATTCAGCATGGGCAAGATTCTGCTGGCCGAAGACGACAACGACATGCGCCGATTCCTGGTCAAGGCGCTGGAGACCGCCGGTTACGACGTCGCCCATTTCGACAATGGCCTGTCCGCCTACCATCGCCTGCGCGAGGAGCCTTTCGAGCTCCTGCTCACCGACATCGTCATGCCCGAGATGGACGGCATCGAACTGGCCCGCCGCGCCACCGAACTCGACCCGGACATCAAGGTCATGTTCATCACCGGCTTCGCCGCGGTCGCGCTCCAGGCGGACTCGCAGGCTCCCAAGGACGCCAAGATCCTGTCCAAGCCCTTCCACCTGCGGGACCTCGTCAACGAGGTCGAGAAGATGCTGCAGCAGGCCGCCTGAGGCCTCGTCCACAGCGGCGCATTTGGGCCGCGCGATGCTCTTGCACGCTCGCGCGACCCCCGCTATACGGTGCGCCTCGCTTTCGCGGTCCCCGGATCGCCAAAGGGCGCGTAGCTCAGCGGGAGAGCACTACGTTGACATCGTAGGGGTCACTGGTTCGATCCCAGTCGTGCCCACCATTGCAAGGAAAACCCCGCCGGAGCGATCCGGCGGGGTTTTTCGTTCGGGGGCGGCGGCGAACCGCCTGTCACGGCCATGGCCTTGCTGGCCGCGGAACCGCGCGCGCCACGCTGCGTTACCTCATCATGCTTACGCCCCGGACCCACCGTGCTGCGACAGGACTGGCGGGCACAATCCTCGCGCTCGCCCTGGGCGCCTGCGCATCCAATTACGCGACGCAGGGCCCGCTGACGGCGCGCTCCAGCCTGCCGCCCACCTACATCGCCGCCTGCATCGAGGGTCTGTTCAACACCCGTCATCCCCGCGTCCGCCGCTCGCCCCTCATCGGCGGCACGCTCATCAAGGTGATGGACGAAAACGACCACACCATCGCCGCTGTCTCGGTGCTGACCGAGGCGGACGAGACGCGCGTCGCCTTCGTCTCCGACCACGCCGACCGTTCCTGGTACGAACACCTGTTCCGCCAGTGCGTGGCAGTGCCCGGCGACCGCTGAGGCCCGCGGCTCAGCGCATGACCGTGCGGCTCTGCTCGCGCATGAACTGCGGCAGGTAGAAGGTTCCGAGCCCGCCCTTCGATCCCGTCCCCGAACCCTTCCAGCCACAGAAGGTCTGGATCCCCGGCCAGGCCCCCGTCGTCGCGCCGCTGGCCCGGTTGGCATAGAGGACGCCGGCCTCGGCGGTGTCGAGGAAGAGCGCAAGCTCACTCTCCTCGCCCGTGTAGATCCCCGCCGTCAGGCCATAGGGCACCGCATTGCCGCGGGCGATGGCCTCATCCAGCGATGAAAAGCCGCGC
>JAIEPJ010000285.1 GCA_019749835.1 Phreatobacter sp. | reverse complement strand
CTTCAAGATCGTGCTCGTTGCGCTCGCCGCGCTCTGGCTCCTCCTGCCCATCCGGCGCGAGCCGGCGACGCCGCGCGCCGAGGCGGCCCGCATCGAAGCCACGAGGCCCTCATGAGCACGCCCGCCGTTCCGCGTCCCACCGAGCCGCCGCGCATCGGCGCGCTCGCCACGCTGCCGCTCTTCCATAAGCTCGGGGGACGCCACGTGGTGCTCGCGGGCGACGGGGAGGGGGCTGTCTGGAAGGCCGAACTGCTCGCCTCCACCGGCGCCGAGCTTCACGTTTTCTCGCCCCATGCCGCCGGCCGCTTCCGGCCCCTCGCGGAGCGGGGCGATATTGCGATCACGCTGTACGAGCGTGCCTGGACGCCCGCTGACCTCGTCGGCGCGGCCCTCGTGGTGGCCGAGGCCGAGAGCGATGACGAGGCCGAGGCTTTCGTCGCCGCCGGCCATGCCGCCGGCGCCGTGGTCAACGTCATTGACCGGCCCGCCTATTGCGACGCCCAGTTCGGCGCCCTTGTGAACCGCTCGCCGCTCATCGTCGCCATCTCCACCGATGGCGCCGCGCCGGTGTTCGGCCAGGCGATCCGCGCCCGCATCGAGTCGCTGCTGCCGCGCGGCTTGCAGGATTGGGCCCGCGCCGCGCGTGACTGGCGTCCAGCAGTCCAGGCCCGCGAGGCGACCTTCGCGGTGCGGCGGGCCTTCTGGCAACTCTTCACGGACAGGGCGCTGGCCGACCCGGGCCGTCAACCGACCGCCGCCGACCATGACGCGCTGCTCGCCGATCTCGACCGGCTTGACGCCGGCCCGTCCGCGGGCCGTGTGCTGCTGGTCGGCGCCGGTCCGGGTGATCCCGACCTGCTGACGCTCAAGGCGCTGCGTGCCCTGCAGTCCGCGGACGTCATCCTCTACGACAACCTCGTCGCTCCGGAGATTCTTGAACTTGCCCGCCGCGAGGCCCGCCGCGTCGCGGTCGGCAAGGTCGGCCATGGCCCCTCGGTCCACCAGGCCGACATCAACGACCTGCTGGTGAGCCTCGCCCGCGAAGGCAAGACTGTCGTGCGCCTCAAGAGCGGAGATCCCGGCATCTTCGGCCGGGCGAACGAGGAAATCGCCGCCTGTCGGCAGGCCGGCATCGCGATCAGCATTGTCCCTGGAATCACTGCCGCGCAGGGGGCCGCCGCCTCACTCTGTATGTCCCTGACGGACCGGTCCTGCGCTCAGCGCATGCAGTTCATCACCGGCCATGGTCAGGATGGGCGCCTGCCCGCGACCATCAACTGGTCGGCCGTCGCCGACCCGGCGGTGACCACAGTCGTCTATATGCCGCGCCGCACGGCAAGGGCCTTCATGGAAAAGGCCATTGCGCAAGGTCTTGCCGTGCTCACACCGGCCGTGGCTGTCGCGGCTGCCACGCTCCCCCATGAGGCGATCGCTTCAGGAACCGCTGCCGACATCGCCGACCTGCTGCCGACGCTCCCGGGGGACGCGCCGGCCGTTCTGCTGATCGGCGAGGCCTTTCGGGTCGATACCCTCGCCCCGCTCACCGATCGCGCGGTGTCCGAACCGGCCGCTCTGGAGACGGCCGTCTAGGCCTGTTCCCTCCCAGGTCATCCGGATCGGGCCTTGGACATGTGGACCATGACGCCTGCCGCCACTTTTCGCGGGGTTTTTCCCTACCTGGTCTCGCCGGTTTCGGCAGATGGCGTGGTCATGGTCAATGTTCTGGCGCGGCTCTGCGACGATCTGGTCGAGGCAGGCATCCACGGTCTGACGCCGCTCGGCTCGACGGGAGAGTTTGCCTATCTCGACTGCAGCCAGCGCGCGACCGTCGTGCGGACCGTCCTGGATTCGGCCGCCGGTCGTGTCCCCGTCGTTCCGGGGGTTGCCGCGACGACCATCGCCGACGCCGTCGCCCAGGCCAAGTCCTACGAGCAGATGGGCGTCCAGGGCATCCTTGCCATCTGCGAGGCCTATTTCCCCCTGAGCGACCGGGCCGTGGAGGCCTATTTCCGCGCGATCGCCGACGCCGTCGACCTGCCGGTGGTCCTCTACACCAATCCGAACTTCCAGCGTGCAGACCTGTCGCTGGACGTTATCGACCGCCTCGCCGACCACCCACGCATCGTCGGGATCAAGGACGCCTCGAACAACACCGGCCGTCTGCTCTCGATTCTGAACCGCTGCGCGGGCCGGCTCGCAGTCCATTCCGCGTCGGCGCATATCCCGGCGGCCGTTATGCTGATCGGTGGCGTGGGTTGGATGGCCGGGCCGGCCTGCCTCGTCCCGCGTGACAGCGTCCGTCTCTATGATCTCTGCCGGGCGAACCGCTGGCCGGAGGCGATGGACCTCCAGCGGCGGCTCTGGCGCCTGAACGAGATCTTCGCCCGCTTCAACCTCGCGGTGGTGATCAAGGCCGGGTTGACGCTGCGAGGCTACGATGTCGGCGATCCCATTCCTCCGCAGGAGCCGCTGGGCGTGGACGCCCGCAAGGATCTGGCGACGGCCCTGGAAGAATTCTCCTGAGAGCGACGCCCGCAGAAGAACGGGCAACTCCACGACAGACGAATTTCAGCGAGTGATTTCATTGTCTTAATGGGCTGTTCCGGCCGACAATGAGCGCCAGTTCGCACGATGCCGCAGACCCTGAGGAGCATCCCATGCTCGAGCACTTCGACCCCGCTACCGCCGAGATCACTCCCGTCGACCGCAGGACGGCGGTGGCGGCTTTGATCGCCGCGTTGGCGGCGCCCGCGCTGATCCGCGGCGCCCGTGCCGAAACGCCCAAGGGCACGATCCGCTTCATCGTCCCCTTCGCGCCGGGCGGCAGCGTCGACGTTCTCGGGCGCGCCGTCGCCAAGGCCGTCGGCCTCGGCCTGAACCGGACTACCGTCGTGGAGAATGTTGCCGGCGGCTCGACCAATCTGGGCTCTGAGCGGGTGGCCCGGTCGGCGCCCGACGGCCTGACGGTGCTCGTTGCGAGCGACAGCCTCGCCATCAACAAGAGCCTGTTTCCGCGCCTCGGCTTCGACCCCGTGAACAGCTTCGAGCCGGTCACGCTCGCCATCACCGCGCCGCAGCTGCTGCTGACGCATCCCGGATCGGGCATCGTTCGCGTCGAAGACTATATCGCGGCAGCGCGGAACCGCCCGGGCGCGGTCAAGGTCGGCCTGCCAGGCCATGGTGTCATCGGCCATCTTGCGAGCGAGATCGTCAATCGTCGCCTGGGCGGCCTGTCGGTGAACCATATTCCCTACAACGGCGGAGCGCCGGCAAGCCGCGACCTGATCGGCGGGCATCTCGACGCTCTCTACATCACGCTGCCGGCGGTGACGTCCCAGGTGCGGGAAGGCATGCTCAACGGTCTGGCGGTTTCGTCGGTGCGTCGCTCCAGGGCCTTGCCGGACGTGCCGACGCTGGCGGAGACGATCGCACCCGGCCTCGACGTGGTGAGCTGGCAGGGCTTTCTCTTGCCGGCCGGGACGCCGAAGGCCCTGGTGCAGGGCCTCCACGCTGCCATTGCCACGGCGCTTAGCGACCCCTCCGTCGCCGCACTGCTAGAGGCCCTGGGGTTCGACATCCTGGCGGAAGGCCCAGACCATTTCGCCGGGCTCATCCGCCGCGACGTGCAGACCTTCGCCGAGATCGTGCAACAGGCCGGACTCGTGCGGAGCTAGCGACGATGCGTAGGTCTGCCTTCACAGAACAAGACAGCCACTCACATTCGGGCTCCAGCGCGATGACAACTCGCAGAATCCTTATTCGCCTCGTGGATGGCAGCCTTGTCGCGGCCTCCCTTGGGCTGATCCTGTTCACCGTCGTGGCGCTGCGTCCACCCGCGGATCGGGCGAATGGCCCGAATGTGCCAGCAGTGACGTCGGTGACAGCGGCGCGCTGATCGGGGCGCAACCAGCGGAGTTGACTGGCACTACCGAAAGCGGACGTTCCCAATGTCTGATTAGGGCCCATAAGCGGTTGCCGTCCTGCGTCAGCTTCGCGCCGCAAAAGCCGACTTTGGCTCTGTGGTCTGAAGCCGACCTTGGACCGGGGATCCGCTGATGCCTGGTCAAACCCGGCTTTGGCCATTCTCGAGCCATACTGATGCATCCAATTGCGCAGAGTATGAGAGAAGCTGGTACGGGCGCGGCGGAATCGCCGCGCCGGAGATCTGAAACGATCAGCACCGCGTGGTCGCTCTGCTCCGTGCCGGACAGCGCAGGCCCGTCTCAGCGGCGCGTGTGCTGCAGCAGGCCGAGATTGGTTCCGGTGATGGAGAGCGGCACGGCGAGGCTGATGAAGCCGACGGTGCCCTGCGCGCGGTTCCTGGTGTCGAACTCGCGCAGGACTTTCAACGACAGCTGCATGGGCGTGTGGGACAGGTGGAACGTGTGGGTGATCATGCCGCCGACGGCCGTTACGCGTCCGCGATAGCCGCCCAGCACGGCCCCGCTTCCACCGTCGTCGGAGATCTGCTGGTAATGGTAGCCGATGACGCCGACCTTCCACTCCCGGGTGATGCTCTTGCCGATCGCCCATTCGAGGTGGAGCTCGGTGCCGGTCCGGTAATCGGTGGCCGGGTTGGTACCGTTGAAGGTGATGCCGACGGCGCCCGACACGTCGATGCCCGACTGGGGATCGAGCCAGGTTGCGGCCAGGGTGAAGTCGCCGGACCAGCGGTGGAAGGCGATGTTCGCCAGTTGCCCGCGCTGGTAGTCGCCGACCGGCACGTTCACGGTGGCATTGGCGCTCCAGTGGAAATGGCCGTGCGACCAGCCGATGCTGGCCATCAGCACGGGGTCGGCGACGGTGAAGATCGTGTCGCTGCGCGAGCCGGTGAGGGGGCCGATGACAACGTTCGCGTCGACGCGCGCATAGCCCACGGGCAGCGTGCCGCCGAGCGCGACACGCCCGCCGAAAATCTGCCACGGCGTGGCCCAGAGGACGCTCATCGCCTCGAGGATCGCGGTCGAGCGGACACTCGCCGAGACCTGGCCGCCGAAGGGCAAGGTGCGGCCGCCACCGAGGCCACCGCTGTACATGTAGGTGTCGCTCTGGAAATAGACGCCCTCGTGGGGGAGCATGCCAGCGCCAAGCGCCCGCGCTCCCAGGAGGTATGTTCCGAGGCCATTCTCGGCGGCCTGGGCTCCACCGGCGAGGTTCGACGTCAACAGACCGAGAGCCAGAACGGCACAGCGGCGAAGCGATCGACGGTTCGTTAAAGACGACATCTAAGAGCCCCCTTGGGTTGTGGAGCGTTGGTCATTCGGGGGGCAGACACAACGATCCCATGCGTAACTTTCGGTAGCACGGGCACTGGGCGAAATCCATGTCCGCCGTGTGATTTGCGGCCGGGCGGTTCGGGCGATGGACGGCGAGTGAGCGACGAGGTCGGGCCCCGCACTGTCCGGGTCGCGAGCCGCAGCGGCCCTCGGAATGGATCTCGCCAAGCCCGCCATGACATCACTGAAGTCTCCGGCTCAGGCGCTCGAATTCCGGATTGTCGGGCCGCAATGGGACAAGCCTTCCAATATGCCGGCGGGCCTCCGTTAGGTTGTTGGCCCGCAGCGCATTGTCGAGGGCCAGCGTCAGGAGATCGACATTGTTCGGGTGACGCGCCAGCGCCTCTGCGGCGATCCGCGCGCTGTCTGCGGGCTCGCCGAGAGATCTGAGCGCCACCGCGTGGACATAGGCATAGCGCGGATTCTCCGGCGCAAACTGGCTGGCCAGCGCGATGGCCGCCAGGGCCTCCGGATGTTTCCGCTGGCGGATCAGGGAAAGGCCGAGGGCGTGATGAGCCGCAGCCGCCTCTGGCTGGGCTGCCGTCGCGGATCGCAAGGTCGCCTCGGCCTGCGCCTCGCGTCCCGTAAGGCGGTAGAGATCGGCGAGGTTGATCGACAGGACGGTTGCCCGCGGGTTGAACCTCAGTCCGGCCACAAGTTCGGCCTCACCACCGGCCACGTCCTGCTGGCGGAGCCGGAAACTGGCCAGGCTCGCGCGCCCCTCGGGCTGGTCGCTGTTCAGGCGCAGGGCTGCCTCGTATTCGGCGAAGGCGGCACGCAGCCGTGTGCGCTCCGCCTCCGGCAGGGCGCCGGGCGGCTGGTCCGCGAGCGTCTCCGCCGCGGCCAGGCGCACGCCCGCGACCGGATCGGAGAGGAGGGGCGAGACGAGCGCCCATCGTTGCTCCAGAGGCAGGCCGGCATGGGCGGACGCGGCGCTCGCCCGGACGAGAGGGTCCGGGTCGGAGAGTGCCTGGCGCAGGGCCTCTGCCGTAATGCGCGCGGGGAAGGCACGGAGCTCCGCCACGGCCGTTGCGCGGGCGATGGCCGGAACCGACGGGGCCGCGGCAAGCGCGATCAGTGCATTGCGCGCCTCCGCCGCCCCGGCGCGTGCCGCGTGGAACGCACCGGCCCAAGTCTGGAACCCCTTCCGTACCGGTCCATGCCACCGCTCGACAGCAGCGGCTGCCCACGCAGGTGACTTGTCCCTGTGGCAGTCGTTGCAGGTGTTGGAGGTGCCGAGGGCGACGGACTGGTCCGGCCGGGGTATCCGGAACGAATGGTCGTGTCGTTCGTCTATGACCATGTAAGTGCGCCGCGGCATGTGGCATGACACGCAATCGGGCGCGCCAGGGCCGGATGCGTGGCCGCTATGGGCTGTTGTGCCGAACCGGTCCGGCAGATGGCACTGGCCACAGACGGCGCTGCCAGGCGCTCTCAGCTTCGCGCTGTGGGGATCATGGCAGTCAGAGCAGACGACACCGCGGGCATACATCAGGCTCTGTCGGAACGTCTGGTCGTTGAAGACCTCGTCGCGCATCTGACCATCGGCATCGAAGAGACCTTCCGACAGGAGCGACGGCCGGTGTGTCTCAAGGACGGGCTGTCCGGGGCGCCAGTGCTCGGACTGGGTGGCCCGACGCGCATGGCAGCGGGCGCAAGTGTCCACCTCGTCACCCGGCGCGCGAGAGGCGATCTGCGTCGGGCTTCCCGATGCCGGATCCACGGTCCAGGTGATCGGAGGGCGTGGCGCGGCCACCGTCTCGAAGCCCTTGTGGGGTACGGCGGGATCGCGGGAACCCATGGCCCATTGCACGTGTGGGCGTCCGGCCCCATGGCAGGCCTCGCATCCGACGCTAGTCTCGGAGAAGCGGGTGTCGAAGCGGTCCTGTGCCCGATCGTAGGTCTTTGTCAGCGCGGTCGAATGACATTCGGCGCACATGAAGTTCCAGTTCTGCAGATCACCGGTCCAGTGCAGCGGATCCGATGGGGTGATGGCCTGGTCGGGATAGAGGTGAAACCAGCGCTGACCGCCGTCGGCTGCAGGACGGGTGTCATAGGCAAAAGGGAGGGCCTGACGCCGGCCATCCGGGAACGTGACCAGATATTGCTGCAGGGGACTGATGCCGAATGTGTCGGTGATCTCGAACGCCGCGGTCCGGCCATCGCCTCCCTCTGTCTCGACCATGAAACGCGTGCCATCACGAAAGAAACGGGCTCGGCTGCCCCTGTGCTCGACACGAACATCGGAGAAGTCCCCGAGGACGGTCTGGTCCTCGGCCCGGCTCATTGCGCTCGCGTGTTGTGACGCCAGCCAGGCCCTGGTCTGGCTTTCGTGGCACCCGGCGCAACTGGCGGACCCGGCATATCCAGCCGGCGCGGTTGACGTGAGCGCGCCGATGCCGCCGGGCCCGAGCGCCGCCGCCCGCGGTTCGGCCAGCGACCGGCTCATCAAGGCGATCGTGAGGGAGGCCAACAGGCTCGCTGCGACGGCTGCAACCGCCAAACCCACGGTGCTCCACCAACGCTCGGAGCGGATGCCATGGGTTCGTTGCAACCAAATGCGAACCGCCACGCGATGACCCCACTGAATGCAAGCGACCAGGCAGTCCCGAACCAGCGCGTCGTCATGACCTTGTGTCAGGCGCCGTCGCATGTCGGCGAGCGGTTCGGCGGAATGCCGACTGCGCCAACGACCCTCCCTC
>JAIEPJ010000072.1 GCA_019749835.1 Phreatobacter sp. | reverse complement strand
TCGACATCGCCTGGTTCGCCTTCGAGGGCGACAGGCGGGAGCCGGTCGAGACCCCTGCCAGCGAGGACGGTCGGCGTTTCGTCGCGACGTTGCGGAAAGCTGCCTGCGGCTGGTTCACGACGGTTCTGGGGCCGGGCTCCGACACCGCCCACGCCGACCATCTCCATCTCGACCGCGAGCCGCGCGGCCGCGACGGCGAGAGCCGTCTCTGCCAATAGGGCGCGCCCGATCCGACCATGCCGGCACGCCGACGCGGCAGATGGCACCGAAAAAGCCCCGCGCCTTGCGGCACGGGGCTCGTCGCGATCGGGCCGCGAGGCCCGATCGGAGGGGGTTCAGGTCCGGGCCGGCGTGAAGGTCTGCATCTCCTGCAGCTGCTGCTTGGTGCTGGTGACGAGGCCGATCAGCGTACCGTCCGACTGGCGCATCAGGCGCACCTGGGCGAGCGGCAGGGCGACGTCCTTCTCTCCGATGCCGAGGAAGCCTCCGACGCCGAGAACGGCATGGGAGATCCGGCCGTCGGCGCCGACGACGAGATCACTGATGGTGCCGATCGAGTCGTGCTGGTCGCGCATCGCGCGCCACTGCTCGTCGCTCACCGGCGTGATCGTCATCGGCCCGGCGACGGGGGTCATGGTCGTGCCGGGACCGATGGTCGATCCCGTGGTGGCGGGAGCGCGGTCCGGCTTCGGCGCATAGATTGAGACGCCGACGATGCGGCTGGTGGTGAGCTGGTCGACGGCGGTGCGCGCGGTGGTCGGCGCGGTGGTCGGCATGGTCGACTGGGTCTGGACCGGGGCAGCCGGCATCTGCGGCGCGGGAGCGGCTGTCTGGGCCAGGGCGCCCGTCGCCAGCATGGTCGCGACGGATGCGGTCACAAGATAGGTCTTCAGCATGATGGTGCCTCCTCGAGCGGTCGATGGGATGGTCCAGCACCGCCGAGAACCCGGAAGGGGCAGCGGCGATGCTGCTATCCGATCAACCGGTCCTGCGAGGAAATGTTCCGAGAGAGTTGGAAAGCTGTGCGTCGAATCCGGCTGCTTAGCCGGCACCGCGAATGCGGATGATCGATTGCCAGTGGTCGCGGCGGTTCTCGGCGGTCTGTGGAAAACGCTCGCCGAGGATTTCCGCGGTGACCACCGAGAAATGCGTGAGAAGGTGCGGACCGAAGGAATGGAAGAAGGGAACGTCAGTGGCGTCGCGTCCGCGCGCCATGACGATCCGGCCGATCCGCGGCCGGTTGTGCCGCGCGTCGAAGGCGAACCACCGCCCGTCGAGAAAGACCTCGAACCAGGCGCTGAAATCCATCGGCTGCGGGTCGGCGGGCACACCGATGTCGCCGAGATATCCGGTGCAGTAGCGGGCCGGGACATTCATGCAGCGGCAGAGGGTGATGGCGAGATGGGCATAGTCGCGGCACACGCCGACACCCTCTGCGAAGGCCTCCGCAGCCGTGCGTTTCGATCGCGCCGCCTTGTAATCGAAGCGGATATGGCCGTGGACGAAGTCGCAGATCGCCTGAACCTGCGCCCCGCCCGGCGGCATATGGCCGAACATCTGCCAGGCCATGCTGGTCAGCTGGTCGGTCTCGCAATAGCGGCTGCCGAGGAGGAAGCCGAGCGTATCGGCGGGCAGCGCTTCGGGCGGCACGATCGCCGTCTCGACGGGGGCGGCGTCCGGAAAGCCGGAATCGTGCAGGACGCCATGGGCGCTGATCCGCGCGCCGCCAGGCGGCAGCGTGGCGCGGCGACAGATGTTCCCGAAGGAATCGAGATAGGTTTCGGTCGGGCAGTTTTCGCCGCCCGCCAGCGCCGTGACGGTCATGGTGTCGGGTTGCGTGATATCCGGGCGCCGATCGGGATGAATATCGAGCATCAGGATCGACGGAAGGTCCTGCTCGCACTGGATCTCGATATCGTAGCCGTAGCGGATATGCATCGCGGTCTCCCTGCCCTGTCGGGCGCTGGACGGTGTTCGCAACGAATCCGCGGCTGACATCCAGGGCCCCACCGGAAAACGCCACCATGCGCTGCGAAGTTCCAGGACCGATATGGTCCGTGCGTTCCGCCCGGGCTGCCGACCGCCGAGCGCCGCCAGCATGTCACAGGAAAGGGCGCTGCGCGAAATCCAGGTTGCATTGTGCGGCGATGCGCTCCGTCAGGCGCGGGTTCTCCAGCGTCAGCCGGTCCGGCACAGCTTCGCAAAGGTCTTGTTGGGAGGCGACGAGCGACTGGCACCGGGCATTGGCGCGCGGCCGCAGCGGGCAGGCTCGCACCGCGGATGGCCATGGCCCATGGCGGCGGATGGGCCGGCATGACGATCCTGCGATCCGGTTTGTGGTCGCGCCGCGCCCGCCTCTTGGCCCGGCCACGGAACTCCGGTCCCCGTCGCCGCGTTCCCTGCTGCGCCTTTTCCATGCGTCCTGCCGCCGTCCTCGGGATCGCGATGGTGGGGGGAGGGGTGGATGATCCTCCGGAATGCCCTCATGGATGCCACGCCAGACGAGCCTGCCGAGACCCCGATCCGGTCACGATCACGCGCCTTCTTCGGCATGGCGCGCGGATTCTGGACCGGATCCTCGGCCCGGCGGGCCTGGCTGCTGACGATCGTCGTTCTCGCCTTCGCCTTCGCCCAGATCGCCGCCCAGGTCGGCATCAACGGCTGGAACCGGCTGTTCTTCGACGCGCTCGAGCGAAAGGATGTCGGTGCGGTTGTCACGACGGTCAGCCTCCTGCCGCTTTTGCTCGGCGTCGCCTCCTTCACCATGTCGGGGCTGGTCGTCTCGCGCATGCTGTTGCAGGTGCGCTGGCGCGAATGGCTGACCAACAAGCTCGCCGGCTGGTGGATCGCCGACCAGCGCTACTACCGGCTCGGCTTTCTCGCCACGGAACATTCGGCCCCGGAATTCCGCATCGCCGAGGACGTGCGCATTGCCACCGAGCCGCTGGTCGAATTCGCCATCGGCCTCATATCGGCGGCGGTGACGGCGCTGACCTTCGCGGCGATCCTGTGGACCGTTGCCGGCTCCATCACCTTCGAGATCGCCGGCCGCACCGTGTTCATTCCGGCCTATATGGCGATCGCCGCCGTGGTCTATGCGGTTGTCGCCTCGTTCGCCGCCTATTTCGTCGGTCGCGCCCTTGTCGGCAAGGTGGCCGACAAGAACGAGACCGAGGCGCTGTTTCGCGCCGAGATGACGCGGCTGCGCGAGAATGCCGAGAGCATTGCCCTCATCAAGGGCGATGCTGACGAGCGGGCATCCGTCCGCGAGACCTACAGGAATGTGGTGGTGGCCTGGATGGCGGTGGTGCGGCGACAGGGCTTCCTCGCCCTCGTGCTGAACACCAACGGCGCCCTGTTTCCCATCGTGCCGCTGCTGCTGGCCGCCCCGAAATATCTGTCCGGCGACCTTTCGCTCGGCGCCGTCATGCAGGTTGCCGCGGCCTTCAGCGCCGTCCAGGCCGCGCTGATCTGGTTCGTCGACAATTTCGTTCGGCTCTCCGAGTGGTATGCCTCGGTGGTGCGCGTCGATGAATTCGCCCAGACCCTGGAGGAGGTCGATATCGGCGCCATCATGGAGGACGAGCAGCAGATCGCACTCGCCGAAAGCGAGGACGACGCCATCCATATCGACAATCTCTCCCTCGCCCATCGCAACGGCCGCGTCGTCATCGACGACGCCTCCATCCGCATCGAACAGGGCGAGAAGGTGCTGATCGCCGGCGAGAGCGGCACCGGCAAGAGCACGCTGATCCGCGCCCTCGCGGGCCTCTGGCCCTGGGGCTCCGGGCGGATCGCTTTCCCGAAGAACGTTCGCTACGCCTTCGTACCGCAGAAGCCCTATATCCCCCGCGGCACCTTGAAGGATGTGCTGCTCTACCCGGAATCGGATGCCCCGGTGACGGAGGACGTCATCCGCGCCGCCATGGTGCGCTGCGGCCTCGACTACATGGTCAAGCGGCTCAACGCGGACGACGACTGGGACCGCGTCCTCTCCGGCGGCGAGCGCCAGCGGGTCGCCTTCTGCCGCCTGCTCATCCACCGGCCGCCGATCATCATCATGGACGAGGCCACCGCTGCACTGGACGAGGGCAGCCAGGACAGCCTGCTCTCCTTGTTCGAGAAGGAGCTCGCGGGATCGACGCTCATCAGTGTCGGCCACCGCCCGGGCCTTGAGGATTTCCATACGCGGAAGGTGACGCTCGTCCGCCGCCCCGCCGGCGCGCATATGCAGTCGAGCCCGCTGAGGAAGTCGCTGTGGAAGCTGCTGGCCAATCCATGAGGTCGCCGGCCGCGCGCCGGGCAAGCCATGGCAGGGAACCCGGCCCGGAGATGGGCGTTGTCCCCCCGACCGTCGCTTACCCCTACCGCGATGTCGACCTCTCACTGAAGCCGCCCGCTGGCGGCCTCTTTGTGACCCCGTCCAGGGCCGTCGGAGCAGGGTTGGCGGGCGATCCGCCGTACAGGACGAACCATTCGCCATGGACCTTCACGTTCGCCACGTCACCACCTACCGCTATGCCGGAGCGGTCCAGTTCGGACCGCACAAGCTGATGCTCCGGCCCCGGGACAGCTTCGACATGCGGATCCTCGACACGCAGATCGAGATCTTTCCGCCAGCGGCGCTGCACTGGTCGCACGACGTCTATGGCAATACCGTCGCCGTCGCGACCTTCGCCGAGCCGGCCGATCGCCTGGAGATCACCAGCGGCCTCGTGCTGCGCCGTTACGCGGCCTTCCCGCGCGAGCGCAGGGCGACGAGCGCGCTGTTCGTGCCCCATTATGCCGACGGCGAGCGAATCATCCTGCAGCCCTTCATGACGCTGGCCACGAGCGACGAAGACGGCATGCTGTCCGCCTGGATCGCCGAGGTCCTGGCGCGGGACGGCGCCGACCAGGACCCCCTGGCGCGCCTGTCCCGGGCCATCTATTCCGGCTTCGGCTATGCCGTGCGGTTCGAGGAAGGCACGCAGGCACCCTCCCGGACCCTGTCCCTTCGGTCGGGCTCCTGCCGCGACCTCGCCTGGCTCTTCATCGAGGCGGTGCGGCGCCTCGGCTATGCCGCCCGCTTCGTCAGCGGCTACCTGCACAACAGCGCCAACGACGATCCCTCCAACCGCGCGGCGGTCGGGCTGACCCATGCCTGGGCCGAGGTTTTCGTTCCCGGCGACGGCTGGGTCGAGTTCGATCCGACCAATGCCCTGGTGGCCGATCCCCACCTGATCCGCGTCGCGGTGGCGCGGGTGCCGTGGGATGCCTCGCCGGTGGCGGGCAGTTTTGTCGGACCGGTCGGCGCGCAGATCAGCCTGTCGGTCGGCGTCGACATCAACGCAACCCAGACCTATTCGAACGTCGCGTAAGGGTCCGAACCGCTCAGACCGGCAGGTCCCAGCGCCCGGCGCTGGTGCCGTCCGTTGCTTCCGTGCGGGTCGCCCCGATCTGGCGCAGCAGGCCGAGGGCGATCTTCGTCTCCACGGCGCCGATGCGACGGTCGTCGGTGACCACGGAGAGGGTCAGATGGCCCTCGCGCCCGCGGCTGATCTGCACCGCCACATGGTCGTCAGGCCCGTCATGGATCGCATGGGAGGCGATTTCGACAACCAGCAGGCCGAGGGGGATGGCCCTGTCGACGACGAGCGCGACATCCTCGGGCGCGACGGTCGAGATCCACGGCTTGCCCGCCTGCATCAGGCCGTTCAGCATGGCCGAGACCTCGTCGAGAAATGGCTTCAGTTCGACCGGGCGCATCTCGCCCAGCGCCAGGGCATGACGATAGGCGCTGGACAGCACCTGCACCTTGGCCTCGATCGAAGCGAGAACCGGCCGATGCGCGGCATCCTGCTGCCGGCGTGCCAGGCTGATATAGCTCTGTACCACCTGCAGGCTGTTCTTCACCCGATGATGCAGTTCGCGCACCAGGTGGCGGTTGGCGCCGATGGTGAGGTTCAGTTTCTCCACCCGCTCGGCCTGGTCGGTGACCAGGGCGTTGAAGGCTTCCGACACCCGTCGCATGTCGTCCGGCATCGTCGGCTCGACCGGTGCGAGCCGTGGCTGCTGGGACGCCCGCGCGACCGCAGCCGCTTCGATCCCCCGAATCCAGCGGACGATGTTCGAGTCGATCGCCAGCGAATAGACGGCGAAAAGCACCATCAGCGTGACGAGGGGGGTCAGCAGGAGGGCGATGAACTGCAGGAACGCCGCACGCTCGGCCTGCTGGTCGAAACGCGCCAGGACGAAGAGGTCGGGCTCCGCCACCAGCTGCGAGCCATAGGTCGCGGTCACCCCGGAACGGCTGGCGGAGACCCATCTCTGCAGCTGTGGACCGCTGCGCCCGTCCAGCGGCAGCCAGTTGGTGTCGTTCTCGTCGACGCCTCGGGCGACCACCACATCCCTGGAATCGCGCACGATGCCGACGGTGACCCCGGGATTGACGGTGCCAAGATCGAAGGCGCGATCGATGATGTCGGCGCTGACCAGCAGCAGCGATTCCATGCCCTGGGTCTGCGGCCCCGTCGTACGTCGGGCATAAATGACCATGAACCGCCGTTCGCCGATCTGGGTCACGCCATAGCTCGCATCGGCGAGTTCGGCGCCGATCCAGGTCGTGGTGCGGGTCCTGCCGCGATAGGCGTCGATCACGCCGCGGATATCCTCCGCCGAGACGAGATCGCCCTGGCTCGCGCTGCAGCCCGGCCGCTCGCCGACCCGGATGGCGATGGCGCTGACGCCGATCGTGTCGTCGACGATGCGCCGCGCGATGGCCAGACATGGATCCGCTGACGCCTCGATGGCGGCGACGCTGGCCGTCGCCGCCAGGACGACCCGGAGGGACTCCCGGTACCAGACGCGGGTCCTGACCGCGAAATTTCCCACCGTCTGCAATTGCGACGCCTCGATCGAGGACAGGACCGAGCGATAGGTCGCCGCCGCCGTCACAGCCGTGATGACGGCGATGGGGACGATGACAAGGACCATCAAGGCGAGAAGGCGGCCCCGGACGGTACGGAATGCGGTGACGTTCATCGCGATCAGCTTCGCGCCATGTCCGCGGGAGATTGATGGGTGACGGCGACCGTGTTCCGGTCGGGGCCCATCTCGTCGACGCTGGTGATCCCGAGGAGATCGGCGAGTTTGGCCCGGGCCCGGTTGACGCGGCTCTTGATCGTCCCGACGGCGACGCCGCAGATCTCGGCCGCTTCTTCATAAGAGAGGCCGCTGGCGCCCACCATGATGAGAACCTCGCGGTGTTCCTCCGACAGCTTGGCGAGGGCAATGCGGAAATCGGCGAGGTCGAGAGCGCTCTCCTGTTCGCCAGAGACGGTCAGGCGCTGGGCATAGGTTCCGTCGCTGTCCTGAACCTCGCGGCCGCGCTTGCGGTAGAGCGAGTAATAGGTGTTGCGCAGGATGGTGAAGAGCCAGGCGCGCAGGCTGGTGCCGGGCTGGAACTTCTCCGCATTGCCCCAGGCCTTGAGCATGGTCTCCTGAACCAGATCATCGGCCTGTTGCACCGAGCCGCAGAGGGACACGGCGAAGGCGCGCAGGTTGGACAGTTCGGCGATGAGGCCCTCGCGAAACGCGTCACTGGCCATTCTGCCGCTCCTTCGCTTCCAGCTCGGCAAGCAGCACGAGGAAGCGATCGGGAACCGGCGCCTTGATGAGGTCGTCGTAATGGGCCTTGAGCGATTTGCCGATCGCCTCCTGGATGCGCGGGTCGAGGACGACATCCACCACGTCCCTGTCCTCGCTCTGGTCTTCGTGGTCCGGCATCTCACCCATCGAGCTCTCCCTACGCGCCCCGTGAGCGCGCGCCTGATCCAACCCAGAACGTGCCCGACGGGGAATGGTTCCCGCCACGGAGAAAAATAAAAAACTTGCCAAACCAAAGGGTTCCGCGCTGGTTTGAGACATATTCGACAGGAGTGAAGAATG
>JAIEPJ010000126.1 GCA_019749835.1 Phreatobacter sp. | reverse complement strand
GGCAGGGTCGAACTGGGGGCGGGCGTCACCATGGCGGCCATCCTGAAACGCCGCGAGCTTGCCTATCTGCATGGTCCGGCGCAGGCCATCGGCGGCCCGGCCGTGCGCAACATGGCCAGCATCGGCGGCAACCTCTTCGCCGAGAGCCCCTATGGCGATTTCACCGTGGCGCTCCTGGCCCTCGATGCACAGGTCATGGTCATGCAGGGTTTCGGCGCGCCGCGCGCGGTACCGCTGGAGGAATTCCTGGCTGGACGCGCACGCGGTGGCCAGGGCCTGGTGACGGCGGTCCAGTTCGCAGCGCCGCAGAATGCCGCCGACTTTCGCTTCCGCAAGGTGAGCCGGGTCAAGCCCAAGGGCCTCGCCGTCCTGTCGATGGCGGCGCACCTGCCCATGTCGGGCGGCCGCGTGAACGGTGCACGGATCGCCTACGGCGCCATGGGGCCGGTGCCGATGCGGGCCAAGGCGGTGGAGCGCGCTCTGGAGGGCAAAGCGCTCGATACCGCCGCCATCACCGCCGCCCGGGCCGCGGCAGCGGAGGGCATTCGGCCCGTCACCGATGCCATCGCCAGCGAATGGTACCGGCGCGAGGTCCTGCCGGTGCATCTGGCCCGGCTCCTCTCGGGCCAGGACTGAGGAGGCACCCATGGCCAAGATTCCCGTCCAGTTCCGCCTCAATGGTTCCGACCGCGCTGCCTTCGTCGGACCCGCCGATAATCTCCTCACGTTGCTACGCCGCGGCCTCAACGACTTCGGCCCCAAATACGGCTGCGGCCAGGGAACCTGCGGCACCTGCACCGTGCTGGTCGACGGCGACTTGCAGCTGTCCTGCCTGACCTTGGCGGCCACCTGCGAGGGCAAGCATGTCGAGACCGTCTCCGGCATGGCCGAGGGGCCGGTCCTGCATCCGCTCCAACAAGCCTTCATGGACCATTTCGCGGCCCAGTGCGGCTTCTGCACGCCAGGCATGCTGACGGCGGCCAAAGCCCTTCTCGCGGCGAACCCGAACCCGACCCGCGCGGAGGTGATCGACGGAATCTCCGGCAACATCTGCCGCTGCACCGGCTACGACGCCATCATCGAGGCCATCCTGGCCGCCGCCCGCGGCGGCCAGGCGACGCGCGCATATTGACGGAGGCGACGATGCTGGAATTCCGCAAGGATCTCTTCGCCGCCGAGCGCGACGACAATCTCAACATCGTCGGCAAGGGCGCCCAGCGGCAGGACATGCCCGGCCATGTCACCGGACGCTCGCCCTTCTTCGACGATCACGCCTTTGAGGGTCTGCTGCATCTGAAGGTGGTGCGCAGCCCCCATCACCACGCCCGCATCCGGGCCATCGACACCACCGCCGCCGAGCGGGCGCCGGGCGTCAAGCGCATCCTGCGCGGCGCCGACGTGCCGCTGAACAAGAATACCCTCCTCAGCCTGATCAATTTCGGCAAGGACGACGAGCCGACTCTGGCCGTGAGCAAGGTCGCCTACAAGGGCGAGCCCGTTGTCGCGATCATTGCCGAGACCGAACAGCAGGCCCTCGCCGCACGGGCACTGGTGCGCGTCGACTATGAGGTTCTGCCCCATGTCTTCGACGTCGAGGAGGCGCTGAAGCCCGGCGCACCCATCGTCAACGAGACCTATCCGAACAATTATTTCGAGTATCACGACCGCTACGACCACTCGAAGCTGCGTTTCGGCGACGTCGACAGGGCCTTCGCCACGGCCGATTTCATCGTCGACGACCGCTACCAGATGTCACCGATCGAGCACGCCCCGACCGAGACCAATGGTTCCATCGCAGCGCCCGAGCAGAACGACCGCTTCGTCGTGCATTCCTGCGCCCAGGGCCTGTTCTTCTCGCTGGGCACGGCGGCCAAGATCCTCAAGCTCGAATCCAACCGCCTGCATTTTGTCGGCGGCACGGTGGGGGGCGGTTTCGGCGGCAAGGTCGATTCCCTCACCGAACCGCTGTCGATCCTCGGCGCCATGATGACCGGCCAGCCGGTCCGCTACGTCCTCGATCGCGAGGAGGAGATGCTCTACGGCTCGCCACGCGGCGCCGAGCGCATCTACATCAAGGACGGCATCATGCGCGATGGCCGCATCGTCGCCCGCCGCATCCGTAGCTATTTCGACGCCGGCGCCTATACGCGCCTGTCGAGCTACGCCGCGATCAAATGCACAGCGCATCTGCCGGGGCCCTATACGATCCCCAATGTCAGCGCCGACATCTATGTCGCCTATACCAACCGCTGCCCCTCGACCGCTATGCGCGGCTTCGGGATCACCGCGGTCGACTTCGCGCTGGAGGTCCACATGGACAAGGGCGCGGAGGCCTGCGGCATGGACCCGATGGAGTTCCGCATCCTCAACGCCTACCGCGACGACGACATGAAGGCGCATCGCCGGGTCGCCAAGAACACGGCCCTCATCGAATGCGTGCAGGTCGTGGCGGAGAAGGCGGGATGGCCGCTGTCCGACGAGGCGCGACGCCAGTCCTCCCTGACCGGTGGCGGCGGCGCCCGCGCGCTGATCCCGGCGACGCCCATCGACGATAACGGCCGCATCGGCCGGCCGGAGACCCGGACAGGTCCCGCCACGGAGACGCTGCCGGCCGGCACCATGCGTATTCCCATGACCAAGCAGCCGATCATGGAGGGGTCCGCCGAAGCCCGGCCGACACCCGCTGCCGTGCCGCAATACGAGCCCTACCGGCCGACACCGGCGAGCACGGCGCCGGCCTACCAGCCGATGCCGGCGGCCCCGCCGCCCGCCATGCCGGCGCCACCGGCCGCCACGGCACCGCCTCCCGCTGCGGCCCCGGCCCCGGCGCAGCCGACACAGCACGGCGCCGTCCGCTTTTCCTCCGTCTTCGGCACGAGGAGGCGCTGACATGGCACGGCACCGGGGACGCGGCATGGCGTCCGTCAACTATCCGATCGGCATGAATCTCGGGGGAGACCCGAGCCAGGCGCTGATCCACTCCAATCCGGACGGCAAGTTTACCGTCGCGCTCTCGGCCATCGATCTCGGCCAGGGGATGAAGCAGGTGACCCGGCAGGTCGCGGCGGAAACGCTCGGCGTGCCGATGGAGGACGTCTATGTCGACACGGCCGACAGCGACACCGGCCCACACGACATGGGCAGCTTCGCCTCGCGCGGGACACATCGCATGGGCAATGCCGTCATCGCCGCCGCCCGCGAGGCGCGCGGCGTTTTGCTGGAGGCGGCCGCCGAGGAACTGGAGGTCAATGCGGGGGATCTTGTCACCGACGGGCGCGGCAACATCCATGTGAAGGGCGCACCCTCGCGCTCGATCACCGTCAAGGCGACCGCCCAGGCGGCGCAGTTCAAACAGGGCAAGACCATCGCCGGACGCGGGATCTTCCTCATCCCGCTGTCGACGGTCGATCCACAGACCGGCGAGCTTAACCCCAACACCGCCTTCGCCCATGCCTGCCTCGTCGCCGATGTCGAGGTCGACGACGAGACCGGCGAGGTCACGGTGCTGAAGATGGCCTCGGCCTATGAGCTCGGCCGGGCGATCAATCCGAAAATGGTCGAGCAGCAACTGGTCGGCGGTGCCTGGATGGGGATCAGCCACGCGCTCTACGAGACGCCGGAGCCCTATTATCCCGATCCGAGCCATGGGCCGCGCGACTTCAACGAGTATCTGATGCCGGGTCCTGGCGACATCGCGCCCTATTCCATCACGGTGCTGGAGCGACCCGCCCCGGACGGCCCCTTCGGCGGCAAGGGACCGGGCGAGATGTGCGCCAATCCGGTGCTGCCGGCCATCGCCAACGCGGTCTACAACGCCGTCGGCGTCCGGGTGAACGACCTGCCGATCACGCCGGAGAAGGTGCTGCGCGGCATCAAGGCCAATGGCGGGGCAAGGCCCCAGCCGCGCCGTGGCGGGGGAGGCTGACGGCCATGGCGCTGCAACCGCCCATCGCCGGCATCGCGAGCCCGGAGGCCCTGGCCGAGGCGCTGAGGGCTGCGCTCTATCTCGCCGACGACGGCATCGCCACGGCCGGCTTCCTCGCGCTGGCGCTCGGCAAGCCGCTGCTGCTGGAGGGGGCTCCCGGCGTCGGCAAGACCGAAGCGGCCAAGGCGCTGGCGGGCATCCTCGGCCGGCAACTCATCCGCCTGCAATGTTTCGAGGGCATCGACGCCTCCGCGGCCCTCTACGAATGGAACTATCCCCGCCAGATGCTCGCCATCCGCCAGGCGCGCGAGGGCGACACGATCGACATCTACCGCGATGATTTCCTCATCGAGCGGCCGATGCTGGCCGCGCTCAGGCGGCCGGAGTCCACCGTGCTGCTGATCGACGAGATCGACCGCTCAGACCATGAATTCGAGGCCTTCCTCCTCGAGTTCCTGTCCGACTTCTCCATCTCCATCCCCGAACGCGGCACGCTGCGCGCCGCCGACCGGCCCGTCGTCATCCTCACGTCCAACCGCACCCGCGACCTGCATGAGGCGCTGCGCCGCCGCTGCGTCTACCACTACATCCCCTATCCCGATCCGGCGCGCGAGGCGGCCATCATCATGCTGCGCTCCTCCGCCGTCGCCGAGGGCACGGCGCGGGCGATCGTCCATGCCGTGGGCCTGCTGCGGCAGGAGCCGCTGACCAAGCCGCCCGGCGTCGCCGAGGCCGTCGACTGGGCGGAGGCGGCGACCGCCCTCCACCGCACCGGCGCCTCCTGGCCCGAAGCCTTCCGTCGCTCGATCGGCACGGCCCTGAAGGACGAGGAGGACTTCGCCCTCATGCGCCCGCGCATGGACGCCTTCATCCGGGCGGTGGCGGCATGACCACCCCCCTCGTCCCGCCGCGCCTGCCGGCTGCGACCCGACCTCTGGTCGCTTTCGCGACGCTGCTGCGGGCCAACGGTTTCGCCGTGGCGCCGGAACAGACGGTTCTCTTCCTCAGCGCGGTGCAGCTTCTCGGACCGCGCTCCATCGAGGATGTGCGCAAGGCTGCAGTGGCGACGATCGGCCCGCCGATCGAACGACGGGACACGTTCGACGCGCTCTTCGACAGCCATTTCCTCGGTGCCGTTGGCGAACCCGGCGAGGACGATTCATGGCAGCCCGACGACGAGATGAAGGTCGAGGAGGAGGGTGCCGGCCAGGAAATCCTCATCGGCGACGAGGTGCATGAGACCGGCCGCGAGGCGACGTCAGCCGAGGCCCTCGCCGTACGCCAGTTGCAGCCCCCGGACGACCGCGACACCCTCAACCGCTTCACGCGCGACCTTCCCGAGGCCCTGCCGCGGCGGCGCGGCTATCGTCAGCGGCGCGCCCGGCGTGGCCCCGGCTTCGATCTCGCCGCCAGCCTCAAGGCCGCCATCCGCAATGACGGGGAGGTCATGGCGCTGAAGCGCTGGCGGCGGAGCAGCCGCGTGCGGCCGGTCCTGCTGCTGATCGACGTGTCGGGTTCGATGAAACAGCGCACCGACGCCAATCTCGCCCTCGCCCACGCCCTCGTCCAGGGTGCCCCGCGGGTCGAGGTCTTCACCTTCGGAACGCGACTGACCCGCCTCACCACCGCGCTGAAGCGCCGCAACCGGAGCCGGGCCCTCGGAATCGCCGCCGATCTGGTCGCCGACTGGGACGGCGGCACACGGATCGGCGACGCCCTCGAGACCTTCCTCGCAGTCCCGCGCTTTGCCGGCTATGCACGCGGCGCCGTCGTCCTGATCCTGTCGGACGGGCTGGAGCGCGGCGACCCCGGCGCCATGATCCGGGCTGTCCGGCACCTCGCGGCACGGGCGCACCGGATCGACTGGCTGTCGCCCCTGGCGACCGGGCGGGACTACCGCCCCGCAACCGAGGGGCTCGCCGCCATCCGGCCCTTCATCACGTCGCTGACCAACGGCGGGACGACCGCCGCCATCTGTCGCCATGTCCTGTCGATCGGCAGGGAGCGCGCGGCATGATCGACGCCCATTTCCACATCTGGCGCCAGGCCGACCTGCCCTGGCTCACCGGGCCCATGCAGCCGCGGATCTTCGGACCCTATGAGCCGATCCGGCGCGACTATCCGGTGACCGAATATCTCGCCGATGCCGCCGCAGCGGGCCTGACCGGGGCGGTCTATGTCCAGGCCAACTGGCCGGTGGACCGCTTCGTCGCAGAAGCCGCCTTCGTCGCCGAAGCCTCCGAGGAGAGCGGCTTTCCCATCGCCATCGTCGCCTATGCCGACATGCTGGCCGACGACGCCCGCCCGCAGCTTGAGGCCCTCGCCCGCAACGCCCGTGTCCGCGGCGTGCGGCGGCAACTGCACTGGCACGAGAGCCCGCTCTACCGCTTTGCCGCCGATCCGGATCTGGCCCGCAATCCGACCCTTCAGCGCAACATCGCCCGCCTTGCCGACTATGGCTGGAGTTTCGACCTGCAGGTCTTCGCCGGGCAGATGGCGGGGGCTGCCGCTCTCGCCGACGCCTGTCCCGGGGTGACCTTTGTCCTCCAGCATGCCGGCATGCTGGAGGATCTCTCTGGCGAGGGCATGGAGGCCTGGCGGACCGGCATGGCCATGCTCGCCGCAAGGCCGAACGTCGTCAGCAAGCTCTCCGGGCTCGGCACGTTCCTGCGCCGCAATGATCCCGGCCATGTGGCCATGGTCGTCCGGGAAACCCTGGCGCTGTTCGGCGCCGGGCGCTGCCTGTTCGGATCCAACTTTCCGATCGAGAAGCTCTGGACCACCTATGCCGCGCTCCTCGACGACCATCGGGCCGCCGTCCCCCAGGGGGATCGCGCCGCTGTCTTTTCATCAACCGCCAAGCGGATCTACCGGCTGGCCTGACAACAATCGGAGGGAACGATGCCACTTGAGATCAAGGTCCTCGACTACGGCGACATCGAGCTGGAATCGAGCTTTCTCGTCCTCGGACGGGGCTGCGGCCAGCGCAAGCGCACCTATACCTACGGCTTCCTGATTCTCGGCGGCCCCTGGCCCGTGGTCGTCGATACCGGCTACCGCCACAACCAGATCATGGAGAGCCTCGGCATGCGCGGGCTCCAGTTCCACGAAAACATGATCGAGAACCAACTGATGAGATACGGCGTGCGGATGGGTGACGTCCGCTATGTCGCCCATACCCACCTGCACATCGACCATGCCGGCAAGGACGAGCTGTTCCCGATGAACACCACGGTGATCGTCAACCGGCGGGAGCTGGAATATTCGGTCTCCGGCCTGATGCATCCGCAATATCCGGCCCCCGACATCAAGCACCTGATCGACCGGCTGCACACGAAACATGCGCTGCGGCTCGAAGACCTCGAACTGACCGGGATGATCGAGCTCTTTCCCGGCTGCTACCTGGAAGCGGCCGGCGCCCATACCGAAGGCTCGATGAACATCCATGTCGACACGGCCGAGGGCCGGGCCACGATCTGCGGCGACGTGATCTACGATTTCAACGACCAGATCATCAATCCGTTCCACGAGATCCATGCCGATGAGCCCCGGGTCACCGGCAATCACGGGACATCGAAACGCCAGGAAAAGGCGGCGATCAAGAAGCTGCTGAACTCGTCCCGCTTCCTCCTGCCGGTGCATGACAAGCCGGCCAAGATCGAGGCGGGCCAGGTCGTCGCACGGCTCGACATGGCGGTGCCGGGGCCGGTCACGCAGTCACTGCCGGCGCGCTCCTGGTTCCCCGCCTGATCCCTGTCGTCCCCAGAGCCTCCCGGACGGAGGCCACCGAGCGAGATCGCCCCATGAGCACCCATGTCGCCGTCACGCCGGCCTTCAACGGCCTTATCGACCTCTGGGCGCCGGTGCGCCAGCTCGGCACCGGCTTCCAGTTCACCGAAGGGCCGATCTGGCACCCGCGCGAC
>JAIEPJ010000299.1 GCA_019749835.1 Phreatobacter sp. | reverse complement strand
CGGCTGCGCGAACGCGGCGTCCAGGTGGCGATGCTGACCGGCGACAACGCAGGGACCGCCGCGCGCATCGCCGGGGAACTCGGGATCGACATCGTGCTCGCCGACGTGCTGCCGGGTCAGAAGGCCGACAAGGTCAAGGAGCTTCAGGCCCAGGGCAAGAAGGTCGGCATGGTCGGCGACGGGGTGAACGACGCTCCGGCGCTGACCCAGGCCGACGTGGGCTTTGCCATCGGCGCGGGCACCGACGTGGCGATGGAAAGCGCCGACGTGGTGCTGATGAGAAGCGACCCGCATGATGTGCTGGGGGCGATCGTGCTGTCGAGGGCGACCCTGCGCAAGATGCACCAGAACCTGTTCTGGGCAGTGGCCTACAACGTGGTCGCCTTTCCGGTCGCGGCGGGGGTGTTCTTTCCCTACACGATCAGTCCCGAGGTCGCCGCCCTGGCGATGTCGGGAAGCTCTGCCCTGGTCGCCGTGAACGCCCTGCTTCTGAAACGGACGCGGCTAGAGGGCGTGACCCGCCGTTCTCCGGCCAAGGCTGCCGCGCCGCAGGCGCTGGAAGTGGCGTCATGAAACCCGACGGGACCGCCTTGTCGCGCCGGACGGCACTCGTCCTGCCGTTGGCGGCGGTCGCATCGGCGGCCTTCTCCGCGGTCGCGCGCGGGCAAGACGGTGTGAATGCCGACACGATGACCGTCGCCGGCGTCCTGGCCTATCTCGGCGTGATGCCTGCAGCCATCGTGCAAGGCCATCCAAAGTCCCACACCGAGGGCGCGATGCACGGCGGCGCGCCCGATGGGCAAGATCAGTATCATCTGGTGCTTGCCCTGTTCGACGCCGCGTCTGGCGCCCGGATCGAAACAGCGCAGGTTTCGGTTAATGTCATGGGTCTTGGTCATATCGGTGGAACCTTGCTTAACCTTGAACCGATGAAGATTGCAGATACGGTGACTTGGGGTGCTTTCGTAAAGCTTGCTGACCGCACTCCCTATCAGCTCTCTTTCAAAGTCGTTCTTCCAGGCCGGGCAAAGGCCGTTCCTTTTCCTTTCACCTACACGCATTCGTGAGGATAGCGCTTCGCGCCTGCAATCCTTTCGGCGCTCGCGCGTCTGTTGATTGCAACCTGACCATGATGGATCCACAGCAAATGGCGCAGCAGAGTTCATTCGAGAGTGAAGTTGAGATTGCGCCACGCGCGCAAAGGAGCCGGAGGGGATCGGTCGTCGGCGGCGCTTCGGCGCTGGTTGCCGCGATCCTGCGGCGGATCGTCCGGCGCGGATCGCTGGAATGGACCGAGGCGGGTGGCCGGACCTACCGCTTCGGCACCGGCGGCGCGCCCGATGTGGCGGTTCGGCTGCTTGACCGCGACCTGCCCTTGCGCCTGCTGACCCAGCCGAGCCTTGCGCTTGGCGAAGCCTGGATGGACGGCCGGCTGGTGCTGCAACGGGGGACGCTGCGCGAGCTTCTGGACCTGCTGACCTCGGGCGGGCCGGAGGCGCTCGACTCGCTGCCCGGAAGTGGTCTGCGGGCGATGGCCGACCGGCTTCTGTCGCGGCGCCGGCACCGCAATCCGTCGGCGCGCGCGCGGTCCAACGTGGCGCATCACTATGACCTGTCCGACGATCTCTACGATCTCTTTCTCGACCGCGAGCGGCAGTATTCCTGCGCCTATTTCGAACGTGGTGACGAGACCCTGGACGAGGCACAGGCGGCAAAGATGCATCGCATCGCTGCCAAGCTGGTGCTGGACCGTCCCGGCCTCTCGGTTCTCGACATCGGTTCGGGCTGGGGCGGGCTGGCGCGGTCGGTGGCGCGCGACAGCACCGCGAATGTCACCGGCATCACCCTGTCGCGGGAACAGCTGGCCTACGCCACCGCGCGGACCGAAGCCGAGGGTCTGGCCGGACGTGTCCGCTTTCACCTGCGCGACTACCGCGACGAGCGTGACCGCTACGACCGGATCGTGTCGGTCGGTATGTTCGAACATGTGGGGCCATCGGACTACGACAACTACTTCTCGGCGATGGCCCACGCGCTGAAACCGGACGGCGTGGCGCTCCTGCACTCCATCGGCATCATGGGTCCTGAGGGCGGCAGCGATCCCTGGATCCGCAAGTACATCTTTCCCGGCGGCTATTGCCCCACGCTGTCGCAGGCCATCGCCGCGGCCGAGCGCGCGGGGCTCTGGGTGACGGATGTGGAAATCCTGCGCCTCCATTACGCGGAAACGCTGCGCCTCTGGCACGAGCGGTTCGCCGCCCGCCGCGACGCAGCGCGCGCGCTTTATGACGAACGGTTCTGCCGGATGTGGGAGTTCTATCTCGCGGCCTGCGAGGCGGGATTCCGCAACGGTCGGACCATGGTGTTCCAGTTGCAGCTTGCCCACCGGCGCGATGCCGTGCCGCTGACACGGGCCTACATCGACGGCGCGAGCCCGGCTCAAGGCCGCGATACGAATTTTGCTTGAAACGAGAGGAATCGCATCATGACCACCACGCAGGAAATCCGCGTCGCGGTGAACGGCTACGGCGTCATCGGCAAGCGGGTGGCGGATGCCGTCGCCATGCAGCCCGACATGGTACTGGCCGGGGTGTGCGACGTTGCCGCCGACTGGCGCCCGCGCATGGCAGAGGCCAAGGGCTACGCGCTTTACGGTGCCGGCCCGGGCCATGTGTCGGCCATGCGCGCGGCGGGGCTCGATGTGGCCGGAATGCTGGAGGACCTGTTGACCTGCGCCGACATTGTGGTGGACTGCACGCCGAAGAAGGTGGCGGCAGCCAATGTCGAGGCCTATCGCCGGCGCGGCATCAGGTTCATCGTCCAGGGCGGCGAGAAACACGCCGTTACCGGCCATTCCTTCGTGGCCGAGGCCAGCTTTGCCGGTGCCATCGGGCGCGACAGCACCCGCGTGGTGTCGTGCAACACCACCTCCATCGTCCGCACGCTGACCGCGCTCAAGCGCGCGGGGCTGCTTGTCCGGGCGCGCGGCACCCTGTTGCGGCGCGCGACCGACCCCTGGGAAAGCCATCTCGGCGGCATCATGAACACGCTGGTGCCCGAGCGCGAGATCCCGAGCCACCAAGGCCCCGACGCGCAAAGCGTGGACCCAAGCCTGGACGTGGTGACGATGGCGGTCAAGGTGCCGCAGACGCTGGCCCATCTGCACTACTGGTCGGTCGAGATGACGCGCGCGGCCACCAGGGACGAGGTTCTTGCCGCCTTCGGTGCCTCGTCGCGGATCGCGCTGATCCGGATGGATGACGGCCTCGACGCGCTGAACGCGGTCAAGGAGATGATGGCCGACCTAGGCCGCCCGCATGACAACCTTTACGAGGTCGCGCTGTGGCAGGACATGTTGTCCGTGCAGGGCAACGAGCTCTTCTATGCCTATATGGTCGACAACCAGGCCATCGTGATCCCCGAAACCATCGACGCTATCCGGGCAATGACCGGACTTGCGGCGGATGCCGCGGCGTCGATGGCGCTGACTGACACTGCCCTGCGGATCGGACACTTGGCCAGGCGCTGACCGCGCCGGACTCAGGCGATCCGGCTTCGGCCCGGAACTTGCGCGAAATGCGCCCGCGTGCCGACAGCAATCCGCGACGCGCACCAGCGCGCATAAAGTGGTGCCAATGCCCGACCGAGCAGGCGGTCCGGCAGTTGTTCCGGCAGCGTGTAGTCAATAAAGACGCGCAGTTCGGTTCCTGCCTCGACCGGCAGCGTCTCGAACCCCAGCCGATAGGTGTCGATCACGATCATCCGCTGCGGACCTGTCGTCTTCCAGATCTTGCGGACGGGCGGCACGCGTTCCGTGATCACTTCCGTCACCCGCAATGCCAGACCCAGCATCCTTCCTTCGACGCGGATGACAGAACCGACCCTGCGCCCAGCTTCGGCATCCAAATGATAGTGCATGCTTCCGCCCGCCATCATCAGCGATCCCCCAGACATGTGGGCGCCAATGCGCTCGGGGTCGTCGAGGTAGTCGAAAACCTCCCGCGGTGTTGCGCGAACCAGCACCGAGGTGGCAAAATGCATCACAGCCTCTCGCATCTCGTATCTGCTCTCGTTTCGTCTTGACGACGTTCAGTCGATCTGGCGAACAAAACCCGGATACCTGTTGAACGACAGTCTCTGTACTAGCGCCCCGTCGACAGTGCGGATCTCGGCGATGATGCTGCCATCCGCAGCCGTCTCGATCGTGCCGAGTGTCAGCCGTGGATTCTGCAGACTGTCGAGTTGCGTCTGAAGCCAGCCGCGCACCACGTCGGGCGTCGTCTCCGGTGTCGCGGCAGGTGCAAGACCAAAGACCACTTCCGACCCCTGCCCGACCGCGCCGGTCATTCCGTCCTGGATGCCCGGCCCCGGGGTCGAACCGGCGACATGATGCTGGGCCATCATCTGCATCATCATCTGCATCATTTCAGCAGACATCATCATCCCCGGTCCCGCACCCTGCGAGTCCATCCCTGGACCCGCAGGGTCCGTTGGCTCGTCGGAGCCAGCCGCATTCGGGAGGGCGGGGTTCTCGGTGCCGGCCGTGTGATGTGGATCTTCCGCCTGAGGCGTGGTCTGACCGACCGCGCCGCCGGCCATCAGGACAACAGCAAGCATTGCTGCTGAGAAAGTTCGAACTGTCATCATCCTGTTCCTTTCTGGCTGAAGGCGGCACGGTCACGGCTTCGACCGACCGCCAGGCACCGACCGAGTTTGCCGCCAGCGGAGTTCCCGCAGAAGTCCCGATCATGCGAGAGCCAACCGACGCCTATCTTCATTGACGGATGTCGAGGCAAAAGATTACCGGGCAAATGCGTTTGCCCGGTCACGAAAGATCTCGCAGAGCCCCGTTTGTGGAGCCCGGCGAACGCTGTGTAATTCCCCGACCGCATGTACGTCTGTCATTTCGGTTCGTTCAGGAGTCGGCGGATATCGGTGGAACCACTCCGAATGCCTTCGCGTTTTCAAGACCGATCCCGATGGCACTGAACGGCCTGTCCACGGGCAAAAGGGGGGTGGCCCAGGCTTCTTCGCCGCGCTCCGGTCCAAGGGCAATTCGGCAACCAAAAAACAGGAGTACGAGAGATGAATATGAAGGAATGCATCGAAAACTGTAGCGACTGCCACAACATCTGTCTTGAAACGCTGGCGTACTGCCTCGGCAAGGGCGGTCAACATGTCGCATCCCCGCACATCCAGGCGCTTCTGGATTGCGCGGATACGTGCCGGATCAGCGCCGACTTCATGCTGAGAAACTCGCCGCTGCATGGCCGGACCTGCGGTCTTTGTGCCGAAGCCTGCGAGCGGTGCGCCAAGTCCTGCGATGCCTTCGGCAATGACACGCAGATGAAGAAATGCGCCGAGATCTGCCGGCGCTGCGCTAAGTCCTGCCGCGACATGGCTGCGTGACGGATGGCAGCGGGGCGGGCGCAGAGAATCCGGCCCGGCTGGACTGTCGATCCAGAGACTGCGCCCCGTCTAAAGCCGGTCGCGAGTTTTCACAGGCGCGCGCTCAACTGCGGGTGTACTCGCAACGCAAAATCCGACGAAGGGTAAGTGGGCCGTTGCCACCCCGTCCGGGGCGGGCGGCAGGATGGTCGGGAGCGGGCCACCCTGCCGCCACCGAAGCGCCCTACAACCCGCGAGCCGCGAGCCAGGCCTTCATCTCGGCGATCTCGGCCTCTTGAGCCGCGATCACCTCTTCCGAGAGCTTTTTGATTTCCGGGTCCGTGCCATGCTCCAGCTGAATGCGCGCCATCGCGACCGCAGCTTCATGATGCGGAATCATGCCTCGCACGAAATCAACGTCAGCGTCCCCGGTATAAGGCACCATCATGTCCGCCATCATCTGGTCCATTGCCGCCGCGTAGGCCTGCACGGCCGGATTGTCCGCCAACTCTGCCGGAATCATGGAAGCATGGCTCATCATGCCCATATCCCCCATGCCCATGCCACCCATGTTGGAGTGGTCCATGCCTTCCATGGTCTGCTGGGCAAATGCTATCCCACCGACAACAGCAACAGCCGCAATAGACAGCGCGAGAGTACGTTTGTTCATTCAGATTTTCCTTCGATGATTATGTTTTGTCAGGCAGGCGCGTAGCCGACCTCGGTCAGCGCAGCGACCAACCGGTCGCGAGAAGCCGCTGATTTCACTTCGACCTTGTGCGAGGCCGGATCTGCGGTCACCTCAGCGGAGGGGTCCACCGACTGGATCGCCTTGGTGACGCTGCGCGCGCAGCCGCCGCAGGTCATGTTCTCGATTTGGAACTGCATGAGTGTCTCCTTAGGACAATCGCCTCATGCACCTCGATATAGGCCTTCCCACCGTTGTAAGGTCAAGAGAACAATTCCGTGATCAGACAAATTGAAATCAGGGCTTGACCTTACCATCATGGGAAGCCCTATGTAAGTCAGCGGAGTAACTCGCCACCGGAGTGCCGCGATGAACATACAAGCCCCTCAAAACGCCACGGCAGACCTCGGCAGGATCGTGATCGACGTCCAGGGCATGACCTGCGCATCTTGTGTCGGGCGCGTTGAGCGTGCACTGCAGGCGGTCCCCGGGGTAAAAACTGCAGCCGTCAACCTCGCGACGGAGCGGGCAGAAATCATCGGACCAGACCTAGACCGGTCGGCTCTGGTCAAGGCAATCGAGGACGCGGGCTATGATGTGTCAATGCGTCCGATCGATATCGTCATCGAGGGTATGACCTGCGCCTCCTGCGTGGCACGGGTGGAGCGGGCCTTGAAAACGGTACCCGGTGTGACCGCAGCCAATGTCAATCTGGCCACGGAACGCGCCACGGTCACCGGAACGGCGGACCTTGCCTCCCTGATCGGCGCAATCGCGGATGCGGGTTACGAGGCACGGTCAGCGACCGAAACCGCCATCATGTCAGAAGAGTCCGCCGCGAAGAAAACGGCCGAGGAAGCCGCATTGAGGCGCGATGTGCTTTTTGCTGCGGCTCTGACGCTGCCGGTGTTTGTCCTCGAGATGGGATCGCATCTGTTCTTGTGGGTCCACATGGCGGTGATGAACAGCATTGGCATGCAGAACAGCTGGTACATTCAGTTCGCCTTGACGACCGTAGTCCTCCTTGGTCCTGGCCTCAGGTTTTACCGCAAGGGGTTTCCGGCCCTGGCGCGTCTGGCGCCTGACATGAACAGCCTGGTCGCGGTCGGAACGTTGGCTGCCTTCGGCTATTCCCTGGTGGCAACCTTTGCCCCCGGCGTCCTGCCCCTAGGCACCCAGAATGTCTATTTCGAGGCGGCGGCAGTCATCGTCACATTGATCCTCCTTGGTCGTCTGCTTGAAGCTCGCGCCAAAGGCCGGACCTCAGAGGCGATCAAGCGGCTGGTCGGACTTCAGGCCAAGACCGCCCGTGTCCTTCGCAATGGCGGCCTTGTCGAAGTGCCGGTCGCCGAAGTCCGCCCCGGTGATGTCGTCGACGTCCGCCCCGGTGAGCGGGTGCCGGTCGACGGCGAGGTGACGGAAGGCACAAGTTGGATCGACGAAAGTATGATCTCTGGCGAGCCCGTGCCGGTCGAGAAGGCACCGGGCAGCACCGTGACCGGCGGCACAGTAAACCAGACCGGCGCGTTCAGTTTCCGGGCGACTGCGGTGGGCGAGGCCACGATGCTGGCTCAGATCATCCGCATGGTCGAAGCCGCGCAAGGCGGCAAGCTGCCGATCCAGGCGCTGGTCGACCGCGTGACAATGTGGTTCGTTCCCGTCGTCATGGCACTTGCCGTGCTGACCTTCGCCGTCTGGCTGATCTTCGGGCCTGATCCGGCCCTGACCTTCGGCCTGGTCAA
>JAIEPJ010000244.1 GCA_019749835.1 Phreatobacter sp. | reverse complement strand
GCTCCCGGGTGTCTGCGACCCGCCCCGGTCGACCGCCCTTCGGCAAGGTTGTCAGTCGATCCGCAGCCTCAACCAGCCGCAAACCGCCCCGCTCGGCAGCGAGGACGTCCTCGGCGGCGATATAGGCGCCGATCTCATCGAGATCGCGCAGGGCCCGCCGCGTCCATCGCAGCCGCATATGCGCCCTCAGGTCGATGGCTTGACGTATTTCGCGATGACGGCGGCGACCTCCTCGTCGGTCGCGAACTCCCCGCGCCGGGCTTGCTCCAACCCTTCCTTGATCTTGGCGATCTCGGCCTCTTCGGCCGCGACATATTCGGCGACGGCCGCGGCGGCGATGTCCGCGAGGGGGCGGTCGAGCATTTCGGCGATGCGGTCGAGCCGCGCGGTCAGGTCCGCGTCAAGCCGGATGGTGATGGCGTTCATGGCAGGGTCTCCATGTCCGATGCGTCTAGCATAGGCACCGTCGGCCGCGCCGGCAACGAACAACCGCTCAGCCCCAGACCTCGCGCGCCACCGCGACGATCATCTCCAGCTTCCGCCACTGCTGGTCCTCGGCGAGGGTGTTGCCCTCTTCCGTCGAGGCGAAGCCGCATTGCGGCGACAGGCACAGCTGCTCCAGCGGAACGAATCTCGCCGCTTCGTCGATCCTGCGCTTGATGTCGTCCTTGGATTCCAGCACGCCGGTCTTCGAGGTGACGAGGCCCAGCACCACCGCCTTGCCCCTCGGCAGGAAGCGCAGCGGCTCGAAGCCGCCGGCCCGCTCGGTGTCCCATTCCATGAAATAGGCGTCCACCGGCATGGTGTTGAACAGGAGGTCGGCGATCGGCTCGTAGCCGCCGGAGGCGACGAAGGTGGAGCGGAAATTGCCGCGGCACAGATGCATGGTGATGGCGAGGTCCTTCGGCCGCCCGCCGATGGCCGCCGAGACCATCGCCGCATAGATGGCACCCTGCGCCTCGGGGTCGTCGCCGCGCTCGGCCAGCATCTGCTTCTGTTCGGGGTCGCAGAGATAGGCGAAGGAGACGTCGTCGAGCTGCAGGTAGCGACAGCCAGCGTCGTAGAAGGCGTGGACGGCCTGGCGATAGGCCTGGCCGAGATCCTCGTAATAATCGGCCATGTCGGGATAGAGGCCCATATTGATGAGCTTCCGCCCGCCCCGGTAATGCAGCATCGACGGCGAGGGGATGGTCATCTTCGCCGTGCGCGTCGTGTTCGCCTTCAGGAACTTGAAGTGCTCGATGAAGGGATGGGTCGAGAAGCCGATCCTGCCCGTCACCCTTGGCGCTTCGGCCTTGGTCTGCACACCGGCGAACTGGATGCCCTGGTCGAGCTCCACCCGGGTGACGCCGTCGAGCTGCCAGAGGAAATCATAGTGCCACCAGGAGCGGCGATACTCGCCGTCGGTGATCGCCTGCAACCCGATCGACTCCTGTTTGGCAATCAGCGTCTTGATCTCGGCATCCTCCACCGTGCGAAGGCCGAGCGCGTCCAGCTTGCCGGCCGCATGGGCGGCGCGCGCCTCCTTCAGCGGCTGCGAGCGGAGCAGCGAGCCGACCTGGTCGGCGCGGAAAGGCCCGGCCTTGCCGGGCAGCACGGGTGCGGTCGTGGTCGCGATGCTCATCGGTCCTGTCTCCCTGGCGAGCCCTGTCCCGGCCCCTCACGGCCGGCAGCGGTCTTCTGCCGTGCGAGACTAGGACGGAATCCGGCGCCCGGCCATGGCGCGCGGTTGCGCCCGTGGCGCGGGCATCGGTGCAAGCCCGGCTTGCGGCACGGCCAGCCCGGGCCTCTTGCCCGGCGGCGACTTCCGGCCGATCTAGGCATCAACGACAAGCGGCCCCCGCCGCATCATGCGAGGACGAGCCATGACCCCCGCTCTCACCGGCATCCACCACCTGACCGCCGTCTCGGCCAATGCGCCGGGCAATCACGCCTTCTACACCCGCGTTCTCGGCATGCGCCTCGTCAAGCGCACGGTGAACCAGGACGACACCTCCGCCTACCACCTCTTCTACGGCGACGGCATTGCCAGCCCCGGCTCGGACATCACCTTCTTCGAATGGCCCGTGCCCCCGGAGCGGCGCGGCACCAATGCCATCATCCGCTCGGCGCTGCGCGTCTCAGGCGAGGCGACGATCCGCTGGTGGGCCGCCCGCTTCGCCGCGCAGGGTGTGAAGCACGATGCGCCGGTCATGCGCGATGGCCGCCTGACCCTCGACTTCGAGGACCCGGAGGGCCAGCGTCTCGCCCTGATCGACGATGGCGGCGCCGGCGACGCCCATCCCTGGGACCAGAGCCCGGTGCCGGCCGAACACCAGATCCGCGGCCTCGGCCCGATCACCGCCAGCGTTCCCGTGCTGGAGACCACCGATCTCGTCCTCACCCACGTGCTCGGCATGCGCAAGGTCCGCGACTACACCCTGCCCAGCGCCTCGCCGGTCCACGTCTATGCGATGGGCGCCGGCGGGCCGGCCGCCGAGTACCATGTCGCGGTCGAGCCGCATCTGCCACAGGCGCGCCAGGGCGCCGGCTCGGTCCATCATGTCGCCTTCCGCACCCCCGACGAGACCGAATATGCCGGCTGGATCGCGCGGCTGAACGGGTTGCGCATCCCCAGCTCCGGTGCCGTCGACCGCTACTATTTCCGCAGCCTCTATTTCCGCGAGCCGAACGGCATCCTTTTCGAGATCGCCACCGACGGCCCCGGCTTCGATGTCGACGAGCCGCTCGCCACCATCGGCGAGAGCCTCGCCCTGCCGCCCTTCCTCGAGCCGAAGCGCGCGGCCATCGAGCGCGGGCTGAAGCCGCTGGGATAGTTGGCGAGCCGGCAGCGACCGTGCGCCGCTTGTGACCGGGCGGCGCCCCCGCCTACAGTCACCGCGTCGATTCGTGACTGTCGGGGCCCTCCATGATCCGCCTGAGCCTGCTTGCTGCCTTCGCCGCCTTCGGCCTCGCCGCCTGCCAGTCGACGACGGCACAGGCGCCGGCGCCCCAGCCCGTGGCCACCGCCACCCCCTCCTATGTGACGCGGCCGGATTTCCGCCTTCCCGAAGGCGCCGGCTGCGCCGGCGAGATCGCCCGCTTCCGCGCCGTGATGGACAATGATCTGGCGACCGGCCATGTCACGCGCGAGGTCCATGGCCGCGTCATCGCCGACCTCCGGGGCCCCGAGGGCGCCTGTTCCGCCGGCCGTGACGGCGAGGCGCGCGGCGCTCTCACCGCCGTCAAGCGGCGCTACGGCTATCCCGGCTGATCCGGGCCGCCGGCCAGCCACCATTGCGCATAGGCGAGCTGGAAAGGCGGCATCAGGTCGGGCCTGAGGTCATCGGCGGTGCGCAGGATATGGATGCCTGCGAGTTCCGGCTCGGCCTGTTGCGCCAGGCGCTCCAGAATGGCGCTGCGCAGGTCCTCGGCGGTGAGGCGCGTGCGCACGACCTTGATGAAGGCGGAGCGCTTCTCGTCCTCGTGCAGCCAGAACCCCTGGTCGAAGGCCAGTTCCTCCGCCGTCAGCCCCGTCTCCTCGGCGAGCTCGCGCACCACGCTGCCGTCGAGGTCGACCTGTCCGTCGACCACGTCGGAGGGGTCGGGCGTGCCCCCGGGGAAGTAGATCTTGCCGGCATTGACCGTGTGCCCGCCCATGATCCCCATCACCAGCGCGCCGTCGGCACTGGTCAGCCCGGCGACGGCGAAGCCGTTGCGGCTCACCCCGTCCGGCTCTGCGTGCCGCATGTAGTGGAGAAACTGCGCATAGCGGACCTGCCGGTAGCGCGCCTCGAAGACATCGCCCGCCACCTTGCGCTCGGCGATGACGAGAACCTGCCCGTCGAACAGGGCGGGATTGGCCGCCGATGCCGCCAGCCATGCGGTTTCGATCGCCGCGGAATGCGTCAGGGCATAGTCCCAGGCGCGATCCTCGACCGTGGCACGAATGTGGCGAATGTGGCGGAACCGGTATGGCGTCAAGGCGTTGTCCTCGCGCGATGTCCTTCGGCCCGGAGGTCCATCGGTCCAGAGATCCGTGCAGTTGAAAGCACGGCCTTTGACCGACCTCAAGGCTGGTGGACTTGCAGCTTGGCAAATGGCACGACGGTCACCTATGGTCCACCCTGGGTCGGGGGCCTGCAGGAGGGAATATCCATGTTGAAGAAATTGGCTTTGGTCGGCGCTGCCGCTCTGATGATCGGTGCTTGCACCCCGCGCGAAGAGCGCGCCGCGGCAGGCGGTGCCATCGGCGCGGGTGCCGGCGCCCTGATCGGTGGCCTCGCCACCGGCACGGGTGGTGGCGCTCTCGCGGGCGCCGCGATCGGCGGCATCGCCGGTGCGGTGATCGGCGCCGAGACCACGCCGCGTCGCCGCTGCTGGATCAACAGCTACGGCGAGCGCGTCTGCCGCTATCGCCGCTGATCCTCAGCGACAACGAGATCAAACCCGCCGGCGCCAGCTGGCGGGTTTTGCTTTGCCCCGATCGGCGGGACGAGGGCAGACCTAGAGAAAAAGCCGGCCCTCGGTGACGATGACGGCGCCGCCGCCGATGGTGACGGTCTCGACGCCGCCGCCTGCCAGCGTCAGGCCGAGGGTGATGCGGCTCGGGCGCCCCATCGCGAAACCCTGCTCGATGATGATCTCGTGCGTGCCGTCGGCGAGGCCCTCCTGGGCGGCCAGCACGCCGGCGAAGGCGGCGGCAGCGGAGCCCGTTGCGGGATCCTCCGCGATCCCGAGGCCGGGCGCGAACATGCGGGCATGGAAACGCGCCGCCGGATCCACGGTCTCGCGGCTATAGGCGAAGATCGCCGGATGGTCGTCGCCGATGGCGGCGAAAGTCTCGGCGAACCAGCGCGTGTCGACGCGGATGCGGTCCATGGCCTCGCGTGTCTTGATCGGCACGTAGCAGAACGACACCGGCGCCCCGTAGCGGCTGGGACGGTGGCGATCGAAGCCGATGTCGCGGACATCCAGCCCGAGCACGCCCGCGAGCTGCGCCGGGTCGGGCGCGGGGCCGATATCCGCCGGCTTGCGCGGGGCCACGAAGGTCGCCGTATAGCGCCCGTCCCTGTCGCGCCGCACGCGGCAGGGGACCGGCCCGGCCTTTTCGCCGAGGATGAAGGCGGTCTCTGCGCCCGGCGCGAGTCCGTCGAGGGCGGCGAGGAGAACGGCGGTTCCCACCGTCGGATGGCCGGCGAAGGGCAGTTCCGCGCCGGGGGTGAAGATGCGGATATCGGCGCGGTGCCCGGCCGCGGTCTCCGGCAGAACGAACACTGTCTCCGACAGGTTGAACTCGCCGGCGATCTTCTGCATCGCGGCGGTGTCCAGCCCGGCGGAATCATGGACCACGGCGAGCGGGTTGCCGGCCAGGGCCTCGTGCGTGAAAACGTCGAGCGTATGGATGCGGCGGGCGGGGGGCGTCTGCGTCATGGCAGGTCTCAAACGATCGGTTCGGGGGAGAACAGGCGCGACGGCGTGACGAACTCGTCCTGCGCCGCGACGGTGAGGATCTCGCGCGAGCCGGCTTCTTCCGTGCGCTTGAGCAGGCCGAAGACCGAGGAGGCCGCGCGAGAGACCGCGAAGGCCTCGTCGCCGGTCGTCGCGGCATGGACGAAGAACAGCGCCGCGATGGCGTCGCCCGCCCCGTTGACCGAGACCGAGAGACGCGGCGTGCGCACGCGGAATCGGCCGTTCGGCCCGCAGGCGAGGAGATCCATGGCGTCAGCGGGCGTATCCTCGGTCATCAGGCTGGTGACGAGCACCGTCTTCGGCCCCGTCGCACGGATGGCGTCGACCGCCGCAACCGCATCGGCGATGGTGGTGATGGACCGCCCGGAGAGATATTCGAGCTCGAACTGGTTCGGCGTGATGATGTCGGCGGCCGGCACGGCCTTGTCGCGCATGAATTCCGGAATGCCGGGCCGGACGAAGACGCCCCGGCCGACATCGCCGATCACCGGATCGCAGCAATAGAGGGCGGCGGGATTGAGGCTGCGCACGCGCCTGACGGCGGCGATGATGGCCGAGCCGATGTCGGACGAGCCCATATAGCCGGACAGAACCCCGTCGCACCGCCCGAGAACGCCGCGGTCGGCGATGCCCTCGACCAGTTCGTCGATCATCGGCCCGTCATAGACCCGGCCCTTCCAGGCGCCATATCCCGTATGGTTCGAGAACTGCACCGTATGGATGGCCCAGACCTCGTGGCCGAGCCGCTGCATCGGGAAGACGGCCGAGGCATTGCCGACATGGCCGTAGGAAACCCAGGACTGGATGGACAGGATGTTCATGGTGCGCTCCGTCGCGCCACCCTAGCGCGCGCCTGTGGCACCGCACCAATTCTGTTCCGTGAACTCCGCCATCAGCCCGGGCCGGGCTCAGGCGATCTTCACGCGCCCACGGGCGATGGCGATGCCGCCCGTATCGTAGAAATGCGTCAGCTCGACGATCAGGCCGTCCCGGACCCGCAAATGGTCGAGAATCTCGTAGGTGCCGGTGCGCCCGTTGTCGAGAAAACGCACCTCGGCGGTCCAGCGCACGACGACATGATCGCCCTCGGTGACGATATCGTCGATCCGATGGCTGAGATAGGCGTTGTTGTCGTGCAATTGCTGCAGGTAGCGCGCGATGCCCTCGCGACCGAGCCGCATGCCCGCACCGGGGCTGAGAGCCGGATTGCCGACCACGGTCAACCGCGCATCCGGCGCGAAATAGGACACGAACTCGTCCACAGCTCCGGACATCCGGGCGGTATAGAGGGCATGCACCGCCTCGGTGATCGCCTGGTTGTGCTTCTTGCGTTCCGTGGAAGTCGAAGGGGACTTCGCCATGGTCAGATACGACCCGAGAGAACCGCCAGCGAGGCGGTGTCGATGAACTGTGCCAGTTCGACGATCTCCCCATTCCGGAAGCGCACGAAATCCGCCACGTCGAAATCGGCGACCGAACCGGTCGCAATGCAACGCAGGGTCAATTGGCGCCGGGTGACCGCAATGTCGAAATCGGCAATGACGTCGACCACAAGCCCGTCGACATATTCATAGCGGCTGCACCACTGCCGCAGGCCCTTGGCGATCGCGGCCCGCCCGCGCAACGGGCCCGCCTCCGGGACCAGGCGACTGTCGGCCACGATCGGCATGAATCCGTCTTCGGCGAAGGCGGCGGCGAACTGGTCCGCATGGCCGCTGCGGCCAGCTGCGTAGAGTTCCGCGAGCCGTTCCTTAAGGTAGGGCAATCCCGAGATCAGGCGCAGGCTCGGTTGCGACATGAATGTTTCTGACCCCGCCTCTCGCCGGAAAAATCCTCGTAAGCCCGTTTGCGTGTGGCGCCAAGGTATTTTGGTACACGCTGCGACATGCCTGATGAGTGGAACATGAACGCGCCTCATATCGCAAGGTTGCATCCAGAAAGTCACGCCCATCAAATGGGCGGGACGCTGCGCCTCTGGTCGCAGGGCAGCGATGGCCAATCTGCTCGCGTGCCGGTCCCGAGCGAATAAAAGGGCGGCCGAAGCCGCCCTTTTCCAGAATTCCACGGGTGTCACAAAGCGTGGATGTGCTCACCCGTCCGTCGCGACCAGATCGCGTCTCAGTTCTTGGTCTTGTCGACCAGGGCCTTCGCCTTGATCCACGGCATCATGTCGCGCAGCTTGGCGCCGACATCCTCGATCGGATGGGCGGCCATGCGGGCGCGGGTCGCCTTGAACGAGGTCTGGTTGACCTTGTTCTCCAGCATCC
>JAIEPJ010000005.1 GCA_019749835.1 Phreatobacter sp. | reverse complement strand
GCTAGCCCCGCGCTGCCACAGCCACGGCGGCGCCGGCCATGACCGCGCCGGTGCCGCGGTTGACCAGGCGCATGGCGCGCGGGCTGGCGATGAAGCGGCGGGCGCGTGCGGCGGCGAGGGCATAGGTTCCCATGGCGGCCGAGAGGATGACCGCCATGGCCACCGCGAGCTCGATCGCCAGAAGCGGCGTCAGCCCGCCGAGATCGACCACCAGCGGCAGGATCGACACGAAGAAGACCATCACCTTGGCATTGCCGAGGGTGAGCGCCAGGCCGCCGAGAAAGAGCTTCCAGCCCTCGCCGCGCGCCGCGGCCGATTCCTGCGGCGGCGCGGCGGGCGCGGTCCACAGCTTCCAGGCGAGCCAGAGCAGATAGGCGACGCCGGCATATTTGATGGCGAGGAAGAGCGGCTGGGCGTTCTGCGCCAGCGCCGCAAGGCCGAGGGCGACGAGGGCGAACCAGACGAGATCACCGGCGACGATGCCGAGGATGAAGGGCACGGTGCGCCTGGCGCCGACCGCCAGGGTGCGCGCCACGATGGCCGCCGCCGCCGGGCCCGGCGAGAAGGTCGCCATGGCATAGACGCCGCAGAAGAGGAGGAAGCCGGACAGGGTCATGGCGGCTGCGGATCAGGTGACGAGCAGCACGCCGTTCAGCACGGCGGCATATTGGCAGCCGGCGGCGACGAGGACGAAGCCGTGCCAGATGGCGTTCTGGAAGCGCAGGGAATGCCAGAGGTGGAAGACGACGCCGGCCGAATAGATGAGCCCGCCCGCCACCAGCAGCACGATGGCGACCGTCGGCAGCACGGCGAAGACCTGGTGGGCGACGACGACGCCGCTCCAGGCGATGGCGAGATAGAGGAAGACTGTCACCCGGTCATAGCGGCCGGGGGCGAAGAGCTTCAGCGCCGCTCCGGCGAAACCGGCGATCCAGACCCCGGCCAGCATGGCATGGGCGGTTGGTGTCGCGACATGGACCATGAAGGGCGTGTAGGTGCCGGCAATGAGCATGAAGATCGCCGCGTGGTCGAACCGGCGCAGCAGCCATTTGGTGCGCGACACCGGCCACATGTTATAGGCCGCCGAGCAGCCGATGACGGCGACGAGGCTGGCGGCATAGACGATCAGGGCGGAGAGCGTGGCGAGTTCGGCCCGGTAGAGGGCGACCCCGACCAGCGCGCCGGCGGCGAAGAGCGCGAAGACGGCGCCGAGCGCGTGGATGACGCCGTCGGCGACCATCTCGGCGCGGTCATAGTGCCAGGTCATCCCCGGCGGGCGGCCATCCGTCATGCCCATCGATTCCGTCATTGGTGCGCGGAAGCCTCTCGCATCCCGCCGCTGTGATCGTCGCCAGCATGCCGCTGGGCAACCGGAGGTCAAGCCCGATCGCAGCGGTCGTCAGAATCCTGGCAGGGCATGGGCGATGACCTTGCGCATGACCGAGGGAAAGGCCTCCCCGGCAATGGCGTCGGCCGGAATCCAGCGCCACCCCGTGGGGGCCGGCATGGCGGCCGGTGCCTCGGCGCCAAAAACCACGAGTTCGAGCGGAAAATGGGTGAAGACATGGCTCACCACGCCGGGCAGGCGGCGGAAGGGCAGCGGTAGCGGCGCCGCGGCGAGCGACGCGGCCGCGTCGAAATCCGCCGACCAGGGCGTGCCCGGCACCTCGGTCATGCCACCGAGCAGGCCCTTGGGCGGCCGCGTGCCGACGAGCAGCGCACCGTCGGCCCGCACCACCACGAAGGCGGCGCCACGGCGCAGCACCCCCGTCCGCTTCGGCGCCTTCCGCGGATAGGTCTCCTGGTCGCCCGTCGCGGCGGCGGCGCAGAAGGGCTGTAGCGGGCAGAGGACGCAGGCGGGCTTGCGCGGCGTGCAGATGGTGGCGCCGAGATCCATGCAGGCCTGGGCGAAATCGCCGGGCCGCGCCGGGTCCAGCATGTCCGCGACCAGCGCCCGGATCAGCGGCTTGGCCCCCGGGAGAGGATCGTCCACCGCCTCGAGCCGCGTCACCACGCGCTCGACATTGCCGTCGACCACCGGGGCGGGCAGGGAGAAGGCGATGGCGCCGATGGCCGCCGCGGTATAGTCGCCGATCCCCGGCAGCGCCCGGAGGGCGGCGAGATCGGCGGGAAAACGGCCGCCATGACCGTCGGTGACCGCAATGGCGCAGGCATGGAGGTTGCGGGCGCGGGAATAATAGCCGAGCCCCGCCCAGGCCTTCATCACCTCCTCGACCGGGCTCGCCGCGAGATCCTCGACCCGCGGCCAGCGGGCGAGGAAGGCGGCGAAATAGGGCGCCACCGCCTTTACCGTGGTCTGCTGCAGCATGATCTCGGAGAGCCAGACCCGGTAGGGATCGACCGGCTCGCCGGGCAGCGCCCGCCAGGGCAGGCTGCGGCGATGGCGGTCGTACCAGGCGAGCAGAGCCTGCGCCGGCGCCGCGCCCTCCTGTCTCCGCCCCGTCCGTGCTAGTGTCCTGCGCGCCATGGGCGGACCCTCGCCCACCGCCGCCGCCACCGCAACGCCATCCGCCGACAACCCACAGCCTCCGATGAAAACTCCCTATCGCCCGAAAGGCCCGCGGCCCCTCGCCGACATCGCCGCCGGGCCCATCGGCCAGGCCCTGCAACAGGCGGGCTTCGCCTCGACCGAGGTGGTGACGCGCTGGGACGAGATCGTCGGCGACGACCTGGCGCGCCGCTCGGCCCCGGTGAAGATCGCCTGGCCGCGCCGGCCGGAGGGCCGCGGCGAGCCGGAGCCGGGCACGCTGCATGTGCGGGTCGAGGCGCCCTTCGCCCTGGAGATCCAGCACATGACGCCGGTGATCATCGAGCGGGTCAACGCCTTCATGGGCTGGCGCTGCGTCGCCGCCGTCCGGCTCACCCAGATCCCGCTCACGGCGAAGCCCAAGCCGCCCGTCGCGCCGCGCCGCCCGGCCGACGAGGCGCGGCTGAAGGCCGCCGTCGCCGGCTTCGAGGACGAGACCCTGCGGGCCGTCGTCGCCCGGTTCGGCCGGGCGGTTGGCGGCTCCGACTGACGGCTGCCCGCGCCGCCGCAATGACGCCACCGACACGGTCTGCTATGGAGAGCCTTGTCAGCGCGCGGTCCGGCCGCGCCGACCCCTGCGCAGGAGCCGCCATGACCCGCATCGCCGTTCTGGCCTTCACCGCCCTCATCGCCACCGCACCCGCCGTCTGGGCGCGCGGGACGGGACTGGAGGACGAGACCCGCGATCGCGTGCTGCTGGTGCACCAGAGCCGCGGCACGCTGGCGCCGGGCACCCGTCCGAAATGTTTCCCGGCGCGCATGGACGATACGGTCGCGGCGAGCCAGTACCAGTGCCCCTGGGACCGGCCGAACGGCCAGCCGCGCCTGCCGACGGCGCGCAGCCTCTGGGGCATTCTCGGCGGCCATTGAGCCGTCAGGGCACCTCGACGGTGAAGCGGTCGTCCTCGAAGACATAGACGACCCCCTGGCGGACGAAGACCTCCGAGGCCCTGACGCGGTCCATGGTGCCGCGCAGCGCCATCAGGGTGCGGCCGACGCCGCCATGGGAGACGATGACGCTGGGACGCTCCAGCGTCGCGACAAAGGCACGCAGCCGTGTCGCCACATCCTCGTAATTCTCGCCCTGCGGCGGCTTGGTATGCCACTTGTCGGCGATGCGGGAGGCGGCGACGGCAGGGGAATGGGCCTCCACCTCAGGCCAGGTCAGGCCCTCCCAGGCGCCGAAGGAAAGCTCCATCAGCCGGTCGTCCATGCCATAGGCCGGCGGGTGCAGGCCGAGGCGGGCGCGCATCCGCTCCATGGTCTCGCGGGTGCGCGACAGCGGGCTCGCCCAATAGGCGAGATCGGCGTAACGCGGCTCCAGCCGGGCGAGGATGGCGCCGACCTCCTCGGCCTGGACGCGGCCGACATCGTTGAGGGGGATGTCGCGCTGACCTTGAAGCCGCCCTTCGGCGTTCCAGTCGGTCTCGCCGTGGCGGACGAAATAGAGCTTGTGGGTCATGGCTGCACGATGGGGGACCTTCGATGAAATCCGTATGGCGGCTCGCCGCAGGGTTGTCGAGGATAAGTGCTTGACCGGCCGCGCCGGACGGGCCACCTCCCCGGGAGACCGCCACGGGATGATCCGCCCTTGACCCCTTCGCCGCATCTTCGCCCCGGCCTGATCGCGCTCGCCGCCACCTTCGCCGTCGACCAGGCCTTCAAGGTCTTCATGCTCCAGGTCGTGGGCATCACCACGGGACAGGTGATCACCGTCGCCCCGGTCCTCGATCTGGTGATGGCCTGGAACTACGGCGTCTCCTTTGGCCTGTTCCAGCAGGACAGCCTGTTCGGCCAATGGGCGCTGGTGCTGTTCAAGGTCGGTGCGGTCGCGCTCATCGGCTGGTGGCTGTGGCGGGCGGAGAGCACGCTGACCGCCCTCGCCCTCGGCCTGATCGCCGGCGGGGCCGTCGGCAACGGCCTCGACCGGGTGGTCTACGGGGCGGTCGCCGACTTCTTCGCCTTCCACATCACCACCGCGACCTGGCAGTTCCAGTGGTATGTGTTCAACCTCGCCGATGTCGGCATCGTTGCGGGCGTTGGGCTCCTTCTGTATGAGTCCCTCTTCGGCGGCCGGCCGGATGCCTCGAAATCGGCATGATCCTGAGGGATAGGACCGGCTCCACATCGGCGCCCCGTGCGCCGGGTCCATTCAAGGCCAGGCCTTTCCAACGGGCCGGGCTCTTTCTAGGGATGACCGACATGACGCGCATCCGCACTGCGCTCCTCGCCACGGCCCTCACCGTCGCCGGATCCGCCGCCTTCGCCCAGCAGGGCGGTGGCCCGAGCTTCGAGGCCAATGTCGTCGGCGGCCTGCTCAGCGGCCTCGGCCTCGTCGAGACCGCGCGCCCCCCCATCGACTATCGCGAGCGCGCGCCGCTCGTCCTGCCGCGTGGCAATGCCCTGCCGCCGCCGCAGGAATCGGCGGCTGCCCGCAATCCGAACTGGCCCAACGATCCCGACGTCGCCCGGGCGCGGGCTGCCGGCCTCGCCGCCAACACGCCGATCCAGCGCGACGAGTTCGGTCGCACCATGACCAATGCCGAGCTGCGCGCCCGGCAGGGCGGCTGGTTCGGCGGCGGTGCGGTCGACACCACCCGCGACCGCTCGCAGGCGCAGATTTCCGGCCCCGCCACGGTGGACGAGATGCGCGTCGCGCCGATCTGGTCGCAGGTCGGCTCGCTGTTCGGCGGATCGGCCCGCGACAACCAGGTCGTGCCCTTCCCCGGCGAGCCCACCAGGCGGCGCCTGGTCGAGCCGCCGCCGGGCTACCGCACCGCCTCGCCCGACGCCCCCTATGGCCCGGTCGGCCGCCGCCCCGACGATCCGCAGGCGCCCAACGCGCGCAGTTCGTCGGGCCAGGACCCGGCAGGTCCGCGAAACTGACCGGCGGGAGCGGATCACGATGCTCAACCGCCTGTCTTCCGGCCGCCCGACCGATGGCGAAGCGGAATTGCGCTATCTCGACGCGGATTTTCGCATCGTCCGGCCCGGCACCTTCGTGCGCTGCGCCGTCACCGGCCAGCAGATCGCGCTGGACGACCTGAAATACTGGAGCGTCGCCCGGCAGGAGGCCTATTCGGGTCCGCCGGCCGTGCTGCAGCAGCTGCATCCCGAGCGGTTCAAAGCCTTCGCGGCGCGCTGAGCCGGTCGAGAAGGGCACTGGCGGCGTCCGCTTCCTCCACCTCGAGACGCACGCCGACCACCCGCGTCGCGGCGGCGAGCCGCTCCAGCGCCGGCGAACCCCGGAGCTTCACCGCGTCCTTCTCGGTGGTCACCAGGGGCAGGCCGGTACGCTCAGCCTCCGCCAGCAGCCGCTCCGCGTCCGCCTCGCCATAGACATGATGATCGGCGAAGGGCCGCAGCACGGCATTGCGCGTGCCGGCGGCGCCGAGCGTCTCGGCGAACTTGGTCGGCCGGCCGATCCCGCAGAAGGCGAGGACGTCGCGACCGGCGAGCCAGGCCGCCATCTCCGCCTCGACGACCAGCCGTCCGTGCAGGACCGGTCGGCCGATCGCCCGCGTGGCGGCGGCAAGCGCCTCCCCCGCCGCGCCCGCGCCGACGACCAGAAGCGCGTCGGCGCGGGCGAGCTGCGGGGCGAAAGGCGCGCGCAGCGGGCCTGCCGGCAGAACCCGGCCGTTGCCGAGGCCGGTGGCGCCGTCCACCACGAGGATCGTGACGTCCTTGGCGAGGGCGGGATTCTGGAAACCATCGTCCATGACGATGACGTCGGCGCCGCCGGCAACGGCGAGCGCCGCGCCGGCCGGCCGGTCGCGGGCCACCACGGCCGGAAAGCGCCGGGCATGCAGCAGGGGCTCGTCACCGACATCGGCGGCGCTGTGAAGCTCGGGATCGACGACGAGCGGCCCGGCAAGGCGGCCGCCATAGCCGCGCGTCAGGATGAAGGGGTGCCGGCCGCGGGCGGCGAGCAGCCCGGCAATCCACTGCGCCGCGGGGGTCTTGCCGGCGCCGCCGACGGTCGGATTGCCGATGCAGATCACCGGAACGGCGGCGCGGGCGCCGGGCCGGCCCATGCGGGCGAGGGTAACGGCACCGACGAGCGCCCCGAGCGGGGCCAGGAGGCGGCCGGCCGCCGCATCCGGGTCCGACCAGAAGGCGGGCGCCTTCACGAGCGGCCAGCCATCAGTTGCCCCGCACGGCGAGGCTGAGGAAATAGGGCTCGATGGCGGCGAGCGTGCGGTCCAGCGCGCCGCCGAGCGCCGTGACGGTCTCGCCGGCCGCCTCGCGCTGGCGCACCCGTTCGTTCGGGTCGGTGAGCAGCAGCAGCGCCGCCGCGGCGAGGTCCTGGGCGCCCTCCACCTGCCGCGCCGCCCGGTTCTCCGTCAGCGCCGCATAGACGGCGGCGAAATTGAAGATATGCGGCCCATGCAGGATGGCGGCGCCGAGCTTGCCGGGCTCGATCGGGTTCTGCCCGCCGTGGCGGATCAGGGAGCCGCCGAGAAAGGCGACGGGAGCCGCCCGGTAGAACAGGCCCATCTCGCCGAGCGTGTCGGCGACATAGACGGCGTGGCGCACCTTCGGCAATTCGCCGCGCGAGCGCTGGCCGGCCTGCAGGCCCGCCGCCTCCGCCAGCGCCATGATGGCGTCGCCGCGCTCGGGGTGGCGCGGGGCAATGATGGTGAGGAGATTGCCCAGGCGCGGTGCCATCATCCGGTGCGCCTCAAGGATGATCTCGTCTTCGCCCTCGTGGGTGGAGGCGGCCAGAAAGACCGGGCGCCGGCCGATCGCCTCGGCGAGCGCCATGGCGGCCGCGGGTTCGGCCTCGGGCGCGGGTACGTCGAATTTGAGGTTTCCCGTCGTCGATACACGCGGGGCCCCCAGCGCCTCGACCCGGCGGGCGTCGTCGACGGTCTGCATCAGGCAGAGCTCGAAGCGGGAGAACAGCGCCTTGATGGAGCGCGGGACGCGCCGCCAGTTCCTGAAGGAGCGCTCGGACATGCGGCCGTTCACCTGGATCAGCGGCGTTCCGCGCGCCGTGGTGCGCAGGATCAGGTTCGGCCAGAGTTCGGATTCGGCGAAAATGGCGAGGTCCGGCCGCCAATGGTCGAGGAACCGCTCGATAAAGGACGGCACGTCCCAGGGCATGAACTGGTGGATCGCGCCGGGCGGCAGGCGGCGGGCGGCC
>JAIEPJ010000003.1 GCA_019749835.1 Phreatobacter sp. | reverse complement strand
AGGCCGCGGTAGCAGGCCAGGTCCATCAGACGCTTGATGTTCATCGACGTCTCGCGGCGCAGGTCGCCCTCGACGGTATGATCGCGGTCGATCGTCTCACGGATCTGCAGCACCTCGGCGTCGGTCAGTTGATTGACCCGACGGGCGGAATCGATACCGACCTTGGAGGTGATTTCCTTGGCGGCGTGGGCGCCGATGCCATGGATGTACTGCAGCGCGATTTCGACGCGCTTGTTGGTCGGGATGTTGACACCAGCGATACGGGCCACGAAGCTCTCCAGATACGCGTTGACGGACGCAACAAACGCTCCGGTCAACAGACCAGGAGCGCCGACGTCCTTCGCGGAAGCGCGCCTTATACAGGGGATTCACCGCTCGTCAACGCCTGTGCGCTGTCAGCGACGGTCCGGTGACCCCTGGGGCCCGAACAGGACACCGAAGGTGGCCTCGGCATTTTCCACCGGACGCCCGCCCTCGGTCGGAGGGGCCGCCCTGAAATGCACGACCGTGGCCAGGGCCGCGGCACCGAACCCCTGCCCTTCCGGGGTCTCACGGGCCACCCGGCAGTTCTCCAGCCGCCCGTCCAGGCGAATGCGGCAGTTCAACAGGACATGGCCACTGATCCGCGCGCGCCGCGCTGCCAGGGGATAGACCCGCTGGATATCGGACGACGAGGCACCGGCGACCAGCCGCCAGCGCGTGCCGCCGCTGCCGGGACCGGAACCGGAGCCGCGGCCCATGCCAGTTCCCGTCCCCTCCCCGCCCTGGCCCATGCCCGGTGCAGGCCCGGCCGCCGGGGCCGTGTCGACGAGAAGGGCCGGTTCGGGCGCGGGCACGGGCGGCGCAGAGACCTCGGGCGGGCGGTCGATGGGCCTGGGCGGGACATGGAGGCGGGATGGCACGGCGGGGGCACCGCCGCCGCGGACAGGGGCCGGCTCGACCGGTGGCGGGACCGGCGTCGGCGGCGGCCGATAGAGGAAGACACTGACCGTGTGCGCGGGCCCGGCCGGAGGCACGGGTGCATCAGCACGGCCGATCAGCGCAAAAACCGCCAGGTGTGCCAGGGTCACGCCCGCGACCAGACCCAGCTTGCGCAGCCGGCCGGCACTCAGCAGCGAGGTCTCAGGTTTCACGGGCCGATCCTATCACGCAAGCCTGAACGCGCAGGATGCCGGATCGATCAGACGGGTCTCAGGCGGCGGGTCGGTCCAGCACAGCGTCGATGGCACCGGCGACGGCCGCGATGGCCCCCATGCCGTCGATCTCCGACAACAGGCCCTTGTCCGCATAATAGGGCAACAGGGGTGCCGTGTTGCGGTTGTAGGCGTCCAGCCGGACCTTGAAGCTCTCGGGATTGTCGTCCGGGCGGCCCTGATCGGCGAAGCGAACGGCGACCCGGTCCAGCAGGGCCGCGTCGTCGACCTTGAGCCGAATGACATGGTCGATCTGCTTGCCCAGCTTGGACAGCATGGCGTCAAGGGCCTCGGCCTGGGCGACGGTGCGGGGGAAGCCGTCGAAAATGGCCCCGCCGGCGTCCTCGGCCTCTTTCAGTCGGGCCTCGATCAGGGCGATGACGATGGCGTCGGACACCAGGTCGCCGCGCGACATGATGGCCTGGCATTCACGACCCAGTTCAGAGCCCGAAGCGATGGCCTCGCGCAGCATGTCCCCGGTGGACAGCTGAACCATGCCGCGGGCCTCGACCAGCCGCTTGGCCTGGGTGCCCTTGCCCGCCGCCGGCGGTCCGAACAGAATCAGGTTCATCGCCGCCCCCGGTCCGGTCTAGCGCCGGACGGGCGCGGAGACGCCCTTGCCCGGAGTTTTGCCGCGACCGCGCAGCTTGGCCTTCTTGATCAGGCCTTCGTACTGGTGGGCCAGCAGCTGGGACTGGATCTGGGCCACGGTGTCCATCGTCACCGAAACCACGATCAGGATCGAGGTGCCCCCGATAACCGCCGCGCCCATGCCGGAGTTGGCCATCATCAGCTCGGGCAGGAGGCAGACCGCCGTAATATAGGCGGCACCGATCACGGTCAGACGGGTCAGGACATAGTCCAGATACTCCGCCGTCCGCTTGCCCGGCCGGATGCCCGGCAGGAAGCCGCCGTATTTGCGCAGGTTCTCGGCCGTGTCCTCGGGGTTGAAGGTGATCGAGGTGTAGAAGAAGCAGAAGAAGACGATCAGGGCACCGTACAGCAGCATGAACACGGGCTGGCCGTGTTGCATCTGGGCCGTGACCAGCGGCAGCCAGCCCATCCAGGCGGGCAGGTCGGCATTGGCGGTCATCTGAGCGACAGTGGTCGGCAGCATCAGCAGCGACGAAGCGAAGATCGGCGGAATGACGCCGGCGGTGTTGACCTTCAGGGGCAGGAACGAGCGTTCACCGCCGGCCATCCGGTTGCCTTCCTGGCGCTTGGGATACTGGATCAGCAAGCGGCGCTGGGCGCGCTCCATGAAGACGATGAAGACCACCACGGCGATCGACAGGGCCGCGAAGAAGAGAAGGGTAAAGGCCGAGATCTGGCCCTGCTGGGCGAGGCCGAACATGCGGGCCACGGTGCCGGGCAGGACGGCGACGATGCCGGCGAAGATGATCAGCGAGATGCCGTTGCCGACGCCGCGCGCGGTGACCTGCTCGCCGAGCCACATCAGGAACATGGTGCCGCCCGTCAGGACAGTGATGGTCGAGATGATGAAGAAGACGCCCGGCTGGTCGATCAGATTGGGCTGGGCGTTGAGGCCGAAGGCGATGCCGGTCGACTGGAACAGGGCCAGCACGACGGTCAGGTAGCGGGTGTACTGGTTCAGCTGCTTGCGACCACTCTCGCCGCCTTCCTTCTTCAGCTTCTCCCACGGCGGATAGACCGCGCCCATCAGCTGGACGATGATCGAGGCCGAGATGTAGGGCATCACGTTCAGGGCGAAGACGGCAAACCGTTCAACGGCACCGCCGGAGAACATGTTGACCATGTCCAGCACACCGCGCTGGCTGTCCGGGTTCTGGAAGAAGGCCAGGAAGGCTTCCGAATTGATCCCGGGAACCGGCACATAGGTGCCGATCCGGTAGATCAGCAGGGCCAGAAGCGTGAACAGCAAACGCTTGTGCAGCTCGGTCGCCTTGGCGAACGAGCCCATGTTCATGTTTGCTGCGAGTTGTTCGGCGGCCGAAGCCATATGTCGTCACCCCGACTGGTCAGAACGCGGCGTATCGGACCTGAATCCGGCGCCTGCGTCCAGATAGGCGAAGGGCGCCCGCTTAGCGAGGGCGCCCTTCAAGCTTATTTGCTGGCGGCCGTGCGCGTGGTGCGGGCCGAGATCTTGTTGGCGTCGCCGCGCGGAGCCTTTGCCGGCGGAACCTTGCCCTTGGCGGCATTGCGCTTCTCGACGCGCGCGGCAGCCTTGGCTTCAGCAGCGATCCGCTCCTGCACGACAGTGCCGCCGGCGGCTTCGATCGCCTTCACGGCACCGGCCGAGGCCGACCAGACGACCAGGTTCAGCTTGGACTTGATCTCGCCGGTGCCGAGGATACGCACACCGTCCTTGACGCGACGGATCACGCCGGCCGCGACCAGGGCGTCGCCCTTGATCTCGCCCTTGATGTCCAGCTTCTTGGCGTCAACGGCGTCCTGCAGACGCCACAGGTTCACTTCGGCCAGCTTCAGCGCGTTGGCATTGTTGAAGCCGCGCTTGGGCATCCGCATGTACAGCGGCATCTGACCGCCCTCGAAGCCGCCGATGGCGACGCCCGAACGCGACTTCTGGCCCTTGACGCCGCGACCGGCGGTCTTGCCCTTGCCCGAACCCGGGCCGCGGCCGACGCGCATGCGCTTCTTGTGGGCGCCTTCGTTGTCGCGAATTTCGTTCAGTTTCATGTGCCTGATCCTTTCGGGTGCTAGCGCCCGCTGTGTCAGCGGACTCGGCTGTTTCTCAAAAGGGTCGAGGGTCGGGGGTCGAGGGTCGTAAGCAAGATCAGATGACCTCGCCCCTCGACCCCCGACCCTCGACCCTCAGAACCCTACTTCTCGACGATCTCGGTCAGGTGCGCGACCTTGGCGATCATGCCGCGGACCGAGGGGGTGTCTTCCAGCGTGGACTCGCGGCCCATGCGGTTGAGACCCAGGCCCATCAGGGTGGCGCGCTGGTCCGACTTGCGGCGGATCGGGCTGCCGGTCTGGCGGACCGTGACGGTGGCTTTGGATTCAGTCTTGGCCATGGTCAGGCTTCCTGGGCTTCAGGCGCCGCTTCAGCAGCCGAGGCACCGTCATTGCGACGGCCCATCAGATCGGCGACCTTCTTGCCGCGCTTGGACGCGACCTGACGGGGCGACGACTGGACCTTGAGGGCCTCGAACGTGGCGCGGATCATGTTGTAGGGGTTCGAAGAACCGGTCGACTTGCCGACGACGTCCTGGACGCCGAGGGTTTCGAGCACGGCACGCATCGGACCGCCGGCGATGACGCCGGTTCCGGGAGGCGCAGCGCGCATCATGATCTTGCCGGCGCCCCAACGGCCGTTGCCGTCGTGGTGCAGGGTGCGATTCTCGCGAAGCGGAACGCGGATCATGGTCTTCTTGGCTTCTTCGGTCGCCTTGCGGATAGCTTCCGGCACTTCACGCGCCTTGCCGTGACCGAAGCCGACGCGGCCCTTGCCGTCGCCGACGACCATCAGGGCCGCGAACGAGAACCGGCGGCCGCCTTTGACGGTGGCGGCGACGCGGTTGATGTGCACCAGCTTTTCTACGATGTCCGAGTCCGGACCTTCGACGGGAGCGTTGCGATTGTCACGACGATTGCGATCGTTGCCGCCGCCGCCACGTTGGGGTGTTTGCGCCATCTCTCGCGTCCCTTAGAAATTCAGACCGGCTTCACGCGCGGCATCAGCCAGCGCCTTCACCCGACCGTGATAGATGTAGCCGCCGCGATCGAAGACGACGTCCTTGACGCCCTTCTCGATGGCGCGTTCGGCGATCAGCTTGCCGATCAGGGCGGCGGCTGCAACGTCGGAACCCTTGGGCTTCTTGCCCTTCTCGCCTTCCAGCGAGGAAGCGGCAGCGATCGTGACGCCGTTCAGGTCGTCGATGATCTGGGCCGAGATGTTCTTGTCCGAACGGTGCACCGACAGACGCAGGCGTCCGCTGGAAACAGCCTTCAGGCGGCGGCGAGTGCGCTCGGTGCGGCGCTGGGCTTGTTGTCGAAGAGAGAGAGCCATGACCTACTTCTTCTTGCCTTCCTTGCGCCGGACCTTTTCGCCCGTGTAGCGGACGCCCTTGCCCTTGTAGGGCTCCGGCGGACGCAGCTTGCGGATGACGGCGGCGATCTGACCCACGGCCTGCTTGTCAGCGCCGGAGATCTTGATTTCCGTCTGCTTCGGCACCGCGAAGGTGACGCCGGCAGGCGGCTGGATGTCGACATCGTGCGAGAAGCCGAGCTGCAGCGACAGGGCATCGCCCTTCATCGCGGCGCGATAGCCCACGCCGACCAGGTCCAGGCTCTTTTCAAAGCCGGTGGTGACCCCGACGACCATGTTGTCGACCAGGGTGCGCGACAGGCCCCACATGGCACGCGAACGCTGGTTGTCCTCACGGATGGCCAGGTTCAGACCATCATCACCCTGGGTGATGGCGATCTCTTCAGCCACGGTCCAGGAGCGTTCGCCCTTGGGGCCCTTAACCGAAACGGTCTGGCCGTCGATGGTGACGGTCACGCCCTTCGGCACTTCAATGGTGCGTTTTCCGATACGGGACATCTTAGTAGACCCTGCAGAGGACTTCGCCGCCCACCTTGGCTTCGCGAGCCGCGGTGTCCGACATGACGCCCTTGGACGTGGAGAGGATCGAGATGCCGAGGCCGTTCTTGATCGGCTTCAGGTCAGAGATCGCGGAGTAGACGCGGCGGCCCGGCTTGGACACGCGGGCGATCTCGGCGATGACCGGCTGGCCGTCGAAGTATTTGAGCTCGATCTCGAACTGCGGGAATTCGCCGGGGTTCTGAACCAGCGCATAGCCGCGGATGTAGCCTTCGTCCTGCAGCACGTCGAGGACGCGCTGGCGCAGGCGGGAAGCCGGGGTGAGCACCTTGGAACGTTTGCGCATGTGCGCGTTCCGGATGCGAGCGATCATGTCGCTCAGGGGATCGTTGATCATCATGTCTGTCGCTCCCCTTACCAGCTGGACTTGGTCAGACCCGGGATCTGACCCAGGTTGCCGAGTTCACGAAGCGCGATACGGCTCATCTTGAGCTTGCGATAGAAGGCCCGCGGACGGCCCGTCACTTCGCAGCGGTTGCGAATCCGGTTGGCGGCCGAGTTACGCGGCAGCTTGGCCAGCTTCAGGCGCGCTTCGAAACGCTCCTCAAGCGGCAGGGATTCGTTGTTGGCGGTCGCCTTCAGGGCGGCCCGCTTGTCGGCGTATTTCGCGACGAGGGCCTTGACCATCTCGTTGCGGTTTACGGCGCTTTTCTTAGCCATGGTTTCTTTCCCTTCCCGCTCAGTTCGTCACGAACGGGAACTTGAACTCGGTGAGAAGCGCGCGTGCTTCGTCATCGGTCTTGGCCGTGGTGCAGACGATGATGTCCATGCCCCACATCTGGTCGATCTGGTCGTAGTTGATCTCCGGGAACACGATGTGTTCCTTGAGGCCCATGGCGTAGTTGCCGCGACCGTCGAACGAGGTCGGCTTCAGGCCACGGAAATCCTTCACGCGCGGCAGGGCGATCGTGATCAGACGGTCGAGGAACTCGTACATCTGGTCGCCGCGGAGCGTGACCTTGGCACCGATGACCATGCCTTCACGCAGCTTGAAGCCGGCAATGGAGTTGCGGGCCTTGGTGGCGACGGGCTTCTGACCGGCGATGGCGCCCAGGTCCTTGAGGGCCGCGGTGGCCTTCTTGGAGTCGGCGACGGCTTCACCGATGCCCATGTTGAGGACGATCTTGTCCAGCTTGGGCATCTGCATCGGGTTGGTGTAGCCGAATTTCTCGGTCAGCACGCCCTTGATGCGGTCGTTGTACTCGCCCTTGAGGCGCGGGGTGTATTTGGTCTCGGCCATCAGATGACGTCTCCCGTCGTCTTGGCGAAGCGAACCTTCTTGTCGCCTTCCATGCGGAAGCCGACGCGGGCCGGCTTGCCGTTGGCGTCGGCGATCGCGACGTTCGACAGGTGAAGCGACGCTTCCTTGTTCTTGATACCGCCCTGGGGGTCGGCCTGGGTCGGGCGGGTGTGGCGCTGGACCATGTTGATCCCCTGCACCATGACGCGGTTCGTGGTCGGCAGGACCTTGGTCACCTTGCCGGTGCGGCCCTTGTCCTTGCCCGTGAGCACCACGACGTTGTCGCCGGTCTTGATCTTGGCGGCCATGACTACAGGACCTCCGGAGCCAGAGAGATGATCTTCATGTGGTTCTTGGCGCGCAGTTCGCGGGGAACCGGGCCAAAGATCCGCGTGCCGACCGGCTCGTTCTGCTTGTTGACGATGACGGCAGCCGACTTGTCGAAGCGAATGACAGAGCCGTCCTTGCGCATGATGTCTTTGGCGGTGCGCACGACGATGGCGCGCACGACGTCGCCCTTCTTCACGCGGCCGCGCGGAATGGCTTCCTTCACCGAAGCGACAATCGTGTCGCCCACCGAGGCGTAGCGGCGCTTGGAGCCGCCCAACACCTT
>JAIEPJ010000122.1 GCA_019749835.1 Phreatobacter sp. | reverse complement strand
TCCCATGATGCATCGTCGCTCGTTCTTCGCCGCCCTCGCCGCCGGGGTCGCCGCCACCACCCTCGCCGCCGCTGCCCAGGCCGCCCCGCTCGCCGACATGGTGCCAGCGTCTGTCGCTCCCGAAACAGCCACCATCCCCGTTGCCAGCGAGACCATGGAAATGCGCCGCCGTGCCCCGCGCCGTGCCCGCCGTGTGGTGCGTCGGACCCGCCGCCGGACGCGCCGCGTCGTTCGCCGCGCCCGTCGCAGGAGCTGAGCCGGCCGCCTCGCCCGGCGACATGACAGCAGTCGCCGGGCGTCGACGTTCAGAAACAGTTGCCTGTCCATTCTGGAAACGAAGCGACTTGACGTGACGTCAGTCGCGCGCATGCTTCACCCGGCTGCGCAGTGACACTTGCCAGGAGGATTGACCATGATTCACCGTCGTACGTTCTTCGCTGCCGCTGCGGGGGCCGTCGCGGTCGCCGCCGCCGGCAGCGCCGCTCAGGCCGCTCCCGCTACTGCGCCGGCCACTGCCGCGGTGGCGCCCGCCGCCGGGCAGCCCACCGAAATGCAATATTACATCGTCCGCCGTCGTCGCCGCTTCGTTTACCGCCCGCGCCGCGTCTACTTCGTCCGTCGCCGCTTCGTTCGGCGCCGCTTCGTCCGGCGCTACTACTGGTGACCGGTCGCGCGGCTTGACGCCGTGCCTTACGATTGCGACACCCTCGCGGACCGGTTCGCGAGGGTGTTTTCATGTCGACCACCGCCTATGATCCCAGCAATGTCTTCGCCAAGATCCTGCGTGGCGAGATGCCAGCCCAGAAGGTCTACGAGACCGACAAGGTGCTGGCCTTCATGGACATCATGCCGCGCGCCGACGGCCATGTGCTGGTGATTCCCAAGGCGGCCGCCCGCAACATCCTCGACATCCACCCCGACGATCTCGCCGATCTTTCCCGCGCCGTGCAGTTCGTCGCCAAGGGCGTCAAGCGCGCCATGGCGGCCGACGGATTGACGATCCAGCAGTTCAACGAAAGTGCCGGCGGACAGGTGGTCTTCCACATCCACGTCCATGTGCTGCCGCGCTGGACGGGTGTGGCGCTGCGGCCCCATACCGGCGCCATGGAAAATCCCGAGGTCCTGGCGATCCATGCCGCCACCATCCGAACGGCGCTGGAGGTCATGCAGGCCGGCGGCTGACTATTTCAGCCCCAACCACATGGCGCCGCCGATGATGACGAGTTCGGCAGCGAGCACGCCGAACAGCACGCTGCGCCGGCCGATCCAGTAGACCGCCACACCGGCCACGAAGGCGCCGATCCGCCAGCCGAGTGGCAGGGTGGCGAGGGCGCCGGCGGGAAAGAAGGCGAGCTTGGCGACGACGGCAGCCAGCGTCGCCGTGGCCACCGCCCGCACCCAGATCAGGATTTCGGAGTTCTCGTCGAGGCCGCGGCCGACAACCAGCGCCATCCAGCGCCAGATCTCGCTCGGCAGGAAGCCGAGAAGGATGAGCGCGATATAGGGTGCCAGATCGGAACCGAAGAGGGTCACGCCGCGTCCCTCGCCCGTTTGAGGCGGGCAAGCCCATAGGCGAGGGTGCCGCCGCCGAGGCCCGCATAGAGCAGTTCGAGCCCGTCCCCCACCAGAGCGCCCAGCAGCAGGCCGAAGAAACCGAAGCCGATGGCGAGCTGGTCGGAGAGGATGCGCGCCGTGGTGAAGAGCGACAACAGGAAGAAGATCGGCGTCAGGAACAGCAGTCCCGCCGCGAAGGCGTGAGGGATGATCCCGGCGAGGCCATAACCGACGACCGTCGCGGTGGTGGCGGAGGCGAGCAGGCCGGTGCCGAGACCGAGGAAGAAAGGGACCCGACCCTCGCCGTCGATTTGGGGCAGCAGGCGCAGGCTCTCGACCCAGATCGAAATGGCGACCAGATGGGCGCAGACCACGGCGACGAGCGGATGGCGGTTCTGCAGTCTCAGATAGGGCAGCAACGAGACGACCATGGGCAGCAGACGGACGGAGGAAAGCCCGACGGTGAGGGCGATCGCGAGCCAGGAGGCTCCCGAGCCGAGACCGCCCACGAGGATGAGATGGGCCGGACCGGCCCAGATCAGGACGGTGGCGAGGACCGCCCAGGCGAGCGGCATGCCGTAATCGGCGCAGACCGAACCGATGCCGATGAAGGTGGCGGCGAGGATGACCGCCGGCAGGGCCACGGCCGCACGCAATCCCCGGCGAAAGTAAGCGCCCTGGGTCAACGGTGGCGAAAGGGCGCGTTCAGGGTCCATCAGGCGTCGATCACTCGACCAGACGCCGGCTCATGGCAAGAGCGATGACGCATGCGGGGCATTCACTGTGCCGAACGACAGAGCCCGGCGCGGTCGAAGGACCGGCCGGGCTCGCGATGGGCATTGAGACGATCAATCCGCCTTGAGCGGAACCTTGGGCACGGAACCCGACGGGCGCCGCGGCTCGGAGGTCGCGGGGACGCCTCCCCCGCCGCCACCCTTCGGCTTGCGCTTCGGCTTCGACGCGGCCGTCTTCTTGGCCGCAGCGCGCTTGGCGATACGGCGGACATCGGGGGCCACCGGCTCGGCCTTGGGGGTGACCGGGCCTGCCGGATAGTCGAAGGAGAGGATGGGGAAGCCCTCCTCGTCCTTGGACACGATGACCCTGACATGGCCACCATTCTTCAGGCGGCCGAAGAGCAGGTCCTCGGCGAGCGGCTTCTTCACATATTCCTGGATGACGCGGGCCATCGGACGGGCGCCCATCTGCTCGTCATAGCCGCGCTCGATCAGCCATTCCTTGGCATCGGGCGACAGCTCGATCGTCACCTGGCGGTCCGCGAGCTGGGCCTCGAGCTGGAGGACGAACTTCTCGACGACATTGCCGATGACCTCGGTCGACAGGTGGCCGAAGGCGATGACGGCGTCGAGGCGGTTGCGGAATTCGGGAGCGAAGAGGCGGTTGATCGCTTCCGAATCGTCGCCGGTCCGCTTGTTGCGGGTGAAACCGATCGCCGGCTTGGCGAGATCGGCGGCGCCCGCATTGGTCGTCATGATCAGGATGACATTGCGGAAATCGACCTGCTTGCCGTTGTGATCGGTCAGTTTCCCGTGGTCCATGATCTGCAGCAGGATGTTGAAGAGGTCCGGATGGGCCTTCTCGATCTCGTCCAGCAGCAGCACGCAATAGGGGTTCTGGTCGATACCGTCGGTGAGCAGGCCGCCCTGGTCGAAGCCGACATAGCCGGGCGGCGCGCCGATCAGCCGCGAGACGGTATGGCGCTCCATATATTCCGACATGTCGAAGCGCAGCAGCTGGACGCCGAGCACCTGGCTGAGCTGCTTGGCGACCTCGGTCTTGCCGACGCCGGTCGGGCCGGAAAAGAGATAGTTGCCGATCGGCTTTTCCGGCTCGCGCAGGCCGGCGCGGGCGAGCTTGATCGAGGCCGACAGCGCGTCGATGGCCTTGTCCTGGCCGTAGACCACCCGCTTCAGGGTCGTCTCGATATTGCGCAGCACCTCGGCGTCGTCCTTCGAGACGGTCTTTGGCGGGATCCGCGCCATGGTCGCGATCGTCGCCTCGATCTCCTTGATGCCGATCGTCTTCTTGCGCTTGTTCTCGGGCACCAGCATCTGCGCCGCGCCGCTCTCGTCGATCACGTCGATCGCCTTGTCCGGCAGCTTGCGGTCGTGGATGTAGCGCGCCGACAGTTCCACCGCCGCCTTGATGGCCTCGTTGGTGTAGCGCAGCTTGTGATAGGTCTCGAAGGTGGTCTTCAGGCCCTTCAGGATCTCGATGGAATCCGCGACCGTCGGCTCGCTGACGTCGATCTTCTGGAAGCGGCGGACGAGTGCCCGGTCCTTCTCGAAATACTGGCGATATTCCTTGTAGGTGGTCGAGCCGATGCAGCGCAGCGTGCCCTGGGCGAGGGCCGGCTTGAGCAGGTTGGAGGCATCCATCGCTCCGCCCGAGGTGGCGCCGGCGCCGATCACGGTATGGATCTCGTCGATGAACATGATGGCGTTGGGGTGGGCCTCCACCTCCTTGATCACCTGTTTCAGACGCTCCTCGAAATCACCGCGATAGCGGGTGCCGGCGAGCAGCGTGCCCATGTCCAGCGAGAAGACGGTCGCGTCCTTCAGGACCTCCGGCACGTCGTTCTCGACGATGCGCTTGGCGAGGCCCTCGGCGATGGCGGTCTTGCCGACGCCGGGGTCGCCGACGAGCAGCGGGTTGTTCTTCTGGCGGCGGCAGAGCACCTGGATGGTGCGGCTGATCTCGTTGTCCCGGCCGATCAGCGGGTCGATGCGGCCTTCCCGCGCCTTCTTGTTGAGGTTGACGCAGTAGGTGTCGAGGGCGTCACCCTTCTTCTTGTCGCCGTCCGAGGCCTTTTCCTTGGCCTCTTCCGGCTCGTCGGCGCCCTTCGGCGCCCGCGCCTCGGACAGCCCTGCCCGCTTGGCGATGCCGTGGCTGATATAGTTGACCGCATCGTAGCGGGTCATGTCCTGCTCCTGCAGGAAATAGGCAGCGTGGCTCTCGCGCTCGGCGAAGATCGCCACCAGCACATTGGCGCCGGTCACTTCCTCGCGGCCGGAGGACTGGACGTGGATCACGGCGCGCTGGATGACGCGCTGGAAGCCGGCCGTGGGCTTGGAATCCTCGGAACCGTCGGTGATGAGGTTCTCGAGCTCGGCATCGACATAGCCGACGAGGCTCTTCTTGAGCTTCTCGAGGTCGACGCTGCAGGCCTTCATCACCGCGGCGGCGTCCTGATCGTCGACCAGGGCGAGCAGGAGATGCTCGAGGGTCGCATATTCGTGGCGACGCTCGTTGGCGAGCGCGAGAGCCCGATGAAGCGACTGTTCAAGGCTGCGGGAGAATGAAGGCAAGGGAACCTCGTCGACGTTCGCGATGCGCCGTAGCGCCCGAGAGTGCCGGAAAACCGGCGCTCGCAAAACTCATTTCTTTTCCATCACGCATTGCAGCGGATGCTGATTCTTACGGGCGAAGTCCATGACCTGGGTCACTTTGGTCTCCGCCACCTCATAGGTATAAACGCCGCACTCCCCGACGCCGTGCTGGTGCACGTGGAGCATGATCCGTGTCGCGTCGTCGGTGCTCTTGTTGAAGAATTTCTGCAGGATGTGCACGACGAACTCCATGGGCGTGTAGTCGTCGTTCAGAAGAAGAACCCGATAAAGGCTCGGCTTTTTGGTCTGCGGGCGGGTCTTGGCGATGACAGATGTGCCCGGCCCACCGGGATCCTGGTCGCGCTCGTCGCGTTTTCCGGCCATGGCGACGGTAGCGCGGCCCTGCCAGCGCGCTCCCATCCTGCCCATGCCCGCTGCTGCGTCTCGTGTCATCGTCCTGAATTCGTGCCGCATTGACGCCACGCCTGATAAGCCGGTTCGATCCATGTCCAACCCGCTGCGGATTGGGACGCCTGTTCTGCGGGAATCATGCCGAGCCGCACCGCCCGACGCTAGTCCCAAAATAGGAGCGGGAGCATCGTCTTGCCAGAGGTGGTGGACAAAGCCCTGACGATCCCTACCCTTCCGGAACGGAAACGGAAAACGCCATGGACCGGATGGGTTCTGCACCGCTTGCCGACGGCCGAACGTCATGACTGGCATCGAGTTCGGCATTCGCCTCGTCGGCGCCCTTTATGTGGTGGCAGGGATCATCGCAGCCCGCCAGATGGTGATGGAGGCCGTCCTCGACAAGGCGCTCGCCGGAATCACCCTGAAGCCGATCCCCCATGCCGACCGGTTACGCGCGAGGTGGACGCTCGTCATCGTAGCAGCGGTCTTTGCCGGCGGCGCACTGCTCGCCGTCCTCAGCATCCTCGCCCTGCCCGCATTCCTCGTCGCTGCCGCGCTCCAGGCCGTATACCTCGCCCTGGTGGCGCCACGACTGATCGATCCGCGGGACATGCCCGATCCGGCCGGCCGACGCGCCAGCCGCAACGCCTTCCTGATCCATCTCGCGGCCACAACCCTCGTTATCGCCGCCGCTGTCGCCGGTCGCCTTCGCTGGCCCGAAGCGGATCCCTGGCCTGTTCTGGCCGCGGGGGTCGCGACCCTCGCCTTTCTTGCCCATCTCCTGCAGAGGCTTGGCACCCCGCTGTCGGCAACGCGCGGCACCGTCTCGTCCGAGCCGGTCACGCCAGAAGGTCCTGACGAGCTTCCGGACAGAATCCGCCTGATGGTGCGGCCCTTCGTACTGCCCTTTGCCGACGACGCGACGGGACGTGTCGTGTCGCAGACGCTTGCCGTCAGCACCTTCGGCGAGGGGCTCGTGGCGGATATCCTCGACTGGGAGGAGGCCTATCTCGCCACCATTCCACCGCGCAAGCGCATGGGCGGCTTCGCCGACCCGGAGGCGGCCGCCCGCCACGAGGCCGAGGGCCGCGCGCTGGCGGAGCGGATGGCGGCCGTCGTCGGTGCGGGGCGGGTCACGCATGCCCCGGTCGGCACGCCATTTCCGGAGGCACCGGAGCGCAGCTACCCACGGCCCGGACGGATCAAGGTGATGGCCGATTACGCCTGCCATCCCCTGTGGTCGATGGACGAGGCCTATTCCGGCAACCTCGATCCTGAGGCGCTCGGCCTGTCGCCCAGCCTCGCCGCCGATCTCGCGGCCTGGGCGGAGCGCTTCGACGATGCGCTGGACTGGGACAATCCCGGCGCTGTCCTGGACGACGATGGCTTCCTCGCGCGGCACGAGGCGGAAGGCCGCCTCTTGGCCGGGCGTCTATCGGGCGAACTCGCGGCCCGGAGCCGCGAGGTCCAAATCTTTCTGATGACGCACGAAACGGGTGTCATCGAGATCAAGGGCGGGTCGTCCCCACCCGCCCCCGGCGCCTGAGCGTCACGCCGCCTTCTTGGTCTCCGCGATCTTCACGAGGTTGCGCAGGATCACCGCCGTCCCCTTCAGGCGGTCATCGGCCCGCGGCCAGTCGCGGATGAAGACGATCTTCTGGTCGGGCCGCACCTTGGCCAGCGACCCCTGCTCGCCGATATAGCGCACGAGACCGGCGGGATTGGCGAATTTCTGGTCGCGGAATGCCATGACGATGCCGCGCGGGCCGGAATCGACCTTCTCGACATTGGCGCGGCGGCAATAGGCCTTGATGACCGCGACCTTGATCAGATGCTCGACTTCCGGTGGCAGCGGCCCGAAGCGGTCGATCATCTCGGCGGCAAAGGCGTCGATCGCCTCGTCGGTGTCGAGGTCGCCGAGGCGGCGGTAGAGCTGCAGCCGGAGCCCGAGGTCCTCGACATAGGTCTCGGGAATGAGGATGGGCGTGCCGACCGTGATCTGCGGCGACCACTTGTCCTCGACCGTATCCTCGACGAGGCCGGCCTTCATCATCGACACAGCCTCTTCCAGCATCTGCTGGTAGAGCTCGTACCCGACCTCGCGGATATGGCCGGACTGCTCGTCGCCGAGAAGGTTGCCGGCGCCGCGGATGTCGAGATCGTGAGAGGCGAGCTGGAAGCCGGCGCCAAGCGTATCGAGAGACTGCAGCACCTTCAGTCGCCGCTCGGCCTGCGGCGTCACCGGCTTCTTTTCAGGCAACGTGAACAGCGCATAGGCCCGGGTCTTGGCCCGGCCGACGCGGCCGCGCA
>JAIEPJ010000071.1 GCA_019749835.1 Phreatobacter sp. | reverse complement strand
GGTGCAGTACCGCCACGCGCCGGGGGGCAAGCCGCTGCACGAGGTGCTGCAGGTGGTGCCGGGCACGCGCTGCGAGGACCTGGTGGTGCTGAACGATCCGCCGCGCGAGCGGCTGCCGCTCATCCTCCTCGGCCTCGCCGTGCTCGCCGGCGGGCTCTGGCTCACCGTGCTGGCGCGGCGGAGGCCGGCGTGATCCTCGGCATCGGCTCCGACCTCTGCGACATCCGCCGCATCGAGAAGTCGCTGGAGCGCCACGGCGAGCGCTTCACCCACCGGCTCTTCACCGATGTGGAGCGGGCCAGGGCCGAGGGCCGGGCGCACCGCGCCGCCACCTATGCCAAGCGCTTCGCGGCGAAGGAGGCCTGCGCCAAGGCGCTCGGCACCGGCATCCGCCGCGGCGTCTTCTGGAAGGATATGGGCGTCGCCAACATGCCCTCGGGCGCCCCCACCATGGTGCTCACCGGCGGCGCGCTGGAGCGGGCGCGGGCGCTGACGCCGGCCGGCCACCGGCTCGTCATCCACCTGACGATCACCGACGATTATCCGATGGCGCAGGCCTTCGTCATCCTCGAGGCCGTGGCCGAGACCCCTGCCGCGGCGGGATGAACGGGCGTTCAGGGCGGTGCCACGATGCCGCCTTTTTGCGTTCAGAACGGGTTCACCGGGGAACCGCTAGACCTTTCGCACGTTCACAAGGGGTCCGCAGCGAGGCGCGTCGCGCCACGAGATCCCGGACGGACAGAAAGGGGCATTCTCATGCTTTCCCGTTCCTTCAAGGCTGCCGTTGCCGGCATCGTCGTCGCCGCCGGTGTCGCCACGCTCGCAGCCCCCGCCGAGGCGCAGTATCGCCGCCACTACCGGGGCGACCAGGGCGCCGCCATCGGCGCCGGCATCGCGCTCGGCATCATCGGTCTCGGTGCCGCGGCGATCGCCGCCGACCAGCGCCGCCAGGCCTATGACGACGGCTACTACTATCGCCCGCGCTACCGGTCCTATGGCGGCCCGGTCTATTATCAGGCGCCGCCGCGCGTCTATTACGAGGCGCCGCCCCGGGTCTATTACCGCGAGGTGCCGCATCGCAGCTATCGCCGTGCGCCGGCCGTGGACGACCGCTACCCCCACACGTTCCGCCACTATCAGTGAGCGAAGCGCCCGCCGGACATGACTGGACGGCCCCCTCGCGGGGGCCGTTCTCGTTTCAGCCGACCAGGGCGAGAACCAGCGGGATGGTGATGACGGCGATCAGGGTCTGAACGGTGAGGATCTCGGCCATCAGCGGCGCGTCGCCGCCCATCTGCCGGGCGAGGATATAGGAGCCCGAGGCGGTCGGCATGGCGGCCGACAGGATCGCCACCTGCAGGGCGACGCCGGTGACGCCGAGCGCCATGGCGATGCCGCCGGCCATGGCCGGCATCAGCAGCAGTTTCAGGCCCGTCGAGATCCAGGTGATGGCGCGCGGCTTCAGCGCCGCCCGGACCTCGAGGCCGGCACCGACCAGCAGCAGCCCGGTGCCGAGCGCCGCCGCGCCGAGAATGTCGCCGAAGCGCATGGCGATGACCGGCACGGGAATGCCGATCATGTTGATGAGGATGCCGATCCCCGAGGACCAGACGAAGGGATTGGTGATGATCGCCTTCAGCGTCGGGCCGAGGACGATCGGCTTGTCCTGGGCATAGTGCTGCAGCATCACCACCGCCAGCACGTTGAGCAGCGGGATCATCGCCGCCACCGAGATGGCGGTGAGCGTCAGGCCGAGCTGGCCGTAGAGCGCGCCGGCGGTGGCGATGGCGACGAAGGAGTTCCACCGCGTCGCGCCCTGGAACACCGAGGTGAAGGCCGGTCCGTCCATGGCCAGCGAGCGCGCCAGCAGCGGCCGCAGGGCCAGCAGGATGACGGTCATGCACAGGATGCCGGCGATCAGCGCGAAGCCCATGGCGAGGACCGGCACGGCGCGCAGGTCCGCCTTCGCCATGGTCATGATGATCATGGCCGGGAAGAAGACGTAGTAGGTGGCGCGCTCCAGACCGCGCCAGCCGGCATCCTCCATCAGCGGCATCGCCTTCAGCCAGGCGCCGAGCACGATGATGAGGAAGACCGGGGTGAGGCTGGCGATGATGGCGAACATGGGACGACCGGCGAGGGCGGGGAGCGTCTTCGATCACGCGCGGCGGCGGGGGGCAAGCCGCGCCGCGCATGACGGGGCGCGCAAAAGGGGAAGGGCCCGCTTCTCACTTCTCCAGGAAGTCGAAGTCGCAGCCCTTGTCCGCCTGGGTCACGTGGTCGAGATAGAGCTTGCGATAGCCGCGCTGGCGCTGGCGCAGGTGCTTCGGCTTCTTCCAGGCCTTGCGCCGCAGGGCGAGTTCGGCCTCGTCGACCAGCAGGTCGACACGCCGGTTCGGCACGTCGAGGCTGATGCGGTCGCCGGAGCGCACCAGCGCCAGCGGCGAGCCCTCGGCGGCCTCCGGCGTCACATGCAGCACGATGGTGCCATAGGCGGTGCCGGACATGCGCGCGTCTGAGATGCGGATCATGTCGGTGACGCCCTTCTGGGCGAGTTTCTTCGGGATCGGCAGGAGGCCCGCCTCCGGCATGCCGGGATGGCCCTTCGGACCGGCATTGCGCATCACCAGGATGTCGTCGGCGGTGACGTCGAGGTCCGGGTCGTCGATGCGGTTGGTCATGTCCTCGACATCCTCGAAGACGACGGCGCGGCCGGTATGGACCATCAGCCTCGGCGTCGCCGCCGCCGCCTTGATCACCGCGCCGCCCGGCGCCAGCGAGCCGCGCAGCACGGCATGGGCACCGGTCTTCTTCAAGGGCTGGCCGAGCGAACGGATGATGGTCTGGCCCGGCACCTGCTCGGCGCGGTCGACCCAATCGCCGAGCCGCTCGCCGGTGACGGTCGGGGCGTCGAGATCGAGATGGTCCCGGAGTTCCTGCAGCAGGCGCGGCACGCCGCCGGACCAGTGGAAATGTTCCATATAGTGCGAGCCGGCGGGCTTGAGGTCGAGCAGGACCGGGACCTCGCGGCCGAGCCGGTCGAGTTCCTCAAGGTCCCAGGTGAGGCCGAGCCGGCCGGCGATCGCCGCGAGATGCACCACGGCATTGGTCGAGCCGCCGATGGCCTGGAGAACGACCATGGCGTTGCGCAGCGACCCCTGGGTGATGACGTCCTTCGGCCGGCGCCCGGCCGCCGCCATCTTCACGGCTTCGCGGCCGGAGGCCTCGGCGGCGCGGATCCGGTCGGCATGGGTGGCGGGGATGGTGCCGGTATGGGGCAGGGCCATGCCCATCGCCTCGGTGAGGCAGCCCATGGTCGAGGCCGTGCCCATGACCATGCAGGTGCCGACGGTCGGCGCCAGCCGCCCCGAGACCGCCTCGATCTCCGCTTCGTCGATCGTCCCGGCGCGGTGCATGGCCCAGAGCCTGCGGCAATCGGTGCAGGCGCCGAGCACCTCGCCCTTGTAATGGCCGACCAGCATCGGGCCGGTGATGAGCTGGATCGCCGGGACGTCGGCGGAGGCCGCGCCCATGAGCTGCGCCGGGACGGTCTTGTCGCAGCCGCCGATCAGCACCACCGCGTCCATCGGCTGGGCGCGGATCATCTCCTCGGTGTCGATGGCCATGAGGTTCCTCAGGAACATCGATGTCGGGTTGGAGAAGCTCTCGTGGATCGACACGGTGGGGAAGGCGAAGGGCAGTCCGCCCGACAGCATGACGCCGCGCTTCACCGCCTCGATGAGCTGGCGGACATTGCCGTGGCAGGGATTGTAGTCGGAGAAGGTGTCGGTGATGGCGATGATCGGCCGGTCGAGGGCGTCGTCGGAAAAGCCGGCCGCCTTGATGAAGGCCTTGCGCAGGAACAGCGAGAAGCCGGCGTCGCCATAGGCGGTGAGCCCCTTGCGCATGCCGCGCGGGGCCTTGGTGGTGGAGCCGGTCGGGCGTTTCGCCATGGTTGTTGTCCTCCCTTTGGAATCGCAACAAAGCACGCCGCGGCGTGCGGCGGGAGGGCGCCTGCGGAAAGCCAGTTGCGCGCGGTTGGGGGATGGCGGCTGGACACATCGCACCGGCCGCTCTGCATGACCGAAGCGAGCCTCGAAGGACGGGCTTCATTCGTGCAGAGTATCGTGTCCAGATCTCCAGGCAGCCGCTGAAGCCCTCACATGCTCTATTTCGCCTATGGCTCGAACATGCATGTCCCGCAGATGGCCCGGCGGGCGCCGCGGGCGCGGCCGCTCGGCATCGGCAGGCTCGACCACCATCGCCTCTTCTTCACCAGCGACGGTTATGCCGCTGTCCGCGACCGCCGCGGCGCCCACGTCTATGGCGTCGTCTGGCGCGTCGCGGCGCGCGACGTCGCCGTGCTCGACCGTTACGAGGGCGTCGACGAAGGCTGGTACGTCAAGCGCGTCGTTCCCGTGCGGATGGCGGGCGCGACCGTCTCCTGCCTCGTCTATCACGGCGGTGACGTCAGCGAGGGCCTGAGGCCGCGCCGCCGGTATTTCCACGAGGCGGTTCTCGGCTCGGCGCTCGCCTGGAACCTTCCCGCCCGCTACATTGAAGGTTTCAGCCGCTTCGCGCGGTACGGCTTCCGGGGTTGAACCGCATGAGCATGCTGGCCCATCTCCTCGTCCGCTTCGTCCGGAACGGTCGCCTGACCGTCATTCACCACGACGACAGCCGCGAAAGCTTCGGCTCGGGTGTCGACGGTCCCGAGGTGACGGTGAGGCTGCATGACGCGAAGGTGCAGCGCGACCTTTTCTTCAATCCCGAACTGGCCGCGGCCGAGGCCTATATGGACGGTCGCCTGACCTTCGAGAACGGCGGCAAGGTGCTGGATCTCCTCACCCTGTTCTCGGTGAACCGTGCCGGCCTCGGCTCCCATCCGGTCCAGCAGGTGCTGCGCAAGGTCTGGCGGGCCCTGAAGTCACGGCATCAGGCGAACAGGGTGGGGCAGGCGGCGGCCAATGTGTCGAGCCACTACGACCACCCCCGCGCCTTCTATGAGCTCTGGCTCGACGCGACGATGAGCTATTCCTGCGCCTATTTCTCCCGGCCCGACATGAGCCTGAAGGAGGCCCAGATCGCCAAGATGCGGCATATCGCGGCCAAGCTCGCCATCACGCCGGGCATGACGGTCGCCGAGATCGGATCGGGCTGGGGTGGCCTTGCCACCTATCTCGCGGCGGTCTGCGGGGCGAAGGTCACCGCCATCAACGTCTCGCCCGACCAGCTCGCGGCGTCGCGGGACCGGGTGGCCCAGGCAGGCGTCGCCGATCGCGTCACCTTCTTCGAGAAGGACTATCGCGAGCTGACTGGCACCTTCGACCGCGTCGTCTCCGTCGGCATGATGGAACATGTCGGGGTCAACCATTTCGACGACTATTTCGCCACCGTGAAGCGGCTCTGCGGGCCGGACGGCTATGCCATGATCCACGCCATCGGCCGCATGTCGCCGCCGGGCACCACGGCGCCCTTCATCCGCAAATACATCTTCCCCGGCGGCTATGTGCCGGCGCTCTCGGAGGTCTTCGCCTCCACCGAGCGGACGGGGTTGTGGGTGGACGATTGCGAGGTGCTGCGCCTCCACTATTACTGGACCATCAAGGCCTGGCGCGAGAATTTCGAGGCCGTGCGCGACCAGGTCGTCGCCATGCAGGGCGAGCGCTTCGCCCGCATGTGGGAATTCTATCTCGCCGCCGTCGAGCTCGGCTTCCGCGACGGTTCGAACATGGTCTACCAGCTGCTGCTGTCGGCAAAGCGCGATGCCGTGCCGGTGACGCGCGACTTCATCGGCGAGCGCGAGGCGGAACTGGCGACGCGGGAGGGCGGGCTGCCGTGGCGCTCCACCTGAGGATCGAAGGCATCGTCCAGGGCGTCGGCTATCGCCAGTGGTTCCGTCGCCGGGCCGAGGCACTCGGCGTCTCCGGCTGGGTGCGGAACCGGTCGGACGACAGCGTCGAGGCGGTCATCGACGGTGCCGCCGAGGCCGTGGAGGCGCTGGTGCGCCTTGCGATGAACGGGCCGGCCGGGGCGAAGGTCGACCGGCTCGCGCGACGGGCGGCGACTGCGGATGAGGCCGCGGCTATCAGCCCCGGAACTGTGGAAATCCTCCCGACGGAGTAGCCCGGGAATCGGGGTCAATGCCCCACCCGCACCCTCCCCGCTGCGCGGGGAGGGGACCATGGCGGCCCGCTTCCCTGAAGATCGGTCGTGCCAGGCACGACCGACAAGAAGGCCCTCGCCGTCGAAGTCCCCCTCTCCTCGCGGAGCGAGGGGAGGGTGCGGGTGGGGCCCTTTCGTGGGAATGGGCGCCCTGCATGACGTCAGTGCGTCCTTCGAGGCTCGCTGCGCTCGCACCTCAGGATGAGGAAGCTTGAGACTGGCATGGCCCGTCCAGCAGCGGCACCGGCAGTGCCAGGCTCTAGGGCCTCATCCTGAGGTGCGAGCCGGAACGGCGAGCCTCGAAGGACGCACTGGCGATGGGCAGGGCTCCCGAAAGCCGCTTCAGTCCCCGTTTCCCCACACCATCTCCTCGGTCCAGCCAAGCTCGGCGAACTCCGCGGCCCTGAGCGGCGCCTCGCCGATGGAGAAGAATTCATCGAGCTGCGGCGGCTTCACCGCCGTGCCCGCCAGCATGGCATGGGCCTGGCCGCGATGGTGCACCTGGTGCTGGAAGAGGTGCATCAGGAGCCGGTCGCGCCGCTCCACCTGCCAGCGCGTGATGCGGTTGACCCTGACCTCGCCGTTCAGCGATTCGTCCGTCAGCGCTTCGCAAACGGAAATCAGCCGCCGGTCCACCGCCGCCTGCTCGCGCCGGAGGTCGGCAATGGCAGGATAGGGGATCTGGTTCTCCCAGGCCTTCGGTCCGAGGTCTCCGCCCTCCAGCGCGTCCACATAGAACCAGTCGATGACCAGGTTATGGTTCAGCGTGGCGGCGATGCTGGGGAAAAAGCTCGTCCGCGCCGCCGCGAAGTCCTCCGCCGACAGCCCGGCGCAGGCCGTCAGCAGGCGATGGTTCGCCCAGGCATTGTTATAGGCCATGGCGCGGAAGGTCTGGACGTTCGAGGCGGGCATCGCGGCGTCTCCTGGTCAGGCGGTCTCCACCGCCGCCGTTGGCCCGAAACGTTGCTCGAACGTGGACCGCAGGATGGCATCAACCTCGGGCAGGGTTACCGGCAGGCCGAGATCGACCAGGCTGGTGACGTCGTAGCGCGGATCGGCGATGCCGCAGGGCACGATGCCGTCGAAATGGGTGAGGTCCGGCTCGACATTGAGCGAGATGCCGTGCAGCGTCACCCAGCGCTTCACGCGGATGCCGATGGCGGCGATCTTGTCCTCGAAGCCTTCGCCCTTGTCCGGCCGCTTCACCCAGACGCCGACGCGGTCCTCGCGCCGCTCGCCGCGGATGTTGAAGGCGGCGAGGGTGCCGATGATCCAGTCCTCCAGCGCCGCCACGAAGACCCGGAGGTCGCGCTTGCGCCGGTTGAGGTCGAGCATGACATAGGCCACCCGCTGGCCCGGGCCGTGATAGGTCATCTGCCCGCCGCGGCCGGCCTCGAAGACGGGGAATCGCGCAT
>JAIEPJ010000053.1 GCA_019749835.1 Phreatobacter sp. | reverse complement strand
CCGGGCATGAGCGATATCCTCGACCTCGGCCTCGTCGATCTCGCGGATGCGATCGCCGAGGGCTCCGTCACCTCCGAGGCCGCGACAGAGGCCGCCTTGACCGCGCTCGACACGGTCGGCCGCCGCCTCAACGCCGTCGTCCGCCTGTCTCCCGACAGGGCTCGGCAACAGGCGCGCGAGGCTGATCTTCGGCGAGCCGCCGGGGCGAAGCTCGCCGCCCTGGCGGGTGTCCCGCTGGCCCACAAGGACCTGTTCTTCCGGGCCGGCGCCCTTAGCGAGGCGGGCTCGAAGATCCTGTCCGGTCATGTGGCCACCGAAACGGCGGCCGTTCTCGAAAGGCTCGATGCGGCCGGTGCCCTCGACATCGGCGCGCTGCACCTGGCGGAGTTCGCGCTGTCCCCGACGGGGTTCAACGGGCATCTCGGTCACGCCCGCAATCCGTGGAGCCTCGACCATTGCCCCGGTGGCTCGTCCTCCGGCTCCGCCGCCGTCGTCGCCGCAAGGCTGGTGCCCGCGGCACTCGGGTCCGACACGGGCGGCTCGATCCGTCATCCCGCGGCCATGTGCGGTATCACCGGCCTCAAGCCGACCCACGGTCTCGTGCCGCTTCACGGCACCGTTCCGCTGGCGCCATCGCTGGACTGCGTCGGCCCGCTGGCGCGCTCCGCCCGCGACGTGGCGCGCATGATGACGGTGATCGCGGGATCGGATCCGCGCGACGGCGCGACGGCGGGCGCACCCTTCCGCGACTTCGAGACGGGAATTGCGCGGGATCTGCGCGGTCTCACCATCGCCGTGCCCCGCACCTACTATCGCGAGGACGGGGATGCGCAGGTCCTTGCGGCGATCGAAGCGAGCCTCGATGTCTTCCGCGACGCTGGCGCGACCGTCATCGAGACACCGGTTCCGGACATGGCGGTCGTCAATGCCATGTTCCATGTCCTGATGACCGTCGAGGCGGCCACCTATCACCGGCGCTGGCTGATCGAACGACCGGAGGACTATGCCGATCAGGTCAGAAGCCGGATCGAACCGGGCCTGCTCTATCCGGCGACACGCTATGCAGAAGCCTTGATGCTGCGCGGCGCGATCGCCCGTGAATGGCTCGCGACCACCATGGGCCAAGCCGATATGGTCCATGTCCCGGTGCTTCGGCATAGGGTGCCCTCGATCGCCGAGACGACGACGGGGGACCCTTCGGACGTCGCGGCCGCCATTGCGCGGGTCACCCATTGCACCCGCGGGCTGAGCTATCTCGGCCTGCCGGTCATCGCCGTCCCCTGCGGCTTCGCGGCCGATCTGCCCGTCGCCTTCCAACTCGTCGGCCGGCCCTTTACCGAGCCGACGCTGCTGCGCGCTGCCCACGCGTTCCAGACGCGAACCGAGTGGCACCTCCGCAAGCCCGGCCACGTATCCGTCGCCGCCCCCGCCTTTTCCTGATCACCCCGGACCGGTCATGATCATCGACGCCCATACCCACACATTCTGCCCGCCGGTCGAGGCGCTGGTTGCCGGTCGGTTCGATCCCAAGGTGATCCCCTACAAGCGCGACATGTCGCCCGAGAGCAAGGCGGTCGATGCCGAGCAGGGAAAGCTCCTCGCCGAGCCCTTCAACAGGGTCGAACGGCGGCTCGCCGACATGGCGCGCATGCGGGTCGACCGGCAGGTCATCGCGCCGGCTCCGGGACAGCAGCACTACTGGGCGGATGGCGACCTCAACGATGAGCTCAGCCGCATGCAGAACGACCATGTGGCAGCCCTCGTCGCCCAGGCACCGGACCGGTTCGTCGGGCTCGGCACCTTGCCGATGGTCGATCCCGCCCGGGCCGAGAACGAGGCGATCCGCGCCGCCGGTGAGAAGGGGCTGCGCGGCTTCCAGATCGACACCCGAGTCAACGAGCGCGAATTGTCCGACCCGGCCTTCGACAGGCTGTGGGCGAGGCTTGCCGCGCTTCAGACCCCGCTGATCATCCATCCTCTCGGCTTCTCGCACGGTGAGCGGCTCGGGCCGTTCTTCATGGTCAACACGGTGGGCCAGCCGCTCGAGGAGACCATCGCCTTCCACCATTTCGTTTTCGGCGGCGTTCTCGACCGTCACCCGGACCTCAAGGTGCTGATCTGCCACGGCGGCGGCTATGTGCCCTCCTATGTCGGGCGCCTCGACCATGCCTGGAAACATCGCCCGGAATTGCGGCGCCTGACGGCGGATCCGCCCTCGGCCTATCTCCGCCGCTTCTGGTTCGACACCTGCGTCTTCCGCGCCGATCTCATCGAGAATCTCGTGGCCCTGGCGGGGGCCGATAAGGTCCTCCTCGGATCCGACTATCCCTTCGACATGGGCGATCTCGATCCCGTCGGTCTCGTCGAGAGCTGTGCCGGGCTCGACGCCACGGCGCGCCGCCTCATCCTCGCCGACAATGCCCGGGCCCTGTTCCGGATCGCGGGATGAGCCGGGACCGCGACCGTTTCCTGACGGGAGAGGGGCGCTATACCGCCGATCTCGAGGTCGAGGGGGCGGTGCATGCGGTCTTCGTCCGGTCGGATCTGGCGCATGCGCGGCTGGCGGCCGTCGCCGTTGATGCCGCCCGCCACATGCCGGGCGTGCTGGCGGTCCTGACCGGCCGCGAGGCCGAGCCGGTCAAGGGATTCCCTGCCTTCCTGCGCTATCCGGACCGCGATGGTCGGCCGTTTTCCGTGCCGTCACGGCCGATCCTGGCCGTGGAAAAGGTGCGCCATGTCGGCGAGATCATCGCCGTCATCGTGGCCGAGACGGCGCTGCAGGCCCAGGATGCAGCCGAGCATGTCGCCATCACCTACGATGACCTACCGGCGCATATCGGCCTGCCCGGTACCGGGTCGAGGGCCGTCGCGCCCGTCCATGACGGATTCCCAGACAATGTCGCCTATCGTGGCCTGTTCGGGAATCCGGTGGCGTGCCGCGAGGCAGAGGACGCCGCTTCCCATGTGATCACGCTGACCGTCGACCTGCCGCGGGTTGTTCCCAATGCCATGGAGCCGCGGTCGGCGATCGGCCGCTGGAGCCCGGACGATGCCGGTTTCGACCTCTGGGCCCCTCATCAGGGCATCCCGGAAATCAGGCGGGACCTCGCGGTCGCCTTCGGCATGCCCCCCGAGACGATGCGCATTCACCCCGTCGATGTCGGCGGCGGTTTCGGCGCGCGAGGTCCAGCCTATCCGGAATATGCCGCCGTTCTTCTTGCCGCACGGATCGTTGGACGGCCGGTCCGCTGGACGGGCACGCGGCTCGAAGGCTTCCTCGGCGAGCATCACGGTCGCGGCACGCGTCTCGCAGGCAGGCTCGCCGTCGATTCCGACGGCCGGTTCCTGTCGCTGCATGTGCGGCTCGATGCCGATCTGGGGGCCTGGGTCACCCCGGTCGGCGCCCATATCAACGTCCACAACCCACTCCAGACCCTCACAGGGATCTACCGGGTTCCGGTCGCGGCCTTCGAGCCGACCCTGCACTTCACCAATGCCGTCCCCACCGGGCCCTACCGGGGAGCCGGGCGCCCCGACATCGCCCTTCTCATCGAGAGGCTGGTCGACGAGGCCGCGCGCGTCACGGGGTTCGACCGGATCGCCCTGCGCAAGCGCAACCACATACCGAAGGACGGTTTTCCCCACACCACCGCCGTTGGTGTGGCCTATGACAGCGGCGACTACGGGCGTCTCCTGTCGCGGGCCGTGGATGCCGCTGGCTGGACGAGTTTCTCTGGCCGCCATCGCGCGAGTGCGCGCCACGGCCGGCTTCGCGGCATCGGCCTTAGCCTTTTCACGGAGGTGGCCGGCGGCGGTCCCGTGCCGGTCGACGAGGTCGAACTCGCGCTGAAATCGGTCGGTGATGGTCTCGCGGCCGAACTTGTCACCGTGACCGGTTCGAGTGGCCAGGCCCATGGGGAGGCTTTCGCCCGGATCATCGAAAGGCAGCTGGCCGTCCGGCTGATGACATTCACCCTTTTTGGCAGTCCGGCAAGGTCCACCCTGGCTGGGTCCGGCTCCTTCGGTTCGCGGTCAATCACGGCCGCCGGGTCCGCCCTTGTCGAGGCCTGTCGTCTCGTTCGGGAGCGCGCGGCGAAGCTTGGACAGGAGGGCGAGAGCCTCGAACAGATCATCGGCCGGGCCAATGACGCCGATATGTTCCGGGTGAGGGCCGGGGCACCGGTTTCGGTGAGTTTCCCCGCCGGTTGCCATGTCGCCGAAGTCGAGATTGACCGGGAAACCGGAGTGATCCGCGTTCTGAACTATGTTGCGGTCGATGACGCGGGCACGGTCATCGACCCTGCGGCTCTGCAGGGCCAGATCGCCGGCGGAGTCGCCCAGGGCATCGGGGCGGTTCTGGGTGAAGCCGTGCGATACGACGCGGTCGGCCAGCTCCTCTCCTCCAGCTTCATGGACTACCAGATGCCGCGGGCAGGCGATCTGCCACCCATTCTTGTCCTGGAGGAGGGGTGTCCGTCACCCAATAACCCCCTGGGCGCCAAGGGTGCGGGCGAGGCTGGCACGACGGGCGCGATCGGTGCGGTTGCCAATGCCGTCGCCGATGCTCTGCGGCGCGACGGGGTGCCCTGCCCGGACTTCCCCTTCGCCCCCGGCCTGATCAGTGCGCTGCTCGTGGGATCAGAGACCACCAACTGACGTTCCCCGATGGGGCGGCTGCGGATAGGCGTCGGACCAAATGGTGACGCTCAGCTGACGGTCACCCGCTGCGTCGCCCGATATTCCCTGCCATCCTCCTCGCGCCACAGGAAGCTGATCGTCGTCGTCTGCGCGAGCCGGACGTGGAAGGCGACATAGGGGTTGGCCGAAGTCCCGTTGCGGAAATCGGCGGTGAACAGCAGAGCGCCGTCCGCCTGTGCCTCGAAGCGGGTGATCATGCGGCGGGCGACGGCCTGGCCGGTCTGATGCCGCAGTCCCGTTTCCATTGGATGGTCGATCAGCGTCCGGATCTCGAAAGGCTCGCCGGCCTTGACGCTTGACGGAACCCTGATGCGGGGCGTGGTCATCGGAGCCTCCTCACGTCAGACAGCCCCCGGTGGTGACGGCGACGCGCGCGCCGGCACGGCGCACCGTACCGTCCGCCATTTCGGCATAGGCGATGAGCATCTGGCCCTCGGCAAGCCGAACCCGCACGCTGACCTCGGCCCGCGCGATGCCCGCGCCGAACCGGTAGCTTGCGACCCCGGGGGTCGGATTGCGCGTGGCGAACAGATGGATGGCGCGACAGCGGTCGTCGCCGGCCATGGCGGAGTGCACGGAGACCGTCACCGGAACGAAGGCGCCGTTCTCGGCCGTCTCCGGCGCACGGAGGGCGATACCGCCTTCAGCGGCCGCGGCACCGCCGACCTGTTCGCGAATGGCGGCCTCCACGTCAGGCGGCAGGGCTTCGCTGGCGCGCGTTGCCGGTACGGCAACGAGCGTCAGTGCGACCCCGAGCAGGCTGCGCCGGTCGAGGGCCGCGGCACGCTGCGTCACGAGAAGGCATCCTTGGTGATGGCGTCGTACCAGGCGTCGGCATGGAGCGCCTCGAGCCGGCGCTGCTCGCGCTGCTGGGCGAGCGGACCGCGCGGCGAGACGCCGCCGGCATTGGCCGTCTCGACGAAACCCGTCTCGCCGGGCCGGAAGATGCCGACCACGGAGATTCCGTATTCCGGGCCGACATGGCTGTAGCAGGTGTTGAAATAGACGGTCGGTGCCGGCGTCGGCCGCCCCTCGAGCGCCGCGACGGCCGCCGACACCGCCACCTTCGACGTCGAATTGGCGATATAGCCCGATTTCGGCATGGGCTGGCCGATATTCGCGTCGCCGATCACGTGGATGTCGCGCGCGCGCGTGGCCTCGAAGGTGAGCGGATTGACCGGGACCCAGCCGGTATCGTTGGTCAGGCCGGCATCGATGGCGATCTTCGCCGCCGATTGCGGCGGGATGACATTGCCGACATCGATCCTGTGCCGCGTGCCGAGTTCGGTCTCGAAAATCTTCTCCCGTACATCGACCTTGGTGACCTTCCCGTCCTTGTTCAGCGGGATCCATTCGATCATGCCGGGATAGAGCTCGCTCCACGCGTCCTGGAAGAGCCCCTGCTTCGAAAAGGCGTCCTTGGCGTCGAGGGCCAGGATCTTGGCACGGGGCTTGTGAGCCTTCAGGTAGCTGGCGACCATGCTGATCCGCTCATAGGGACCGGGCGGGCAGCGGAACGGGTTGGGCGGGATGGCAAAGCCGACGACGCCGCCGTCCGGTAGAGCCTCGAGCTGCCGGCGCAGCAGGGCAGTCTGGGTCCCCGTGCCGGGAATCCATGCATGCGGGAAGGCCTCGGCCGCCGCTTCGCCATAGCCCTCGATCGCGGTCCAGCGGATGGCGATGCCCGGCGAGAGGATGAGCTTGTCGTAGGAAACGGTCTGCCCGCTCCGCAGCCGCACTGTCCTGGCTGTGGCATCGATCGCCTCGGCCCAGTCGTGAATCAGGCGCACGCCGCGCGCCTTGAGCCCCTCATAGGAGTGCGTGATCTGCGGGAGCGTGCGCTCCCCCGCCAGCAGGAGGTTGCCATAGGGGCAGGTGACGAAACTGGTCTGCGGCTCAATCAGCGTCACGTCGAGCCGGGGGAACGCCATGCGTGCATAGCGTGCGGCGGAGGCGCCGCCAAAGCCGCCGCCGATCACCACCAGCCTGGCGGAGGTCTGGGCATGGAGCACCGAGGGCGCGGCGAGGGCGAGACCGGCAGCGGTCGTGGCGAGGCCGAATGTGCGGCGGGTCAGGTTGGTCATGGTTCGTCCCCCTCAGCGCACGGACGCGAAATAATCGGCCATCTGCGCCACCTCGGCATCGGTGAACCCGCGTGCGATCCGGTTCATGATCGTCGCCGGCCGTTCATTGGCGCGGAAGGCGGACCACGTCTGGACGAAGGCCTGCCGATCATAGCCGGCGATGCGGGGTACGGACCCTTCACCAGCGCCCTGGGGCCCGTGGCATCCGGCGCATGACAGTGCGACAGGCGGCGCCGTCACCGCTTCGGCGCGCAAGGGAGCATGCGGTGCCATGGACAGGAGGACCGCGAGGGCCATGCCACTGAGGGCGGGTGTTGAAAAGCTCATCGGGACAAGGCTCCATCAAGACCGAAAAGGGGCCTCAGCTTCATGCCGAGCCAGTTTCCCGGTAGTGCGGCGGCGATCCACAGCCAGCCGTGGAGGCTGCCGGAGGCGATGCCGGAGAAGAAGGCGCTGATATTGCAGCCGGTCGCCACGATGGCACCGGCCCCGATCAGCAGGCCGCCGATGACGCTGCCCAGGACGGCTCCCGCCGGAACGCGAACCGATGGCGCAAAGCGTCCGGCGAGAAGGGCAGCGACCAGAGCCCCGGCCATCACCGCGACATTCATGACGCTCGTCGCATCGGCGGTGAGCGGGCGCAGCAGCGCCTCCACCCGCGTCGGCTCCTCCCAGAAGGCCCAGAACACGGGATCGGCCAAACCGGCGGCCTCAACGGCCTTCGAACCCCAGAGGGCGAAGGCCTGTGTCACGCCCCAGGGACGGCCGGCGACGAGCAGCGTGGCAAAGTTGAG
>JAIEPJ010000124.1 GCA_019749835.1 Phreatobacter sp. | reverse complement strand
TCCGGGCGCCGCGCCGGGCGCTCGTCGGAGGTGCGCGGTTCGCCGCGTGGCTCTCGACGGGTTTCGCTGCGCGGTTCGCCGCGGCCGCCAGATGACCGGCCCGGACGCCCGCCGGCCCCGCGCCGCTCGCGCTTGGCCTCGCTGGCTTCCTCGTCGGAGATCGCATCGCCTGCCCATTCGATCGGCTGACCGATCAGCTTCTCGATGGCTGAGAGGAGCTTGGTGTCTTCCGGCGTGACGATGGTGATCGCCGTGCCGAGGCGCCCCGCACGGCCGGTCCGCCCGATGCGATGGACGTAATCCTCGGCATGGTGCGGCGTGTCGTAGTTGAAGACATGGCTGACGTCGGGAATGTCGAGGCCGCGGGCGGCCACGTCGGAGGCGACGAGGAGCTGCGTCTTTCCGTCGCGGAATGCCGTGAGAGCGGCTGTTCGCGCGCTCTGGTCCATATCGCCATGCAGGGCGGCGACGGAGAATTCATGCTTCTGCAGCGACTTGTAGACGGTCGCGACCTCGCTCTTGCGGTTGCAGAAGATGATCGCGTTCTTCAGGCTCTCGGCATCGCGGATGAGGGCCCGCAGCGTGTCGCGCTTCTCGAAGTCCTTCTTGCCGGAGCGCACCAAGCGCTGGGTGATCGTGGTGGCGGTGGACGCCGCCCGGCTGACCTCGACCTTGACCGGGTTGTGCAGGAACTGCTCGGTGATGCGCTGGATCTCCGGCGGCATGGTGGCCGTGAAGAACAGCGTCTGGCGGGTGAAGGGCACCATTTTGCAGATGCGCTCGATGTCCGGGATGAAACCCATGTCGAGCATGCGGTCGGCCTCGTCGATGACGAGGAGCTCGACGCCGGTCAGCAGCAGGCGGCCGCGTTCGAAATGGTCCAGCAGGCGGCCCGGGGTGGCGATCAGCACGTCAACGCCGCGGGTCAGCTTGGCATCCTGGTCGCCGAAGGAGACGCCGCCGATGAGCAGGGCGACGCTCAGCTTATGGTTGACGCCGTATTTGACGAAGTTGTCCTCGACCTGGGCGGCCAGTTCGCGCGTCGGCTCGAGGATGAGCGTGCGCGGCATGCGGGCCCGGGCGCGGCCCTCCTCCAGCATCGTGATCATCGGCAGGGTGAAGGCGGCGGTCTTGCCGGTGCCGGTCTGGGCGATGCCGAGGACATCGCGGCGGGCGAGAACGTGCGGGATGGCCTGGGCCTGGATCGGAGTCGGCTCGGTATAGCCTGCCGCAGCGACGGCAGCCTGAACCTTGGCGCTGAGGCCGAGTTCGGAAAACGACATGTTGTGAGAGTGTCCTTGTGGTCTGGCGGGGTCTTGCGACGATGTCTTGAGGCGTTCGGCGCGAAGCGTCTTCGCGCATGGCGGCCCCTAGAACCCACGAGGCCGAACGGACAGTGCAGCGAAGGACCGGCATTTGCAGTGACCTTCGACGCGGCGCAACATAGTCTCAATTGGCTGATTGTCAACGAATGTCACCTGTGCGAACGCTCCGCGGCGCAGCCGATCGGGCGGGATTCGCGGCGCATGGTGAAGGATCAGAACCATGACGCTTCCTGCCTCGTCGCGGCCCGCCGCCGGACGCCCGCCGCTCGTTCTCGTGCCCGGCCTCAACTGCACCGCCGAGCTGTTCGGACCCCAGGTCGAAGCCTTTGCCGGGCGCCGCGACATCAGCATCGCCGACCATCAGCACGACGAGACCATCGCCGAGATTGCCCGGCGCTTGCTCGCCACTGCGCCGCCGCGCTTCGCGCTCGCCGGGCTGTCGATGGGCGGCTATGTGGCGCTGGAGGTGATGCGGCAGGCGCCGCAGCGGGTGGAGCGCCTCGCCCTCCTCGACACGCACGCCAGTGCCGATGCGCCGGAAGACACCGAGATCCGCCAGGTGGCGATCAAGTTCGCCCAGACCGGCCGCTTCGACGACATTCACGGCATTCTCTGGCCGCGGCTGGTTCATCTCGGGCGCCTTGGCGATGCAGCCCTCGAGACGGTGGTCAGGACCATGGCCGCCAAGACCGGGCCGGCGCGCTTCATTCGTCAGCAGAAGGCGGTGATGGCGCGGCCGAGTTACGAGGCGGGGCTCGCCGCCATCCGTTGCCCGACTCTCATCCTTGTCGGCGATGCCGATGCGATCACGCCGCGTTTCATGTCGGAGGACATGGCCGATGCCATTGCGGGGTCGCATCTCGTGGTGGTGCCCGATTGCGGACACCTGTCGACGCTGGAACAGCCGGCGGCGGTCAACGCCGCGCTGGAAGCCTGGCTCGGCGCCTGATCGTCAGCGCAACGCCGAGAAGGTGACCTCGCCGGGGGGGCCGATCGAGAGCATGTACCGGCGGTTGCGGTCGGTGCCGATGATCCTTCCGTCGAGGACCACCCGGGCGCCGTTGGCCTCGGGCTCGACGCGGTAATCCTCGATGCCGACGCGCCAGTCGAAGATTTCCGGGATTTCCTCGGTGGCGGCCACGGCCGAGCGGCCGGCACCGTCGTCGGGCCGGTTCAGCCATTGGACGAACAGCCGCTGGGCCCCGTCCGGCGATCCCGAACGCAGCAGAACGATGCGCGTTGTTCCGCTCCGCTCGCCGGACGACCAGCCGCCCGTCGCCCGAACGAACATGACCTCCGGGGCGAGGGCGGAGAGAGCGCGGACGGGGTCAGGCGCCTGGGCGCGAAGCGGCCCGGCAGCAAGGATCGCCGCCAGCAGCAAAACGCCTGCCGATGCCGCCAGCGGCCCGCCCATCGTCAGATATCCAGTTCCTCGGCGAACTCAGCCCGCTCCTGGATGAAGGCGAAGCGCGGTTCGGCCTTGACGCCCATCAGCCGCTCGACGCTGTCGGAGGTCTCCGGGCGATCCTCCGGGACGATGCCGACGCGCAGCAGGGTGCGCACCTTCTTGTCCATGGTGGTCTCCTTCAACTGCTGCGGCATCATCTCGCCGAGGCCCTTGAAGCGGCCGATCTCGACTTTCTGGCTGCCCTTGAAGGCGGTGCGCAGGAGCTCGTCCTTGTGGGCGTCGTCGCGCGCATAGAGCGTCTTGCCGCCCTGGGTCAGGCGGTAGAGCGGCGGCACCGCCAGATAGAGATGGCCCTGGTCGATGAGACGCGGCATCTGCCGGTAGAAGAAGGTGATCAGCAGGCTGGCGATATGGGCGCCGTCAACATCGGCATCGGTCATGATGATGACCCGCTCATAGCGCAGGTCGTCGTCGCGGTAGTGCGAGCCGGTGCCACAGCCGAGCGCCTGGGTGAGATCGGAAAGCTGCTGGTTCTGCGCGAGCTTGTCGCGGCCGGCGGAGGCCACGTTGAGGATCTTGCCGCGCAGCGGCAGGATCGCCTGGGTCTGGCGGTCGCGGGCCTGCTTGGCGGAGCCGCCGGCGGAATCCCCCTCGACGATGAAGATCTCCGAGCCGGCGGCGGAAGTGTTGGAGCAATCCGCCAGTTTGCCGGGCAGCCGCAGCTTGCGCACGGCGGTCTTGCGGCTGACATCCTTCTCGGCGCGGCGGCGCAGGCGTTCCTCGGCCCGCTCGATGACCCATTCGAGCAGCCGGTTGGCCTGGTTCGGATTGCCGGCGAGCCAATGGTCAAAGGGGTCGCGGATGGCGTTCTCGACGATGCGCGAGGCCTCCGAGGTCGCGAGCTTGTCCTTGGTCTGGCCCTGGAATTCCGGCTCGCGGATGAAGACCGAGAGCATGACGCAGCAGCCCGCCAGCACGTCGTCGGCGGTTGCCTGGGCGGCGCGCTTGTTGCCGGTGCGCTCGGCATGGTCCTTCAGGCCGCGCAGCAGGGCGATGCGCAGGCCCTGTTCGTGGGTGCCGCCATCCGGGGTCGGGATGGTGTTGCAATAGGAGGAGACGAAGCCGTCCTGGTCTCCAACCCAGCCGATGGCCCACTCCACCGAGCCGTGGCCCTGCTTGTCGAGCTTGCCGCCGAAAATGTCGGGGTGGACGCGTGTCGCGCCGTCGAGGGTGGCGGCGAGATAGTCCTTGAGGCCGTCGGGGAAGCGCAGCACGGCCTTGTCCGGCGTGTCGGTCCCCTTGACGAGGTCGGGATCGCAGGACCAGCGGATCTCGACGCCGCCGAAGAGATAGGCCTTGGAGCGCGCCATCTTGAACAGGCGCGCCGGCTTGAAGGTGCTGGTCTCCTTGAAGATCTCCGGATCCGGCACGAAACGCACCTTGGTGCCGCGGCGGTTGTTGACGCGGCCGAGTTCCTCGAGGCCGGTCTGCGGAATGCCGCGCGAGAAGCGCTGGCGGTAGAGCATCTGCCCGCGCGCCACCTCAACGTCGAGCGTGATGGAGAGGGCATTCACGACAGAGACGCCGACGCCGTGCAGGCCGCCGGAGGTCTCATAGACCTTGGAATCGAACTTTCCGCCCGCATGGAGCGTGCACATGATGACTTCGAGCGCCGACTTGCCGGGAAATTTCGGATGCGGGTCCACCGGGATGCCGCGGCCATTGTCGGTGACGGTGAGCGAGCCGTCTGCCGACAGTTCCACCTCGATCCAGGTGGCGTGACCGGCCACTGCCTCGTCCATGGCGTTGTCGATCACCTCGGCAAAGAGGTGGTGCAGGGCCTTCTCGTCGGTCCCGCCGATATACATGCCCGGGCGGCGGCGCACCGGCTCAAGGCCCTCGAGAACCTCAATGTCGGAGGCGGAATAGCCCTGTTCGCCGGGCGTGCCGGCCGTCTTCGCCGCTCTGGCGGGCTCCGGCCTGGCGCGGGCTGCCGGTGGCGGCTTGGCTGCGGGTTCCTTCGGGCCTCCGAAAAGGTCGCTGGAATCGTCCATCGTCATATCATCCTCAGGCCGCGGGGCGGCCGCGAATCATTCCGCTCCATGATGGCATAGCGGGGCTTCGGCGCGAACGGAACGGAAACGCTCCGGCCGCATCGGCCCGCCCGGCCAAAGGGCGCTGGCTCGCATGGCCGACATGGCATCGTCCCGCTTTGCGGAACGACACTGATCCCCCTGCGTTGCCACAACGTAGTGGTCGGCGTGAGCATGAGGAAGACAGGCGTGGACAATCGGATATCGACCGGCGGCACCATCGCGGTCCATGCGGGCTTCATCCTGGTCTGCGCCCTGGTCGCAGCCACCGGTGGACTTGCCAATTCCTATGGACTGACGAGCTGGTATCCGGCTCTGGTCAAGCCCTTCTTCAATCCGCCGAACTGGGTCTTCGGCCCGGTCTGGACCGTTCTCTATGTCATGATCGCGGTGGCCGGTGCGCGCTACGTTCTCTCGCCTGCGCGCGACAAGGAGCCGGTGCTGGCGCTCTACACCACCCAGCTCGCGCTGAACGCCGCTTGGTCCTGGGTGTTTTTCTACGGCCAGGCCAAGGGCGCCGCCATCGCGGTCATCGTCGCCCTGTGGTTCGCCATCTTGGGCACCATCGTCTATGGCTGGACCAAGGATCGCTTGGCCTCGTTCCTCCTCATCCCCTATCTTGCGTGGGTCAGCTACGCCACCCTGCTCAATGTCGCCCTCTGGCGGCTGAACGGCTGACAGGAATTCGTCCGATGTCCTTCAACATGCTCGTTCCCGTCGCGATCGCGGCGGTCGCCCTGGTCCTGGTCATGGGGCTGGTCAACATGATGCGGGGCGGCGACCCGACGACCTCGCAAAAATTGATGCGCTGGCGCGTCGGTCTGCAGTTCGTTGCCATCGTCATCATCGTCATCGCGATCTATTACAAGGCCAATGGCGGCTGAGGACGGACGGTCATGGTCAAGCTGAACAAGATCTACACGAAGACGGGCGACGACGGCACGACGGGCCTGGCGGCGGGGCCGCGACGGCTGAAGTCGGACCTCAGGGTCGAGGCCTATGGCTGCATCGACGAGGCCAATTCGGCGCTCGGCGTGGCGCGTCTGCATACGGGCGGTTTCCCCGACGTGGATGCCATGCTGATGCGCATCCAGAACGACCTTTTCGACCTCGGCGCCGATCTCGCCACGCCCGATCTCGGCGAGGACCTCGGCTACGAGCCTCTGCGCATCGTCGATGCCCAGGTGAACCGCATCGAGCAGGAAATCGACCAGCTCAATGCCGAACTCGATCCGCTGAAGAGCTTCATCCTGCCCGGCGGCAGTCCGGCCTCCGCCTATCTCCACGTCGCCCGCACCGTGTCGCGGCGGGCCGAACGCATCATGGTCGATCTCGTCCGCCGCCCGGGCGAGGGGGTCTCGGCGCCGGCGCTGAAATATGTCAACCGGCTGTCTGATTTCCTGTTCGTGGCTGCGCGCTATCTGAACGACAAGGGCAAGGCGGACGTGCTCTGGGTGCCGGGGAAGAACCGCTGAGGGACCTTCGGTGCGATCCGTCTTGACAGTGACATGAGCCGATTGCATGTAGCGCTCATGTCACTGGCCTTGACCCGTACCCGACGCCGTATCCTCATCCAGCGATGAGCGCGCGGGCCCGTGCCCTGATGATCGATCCGATCGCCGCGCCCTCAGCGCGGCTTTTTTGTCCCTGACATCCTGAACCCGACTGAACCCGACTTCTCGCACCCTGCGGAGACTGCCATGGCGACCAAGGCCAAAATCGCGATCCTCGGCGCGTCCGGTTACACCGGCGCCGACGCCGTCCGCCTCGCCGCGCGCCACCCGCATGTGGAGATGGTCGCCCTGACCGCGAACACCCATGCCGGCAAGTCCATGGCGGAGGTCTTCCCGCACTTCTTCATGCTCGACCTGCCGAAGCTCGTCGCCTGGGAGAGTGTCGACTGGACCGGCCTCGACGCCGTGTTCTGCGGCCTGCCGCACGGCACGACGCAGGAGATCACCGCCGCCGTGCTCGCCGCCAATCCGAAGATCAAGATCCTCGACATGTCCGCCGACTTCCGGCTGCGGGATGGGGCGACCTATGCCGAGTGGTACGGCCACGAGCACCAGGCGCCGGAGCTGCAGAAGGAGGCAGTCTACGGCCTGACCGAGCTCTATCGCGAGGACATCACCAAGGCGCGGCTCGTCGCCTGTCCGGGCTGCTATCCGACCGCCACCCTGCTGGCGCTGGTGCCGATCGCCAAGGCCGGCCTCATCCATGCCGACGACATCATCGTCGACGCCAAGTCGGGCGTCACCGGCGCCGGCCGCGGCCTGAAGCAGAACACGCTTTTCTCCGAAGCCGGCGAGGGCCTTTCGCCCTATTCGATCGGCAAGCATCGGCACGCGCCGGAGATCGAGCAGGAGATCGGCGTCGCGGTGGGGGGTAAGGTGACCATCAACTTCACGCCGCACCTCATCCCCATGGCGCGCGGCGAGCTCTGCACGTCCTATGTCCGGCTGAACGGGGCCACTGCCGACGACCTCAGGCAGGCGCTGGCCGACGCCTACCGGGACGAACCCTTCGTCCACGTGGCGCCGAAGGGCGTGGTGCCGCAGACTCAGAACGTCCGCGGCTCCAACTATGTGCAGATCGGTGTCTTCGCCGATCGCATCCCCGGACGCGCCATCGTCATCTCGACGCTGGACAACCTGGTGAAAGGGTCGGCGGGACAGGCGCTCCAGAACATGAACCTTGTCCTCGGCTATCCCGAGACGACGGGC
>JAIEPJ010000182.1 GCA_019749835.1 Phreatobacter sp. | reverse complement strand
GAGGAGGTCCTGAGCCGGTCCTCCATGGTGCGGAAGGCTACGAGAACGTCCTGCCCGGCCGCGGTCAGTTCGGCGCCGCCGCCGGTCCGTCCCCCCTTGGAGGAGGTGACGAGCGGCTCGGCGAACATGGCGTTCATGGCCTCGACCAGCATCCAGGCGCGCTTGTAGCTCATGCCCATGCGCCGCCCCGCGGCGGCGATGGAGCCGGTGTCGCGGATGCCTTGCAAGAGGTCGGCCTTGCCGGGCCCCAGCCTGACGCCGGGGGCGAAGTCGACCCGCAGGGTGACGAGGGGGGCGGAGGCCAAGGCGGGCCGGTTAGGGGAAGCAGGCATGGCCTCAGACTAGCGGCGGCGGACCGCTGTGTCAGCCGGACAGGAAAGAGCCCGGCTTCCATGGGGGCGGACCCATGGATGCCGGGCTCCCGTGCCCTCCCCCGGCGGTGAAGCGCGGCAGGAGGGCGCGTTGGCTATTCCGCGGCGACGCGGATCGGCCGGGGGGCCTCGCCGGGCGGCGAGGCATCGGCCGGGAGAAGAAGCGGCGGCGCGCCATGGCCGGTGGCTGTTGCGTCGGGTTCGTCGGCGGGGCCGACGAAGCGGCCGAAGACCCAGCCGAAGAAGCGGCCGACATCATCCATCACCGTGTAGAATGACGGCACGAAGACGAGGCTCAGCACGGTCGAGACGAGCAGGCCGCCGATCACCGCGATGGCCATGGGCGCGCGGAACTCGCCGCCATCACCCGAGCCGAGGGCCGGCGGGATCATGCCCGCCCCCATGGCGAGGGTGGTCATGATGATCGGGCGGGCGCGCTTGCGGCCGGCATCGAGGATGGCCTCGCGGCGCGGCATGCCCTCGCGGGTCTTCTCTACCGCGAAGTCGACCAGCATGATGGCATTCTTGGTGACGATGCCCATCAGCATGAGGATGCCGATGACCACCGGCATGGAGATGGCATTGTTGGTCAGCAGCAGGGCGATGATCACGCCGCCGAGGGAGAGCGGCAGCGACATGAGGATGGTCAGCGGCTGGAACACCGAGTGGAACAGCAGGACGAGGACGCCGAGCACCATCAGCAGGCCGGTGCCCATGGCCACGGCGAAGCCCTGGAAGACCTCCTGCATGACCTCGGCATCGCCGCCGCGCTGGAACGAGACGCCGGCGGGCAGGTTCCGCGCCGCGGGGAGGGCATAGACCTTCTCGAGCGCCGGACCGAGTTCCAGGCCCCTGCCGAGATCGGTGCCGATATTGACGCGGCGCACGCGGTTGTAGCGCTCGATGGACGAGGGCCCCTGGCCGAAGGTGATGTCGGCGACGGCGGTGAGCGGCACCTGCTGGCCGGCGGGCGTCGTCACGGTCAGGGCGGAGAGGATGTCGAGGCGGGCGCGGGCGTCGGTATCGAGCTGGACGCGGATCGGCACCAGCCGGTCGCCGGCATTGAACTTGGCGAGATTGGCGGCGACGTCGCCGATGGTGGCGATGCGCACCGCCTCGGAGATCTGGTCGGTGGTGATGCCGTAGCGCGCGGCCTCGTCGGTCTTCGGCACGACCCGGATCTCGGGCCGGTCGAGGCCGGCGGTGGCGGCGACGTTGACGAAGCCGGGGAGCTGGCGCATCTCGGCCTCGAGCGCGGCCACCGCCTTCGACAGGTTGGCGCCATCGTTCCCACGCACGATGATGGAGAGCTCGCGCTCGCCGCGGTCGTTGACATACCAGGCGCGAATGTCGGGGATCTCGGTGAAGAGCGGCGATGTCGCCTGCTGGATCTGGCGCTGCTTGCGCTCGCGCTTGGTCTTGTGGACGAGGCGGACGATGACGGTGGCGCGGCGGACCTCCAGCGTGCCGACCGGGCTCGCGCCGCCGATGACGAGAACCGATTCCACCTCGGGCGTCTTCTCGCGGATCAGCTTGGCGAGCCTGTCGGAGCGCTCGCGGGTGTCCTCGAGGGTCGAGCCGGGCGGCAGTTCCATCGATATGACGAAGCGGGCCTCGTCAGGGAAGGGGATGAAGCCGGTCGGCAGGAACTTCACCGCCCAGATGGACAGGGCGAAGACGCCGATGCCGGCGAGGAGGGTGAGATAGCGGAACCGGATCGTCACCGACAGGAAGCGCAGATAGCCGCGCATCAGCATCCCGTCCTTGGGCTCCTTGTGCGCGTGAGGCCGGAGGAAATAGGCCGCCAGCATGGGCGTGATAAGCCGCGCCACCAGCAGCGAGAAGAGCACCGCGATGGCGACCACCAGGCCGAACTGCTTGAAATACTGGCCGGCGATGCCGCCCATGAAGGAGACGGGCGCGAAGACGGCGACGATGGTCAGCGAGATGGCGATGACAGCGAGGCCGATCTCGTCCGCAGCCTCCATCGAGGCGCGGTAGGGCGATTTGCCCATCTTCATATGTCTGACGATGTTCTCGATCTCGACGATGGCATCATCGACGAGAATGCCGGTGACGAGGATCACCGCCAGCAGCGACACGAGATTCATCGAGAAGCCGAGCATGTCCATCACCCAGAAGGTCGGGATGATGGAGAGCGGCAGGGCGACGGCCGAGATGATCGTGGCGCGGAAATCGCGCAGGAACAGGAAGACGACGATGACGGTGAGACCTGCGCCTTCCAGCAGCATGGTCATGGCCGAGGTATGGTTGCCGGCCGTGTAATTGACCGAATTGTCGATCTCGTTGAAGGCGATGTCCGGGTGGGCGGCGCGCAGTTCGTCGATCTTGGCGCGGGCGAGCGCTGCAACGCGCACGTCGGAGGCGCCCTTCGAGCGGAAGACCTGGAAGGCCACCGTCGGCGTCTCGCCGTTGAGGCGGGTGAAGCTGCGCGGCTCCTCGAAGAGGTCGGTGACGGTGCCGAGGTCCGAGAGGACCACGGCACGTCCGCCGGGCAGCACGATGCGGGTGGCGGCGAGTTCCTCCACGGTCTGGGCGCCGGCAAGGGTGCGGATCGACTGCTGCTGGCCGCCGATCTCGCCCTGGCCGCCGGCGAGGTCGACATTGGTGGCGCGCAGCTGGCGGTTGACGTCGCCGGCGGTGATGCCGAGCGCCATCAGCCGGCTGGGGTCGAGGGCAACGCGGACCTCGCGCAAGACACCGCCGTTGCGGCTGATTCGGCCGATGCCGCGCAGCCCCTGGAGCTCGCGCTTGACCGTGTCGTCGACAAACCAGGACAGCTGCTCCAGCGTCTTGGCCGGGGCGGCGACGGCCACCGTCATGATCGCCTGATTCTCGATGTCGAGCCGCTCGATGATCGGCTCGTCGATGTTGCGCGGCAGGTCGGCGCGGATCTTGGCGACGGCATCCTTGACGTCGTTCAGCGCCCGGTCGGTGTTCACCTCCAGACGGAACTCCACCACCGTCGAGGACTGGCCATCGGTCAGGTTGGAGATGACATTCTTGACGCCGGTGATGTTGGCGACGGCGTCCTCGACGCGCTTGGAGATCTGGCTCTCGAGCTCGGCCGGCGCGGCGCCCGCCTGGGTCACCCGGATCTGCACCAGCGGCACGTCGATATTGGGAAACCGCGTGATCGGCAGGTTGTTGTAGCTCATCCATCCGAGGAAGCAGAGGACGATGAACAGCACGATCGAGGGGACCGGCTGGCGGATCGAATAGGCGGAGACGTTGAACGAGGACATGTCGCGGCCTCCTCAGCGCTGGACGGCCGCGACGGGAGTCACCCGGTCGCCGTTGCGAACGAAACTGCCGGAGACCGAGACGACCTCTTCACCCTCGGCGATGCCCTCGCGGATCTCGACCCTGCCGGCGGCGCGCAGGCCGACGACGACGGTGCGGGTCTGCACGATCCCGTCCTTGACCACCTGGACGGTCGTGGTCGGGCCGAACATCACGGCGGAGAGCGGGACCGTCAGGCCGGTGGAATGCGCCACCTCGACGGTGGCGCGGCCGAAGGCGCCGAGCGGCGGGCGCTCGTCGTCGGTAAGGGTGACGCGGACACGGCCGAGACGGTTGGTGCGGTTCACCTCGGGCGCCACCAGGCGGACCTTGCCGGCGAGGGGGCGTGTGAAGCCGGCCGCCTCCACGGTCGCCGGCTGTCCCGGCCGCATGCGGGCGAGCGTCGTCTCCGGCACGTCGGCCTCGAGCTCGACCTCCGATTCCGCGATGATGCGGAACAGCGGGTCCCCGGACGCGGCCGCCAGCGCGCCGAGGCGGGCAGTGCGGCGCGAAATCGTCCCGCCGACCTTGGCCTTGATCTCGGTGCGGGCGATGCGCAGCGTGATGTCGCGGCGCTGGGCGCCGGCGATGACGAGATCGGCCTCGGCGAGGGCGAGGGCGTTGGTGACCGAATCCAGCCGGGCGGCGGTGCTGAGGGCGGCGCTGGTGCGCTGGTCGAGCGCATCCGTGGTGGCCGACCCGCTGCGCTGCAGCTGACGGGTACGCTCCAGCTGCTGTTCGGCGAGGTTGCGGGCCGACGTGGCCTCGGCGATCGCAGCGCGGGCCTGGGCGATGGCGGCCTCGGCGCGGGCGAGCTGGGCGCCGTTCTGGGCGAGCTGCACGTCCAGCATCTCGCGGTTCAGGCGGGCGAGCACCTGGCCGGCGGTGACCTTGTCGCCCTCCTCGGCAAGGATCTCGGTGATCGTCAGGCCGTCCACCTCGGGCGAGACCATGACCTCGTCGCGGGCCACGAAGGAGCCGGTGAGGATGACGGTCTCGCGCAGCTCGGAACGGGCGGCGGCGGCCACGGTGATCGCGGGCGCGGTGCCCTGGCCGGACGCGGCGCCGCCGAGGGCGGCGGTCGCGAAGGCAGCAAGAAGGAGGGTGCGGGCGACGATGATCATGGTGTGTTCAGCCTAGCAATGGCCGGCGTGGAGGGTGGCAGCAGCATGGAACGCAGGATCGAGAACATCAGGTCCACATGCGGCCGGGGATCGAAATTCTCATCGCGGGCGCGCCGGAGCATCAGGCCGTCGGCGTAGGTGATGAGGAACTGCACGGCGGGTTCGAGGTCGGCATCCGGAGCGGTCTGACCACGATCCCGCGCCATTTCCAGAGCAAAGCGGATCTTGCCCTCGATGAACTGGTCGATCTTCTTACGCAGCGTCCCGATCTGCGGATTTCTCGCAACCTCGGACATGATCTCGACCCAGAGCTGGCAGCTCTCGCGCGGCTCCTCGATCATGTGGAAGCGGGCGAGCGCCTCGAAGGCCGTCCAGATGTCGGGCGCGAGGGCGAGGGTAGAGAATCCCTCGCCGACCTCGGCGAAATCGCGCTCGCACAGGCCCTCGATCATCGCCTCCTTGGAGGGGAAGTAGCGATAGAGATTGCCGGGGCTCATGCCCGCCTCGCCGCAGATGTCGCTCATCGAGGCGCCATGGAAGCCGGAGCGCACGAAGCAGCGCTCGGCGGCATCGAGGATGGCCGCCTTGCGGTCTACGCGCTGGGCAGTGTCGATGCGCGGCATGGCGGCGGGTGGTCCTCGGGGCAGAGCCTGATTAGGGCAGTCCGACAGATCGTGCAACAAAAAAGAGAATGAACATTCATTTTTATGAGACACCGCATGATGCATGCCCCATGGCTCCCGCGCTGATGCCGGTCGGCGGAACAGCCGTTCGGCTGGCGTTCATCGGGCGGACACAGTGGCAGCGAAAAGCCGTCTTGCATGCGCCATCAACCGATGGTGACCTCGCCTGGTCGGCACGGGAGACGCAGTCTGGCGCCAAGCCCCGAACCCGACCCACGGAAGGACACGTCCATGCTCAAGACCCTGATGCTCGCCGCCTCCCTCGCGCTCGCCGGGACCGCCGCCATGGCGCAGACCGCGACCCAGCCTGCGACCCGTCCCACTGCTCCGGCGACAACCCCGGCGCCCGCCGCGACGACGACGCCGGCCGCGGCGCTCATCGACATCAATTCGGCGACCGAGACGGAACTTCGGGTGCTGCCGGGCATCGGCGAGGCGCGGGCCAAGGCGATCATCGCCGGCCGGCCCTATCGCGGCAAGGACGAGCTGGTGCGCAAGAACATCATCCCGCAGTCTGTCTATGACGGCATCCAGGCGCGGATCGTCGCCCGCCAGCGCTGATCTGCAGGCTCGTCACCGTCCGCGCCGGGACGCGCGGGCGGTGCGGTCGTGGTCGGGTGTTTGCCTGCACTTGATCCGTGCAGCGCGGCTCCTCGCGATGGCGCCCTCAGGCGGAACACTCGCGAATCAGTCCGGCGATGAAGGCGTCGCACTTGGCGAGTTCGGAGACCTCGACCCATTCGTCGGGCTGGTGCGCCTGGGCGATGTCGCCCGGGCCGCAGATGACGGTGGAGATTCCGGCCGCCTGGAACAGGCCGGCCTCGGCGCCATAGGGCACGACCTGGATGCCGTTGTCGCCGGTGAGCCGGCGGGCCAGGCGCTCGGCCTCGCCGTCCTCCTCGCGCACCAGCGGCTCGCCGCCGACCCGCCAGGTGAGGTTGACGCCCGAATCGGGATGCACGGCCTTCATCGCCGGCTCGATCTCGCGGCGGACGAAATCCTCGTATTCGCGCACATAGCGCATGCCGTCGTCGCCGGGCACCACACGGATGCCGGTGACGAAGTGGCAGTCGAGGGCGGTGATGTTGTGGGCGGTGCCGCCGGAGAGCGTGCCGACATGGATCATGGTCCAGCCGGGATCGAAATAGGGCGCGCCGCCATTTGCCTCGGCCTCGGCCTTGTTCCGGAGGTCGCGCTCCTCGAGCCAGGTCACCAGCCGCGCGGCGACGAAGATGGCAGAGACGCCGGCATAGCGGTTGGAGGAATGGACCTCATGGCCGCGCACATGGGTGTCGATGCGCATATAGCCCTTGTGGCCGGTGACGACCTTCATGCGGCTCGGCTCGCCGACGATGCAGAGGGAGGGCCGCGTCCAGTCCTTGCCCAGGCGGGCGATCAGGGCGCGGGCGCCGTCCATGCGGATTTCCTCGTCCGCGGTCAGGCAGATGTGGATGGGGCGCTTCAGGTCGGCGGCGACCATGGCCGGCACGGCGGCGAGCACGCAGGCATCGAAGCCCTTCATGTCGCAGGCGCCGCGGCCATAGAGGCGGTCACCCTTGGCGGTGAGGGTGAAGGGGTCGGTGGTCCAGGGCTGCCCCTCCACCGGCACGACGTCGAGATGGCCGGAGAGCACGATGCCGCCATCCACATTCGGGCCGATCGTCGCCCAAATATTGGCATTGCGGCCATCGGGCATCGGCACGATCTCGCAGCCGACGCCATGGGCGGCGAGATAGTCGCGGATGAAGGCGACGAGGTCGAGATTGCTGGCGTCGGAGACCGAGGGGAAGCCGACGAGGCGCTCAAGGAGTGCGGTGCTGGTCAATGTCATGTCCCCGAGGGAGCCGATAGGAGCCATGCGCGTCAAGAGCACGTGCCCGCATGGCAGCCCGGTTGACCGCCCGCCCGGCGTTCGGTTCTCTTGGACTTTCTCCGCTCAGGACATATCC
>JAIEPJ010000192.1 GCA_019749835.1 Phreatobacter sp. | reverse complement strand
GCGCATCGACCCGTGCCGCCCGCGCCGCCACATCGTCCCGGTCGACCGAAGTGAAGGCATTGATGGCCCCGTCCAGTTCGCCGATGCGCGCCAGGGCCCGCCCAGCCTCGGCAGCAGCCGTGCTCCGGCCATCGTTGACGGCGGCCGCAATGGCGGCGAGCGGGGGCCAGAAGGCGAAGGCAGCGGTCATGTCGATCGGCAAGGCGGCCTCCTTGGTGGCAGATGGGCGAGCAAGACAGGAGATGAAGGATCTTTGCAACCGGACCCGGTTCCGCCCGCGAAGCCGCAGGTTCAATCGCGCCCAATGCCATCGCCCGGGGTCTCCTGAGGAGGCCCCGGGCGCGCAGCGGTCTGGCGGCGATGGATTCGCCGCGGAAGGCTCATGGCCTGAAGACGAAGCCCGGCCCGATCGCGGCATCGGCCGGAATCGGCGGCAGATCGGCGAACAGGGCGGGATGGTCCTGCATCACCTTCACCATATGCTTGGGCTCGAAGTGCTTGTTGACGTCGAAGGTCGCACGCAGGAAGCCGAGGCGGTGCAGCCTGTCGAGGGCTTCATGCATGGCGCGGAAGTTGTTGGCCGACAGGCGCCGGTCGGCCTGCTGGATGTTGAACTCCATCGCTGTCTCGGCGATGTCCTGCCGAAGCCCGGGAATCCAGCGGGTTGCCACCTGCGCCGCCGGCTTGGGGTTCTTGCGCATCCACTGATCGGCCTCCGACACGGCGATCAGGAACTTCTCGATGGTCGGTCCGTTGGCGGCGACCCAGGGCCGCAAGGCCACATTGAATCCGACATAGGAAATGACGTCGCCGCCGCGGATGATCTCCACCGCGCCCGGAACGTCCTTCAGCGCGACGATGGGCCAGGGATCCCAGCCGACGAAGGCGTCGATGCCCCTGGCCAGCAGCGCGACCGTCATATCCGGCGGCGGCGTGTTGACGAGGGTCACGTCGGCCGGGGCCAAACCGCCCTTCTCGAGCAGGGCGAGAATGTAGAGATGGTTGATCGTGCCGAAGGAGGCGGCAATGCGCTTGCCCCTGAGGCTCGCCAGATTGCCCCTGGTGATGCCGGAATCGGCGCGAGCGATCAGCGCCATGGTGGCGTCCGATCCGCGCGCGGTGGCCTTGCCGGAATAGTTGGCGAGGGCGACGAGGTCCATGCCGCGGACGACGGCGCCGATCATCGGCACGCCGACCTGGACGATGCTGCTCTCGCCCGCCTGCAGGGCATTGAGCGCGTCGACGCCGGTGGCGTAGGGCCGCGCGATATCAACATCGAGCCCCTGTTTCTCGAAAAAGCCGCGCTCGAGCGCGATCGGCAGGCCGATCTGGTCGATGCCGGTGACCATACCGGCCTTGAGTTTGGTCATGGGCTGGGCATAGGCGAGCGCAGGTGCTGCGAGCAGCGTGCCGGCGACGGCCGTCCTTCTCGTGATCATGGTCATCCTCCCTGTTGCAATGGCTCTATCCGCCTCACCCAGTAGTGCCGGGCGATGGCGCCGAGTTGGTTTTTGTCGATGCCGCGCAGTTCGACGCTGTTGCCTTCCGTTCCGGTGACACGACCGTAGCGCTGGAACACAAGGATATGGAAACGCTCCGGGGCGAAGGGCAGCGTGATCAGGGCATTGACCCGCGCACGCTCCGGGAATCCGCCGGCGATCTTGGCCGGTGCCACCGCGAAGAGCCAGGCCTGCCAGAGGAGCCAAGCCGTGGCGAGCCCGAGCAGGATCAGGCCACGCCTGGAGCCGAGGGCCTGGCGGAGCAGCCTCATGCCGACCTCACCAGGGCGAGGACCTGGTTGGACAGGTCCTTGAACTGCTCGTCCGCCACCAGCCGGTCCCAGACCCGCGGGCGGCTGATTGGCACATCGACCTCCGCCAGAACCTTGCCCTTGGACAGCACCACCACCCGGTTGGCGAGAAACACGGCTTCCGGCACATCATGGGTGATGAAGACCACGGTCGGCCGCCGTTCCTCCCAGATGCGGGAGAGCTCGTCCTGCAGCGTCATGCGGGTCTGCGCGTCGACGCTGGCGAAGGGCTCGTCCATCAAGAGGACATCGGGTTGGTTGGCGAGAGCCCGGACCACGCCGACGCGCTGCTGCATGCCGCCCGACAGCTCGTTCGGATAGCGGTCCGCGGCATGGGAGAGCCCGGCGAGCGCCAGATATTCGCGCGCGATCGCATCGCGCTCGGCCTTGGGCACGCCGCGCATCTTCGGACCGAAACCGACATTGTCGAGGACGGTCTTCCAGGGAAACAGCGCGAAGGACTGGAAGACGACGCCGCGGTCGGGTCCCGGCCCCTTGACCGGGGCGCCGCCGACCAGGATCTCGCCACCGGAATGCGGGATGAAACCGGCAACCATGTTGAGGATGGTCGACTTGCCGCAGCCCGACGGCCCGACGATGGAGACGAACTCGCCGGCAGGCACCTCCAGCGACACGTCGCGGATCGCAGTGACATGTTCGCCCTTGTAGGCGTCGAAATAGGTCTTCGCGAGGTTCTTCAGGCTGAGCGACTTCACTGCGTGACCAATCCCCAGCGCCGGCCGGTAGCCTGCTCGATGGGAGCGAGGATCCACGCGTCGACGATGTACCAGAGGATGCCGAGCACGATCATGCCCAGCACGATTTCGGTGACCGAGCCGGCACGGCGCGCGTCGAACATGAGGAAGCCGATGCCGCTGGTGCCGACGATCATCTCGGCGGCGATCAGGGCCCGCCAGCCATAGCCGAGGCCGTTGCGCAGGCCCGTCATGATGTTCGGCAGCGCGCCGGGAACGACGACCTCGCCGACGATGCGGGCGGGGGAGGCGCCCAGGCTCTGGGCCGCCCGGTGCAGTTCGATCCGGACGGAGCGCACGCCGAGCACCGTGTTGAGGATCACCGGGAACAGCACGGTATAGACGATGACAAAGGTCATGGTCGTCAGGCCGAAGCCGAACCAGATGATCAGGATCGGCAGCCAGGCGATGTCGCCGATGGCCTGGAAGAACAGCAGGACCGGCCAGAGCGCGCGGTGGGCGCCCTTGCTGAGGCCGATCCACAATCCCAGCGGCACGCCAAGCCCGATCCCGACGGCGGCGCCGATGGCCAGCCGCGCGACGCTGTCGCCGAGATATTCGGGCAGGATTCCCTTCTCCATCAGCGAGATGAACTTGGCGACTACGTCGGGCGGAGAGGGGAAGAAGGCCGGGGGGAAGGGACCCCAGGCAGCCACCGCCCACCAGAGCGCGACGACGGGCACGAAGGGCGCCAGCGTCTGCAGGATCGGCCATTTCACCGAGGTCCTGACGACGAAGCTCCAGAGCGGCAGGAGGGCGTTCATGCGCTGACCAGCCCCCAGCGCTCGATCGTCGCCCGTTCGAGAGGGACGAGGATCAGCCGGTCGATCAGCAGCCAGAGCGTGCCGATGACGATCATGCCGAGGACGATGACCTCGGTCTGGTAGAAGTCGCGGGCGACGAAGAGCATGTAGCCGAGGCCGACATCGGTGGCGATCATCTCGGCGGCGATCAGGCCACGCCAGGCAAAGCCGAGGCCGGTGCGGATGCCGGTGACGATATTGGGCAGAGCGCCTGGCAGCAGCACGTCGGTGAGCATGGCCCGGCGGCCGGCTCCGAGGGAGGCGGCGGCGTGGCGCAGCGTCATCGGGATGGTCGAGACACCGAGCAGCGTATTGTAGGCGACGACGAAGAAGACGGCGTTGAAGATGACGAAGACGATGGCGCCGAAGCCATAGCCGAACCAGAGGGTGGCGATCGGGATCCAGGCGATACCGGCCAGCACCGAGAAGAAGCGCATCAATGGCGTGAGGAAGGCGGAGACACCGCGGCTCACCCCCATGAGGATGCCGAGCGGCACCGCCACGAGCACTGCCAGCACCGTTCCGATGGCGACGCGGGACACGCTCGAGGCGACATGACGCAGCAGTGATCCGTCGATCAGGCTCTCAAGGCCCGCCTTGCCGACGGCCGCAACGCTCGGAAAGATCTGCGGCCGGACCCCGAACGCGGGGACGACCACGGCCCAGAGCGCGACCAGCACGGCCAGCGGCGCAATGAAGATCAGCGCCGCACTGATGCGGCTCGCGCGTTCCATCCGTCCTCCCATCGGATGCGGACACCGCATCCCGACCGCCCATGGGGCGGCGCGCGACGCATTCCTTTCGATGGCCCGATCGAGCGGACCGTGGAACGTCATCGCGTAACGGAAGCCTTTCGATGCCGTGGACAAAAAGCAAGATGCCACAGGGTGCATAGCTCGTCTGCGGCGGGCCGGACGGGCGCGGCGCGGCACCTGCGCCCGGAGGTCGCGGGGCCGCCCGCGGTGTCCGTGGGACTCAGTGGGACATGAGAACGGGCATGGTGGTTGCGGCGAGCACCCCCTGCGTGGCGCCGCCCACGACGAAGTCCCGCAGCCGCGAATGGCCGTACCCCCCCATCACCAGCAGGCCGGCCCCGACCTCGCCGCAGGCAGCCTGCAGGGCCTGGGCGACCGGCCGATCCTTCGCCGAAACGGTCCGGACAGCCGCTGTGACACCGCGGCGCGACAGGCTGTCCACCAGGAGATCGCCGATTCCCGCCTCAAGCTTTTTCTCATCGCCCGCCATCAGCACCGTGACCCGCGCGCCCGCGGCAAGGAAAGGCCGCGCATCGGCGAGGGCCCTCGCCGCCACACGGCTGCCGTCCCAGGCCACCGCGACATGGCTGATCGCCACCGCCTCATGGGTCTCGGGGACGAGCAGAACGGGCCGGCCCGCGCCGAAGATCAGCGCCTCGGCGAGCTCGCGTGACGTCAGGTTGTCCTCCGACCAGGGCACGATGGCGAGATCGCGATAGCGGGCCTCCGCGACAGCCCCCTGGATGGCCTCGGCCGGCACCGCGTGGCGTTGATCGAGCTGAAAGGCCAAGCCGTGGCTCCGCGCCATGTCCTGTACGGCAGCCGCCAGGCCCGCACTATGCTCGCGGCTGTCGTTCTCCACCTTCCGGATCATGTCCGACAGGTTGATGACCATCCCGCCGAAGGAGGCGCTGGAGCGCGGGAGGTCGACGGAATAGATCATGACGTCGAGGTCGGCGCCGATCGCGGCGGCCATTTTCGCCGCGGCCGCGGCCGCCTTGACGGACACCGTGTCGGGATAGGTCAGCAGGGGCAGGTAGGCGGTCGTCTTCATCGTTTTGATCCCTTGTCCTTGGTCTGTCCCTGCAATCTGTCAGATCGGACAGTGTGGGAATTGACCTGGAACAAGCGCCCTCCGCGACATTTGGGCGCGACCGGGGATCGGCATCGCGCCGGATCACGAAGCGGCGAGTCTCGTCGCCCAGCCGGGAAACAGGATCCCCGAGCGGCGCATAGCGCTGCTCGACACGGTCGCCCACCTTGCAGCTGCAACGGCCGACGGGCTTCAGTCCGACACCACCGTCAGTCCGGCCGGTCCTGCCGAGGCCTCGAGCCAATGCTGGAAGCTGCCAGCATAGCTGCGCGGCAGGGCTACGGCGAAGGTTGGCGCCGCATCGATCTTCCACAGCGTGACGCCGATATGGGCGATAGAGGTGACGGCGACGTCCCCGGGCGTGAAGCGCGCGGGATCAAGGTCGATCCTGACGCCCTTTTCCAGGACCTCCGGCAGCCGCGTTCCGCTCAGGTGGAGCACGGCCTGGCCATCGGACTGGTCGATGACCGCGGCGACGCCCGCCAGCGCGGCGGCGAGGCCTGCGACGAAACCCGGATCCTCCGCGCCGAAGACGAGCCAGGTGCCTGGCCCGGTGCCGAGTACGGTGGCAGTCGGGGAAGCCGCGCGCTTCGCCGCATCCGCAACGGGAAGGCCAAGATGGCCACCGAGCCGGGCAGCCGCCTCCTCCGCCTTGCCGCGGCGGGCGATGACAGTGGCGGCGGCGAGCCCCGCCCGCTCGACGGCGAGAACGCCATCCCCTGATCCGACCCGCCGGCCGAGGCCGGCATAGCCGCCACGATGGACGAGATCAGCCATGAACGCGGGTTCCTTCCGGATCGATGAAGACGGGGTTCACCACCTCGACGACCACATCGCCGCCGCGGATCGGGTCATAGGCACGGATCTGCTCGCCGATACGCTCCGGCCCGCGCGCCAGAAGCCCGAGGCCGATCCAGTGGCCGAGAGCGGGGCTGAAGGCCGTCGAGGTCATGTAACCCTGGTCGTTCTCGGCGCTGGCCGCCGCCCCGATCGGCAGGAAATGCGCGCCGGCGCGCAGACGCACACCCGGCACAGTCGGCTTCAGGCCGACCAGCGTCGGCCGGCTGGGGTCGTTCAGCGCCTCGCGCTCGGCCATCAGGCGGCCGACATAGTCCTTCTTCCGCGACATCATTCGACCGAGGCCGAGATCACGCGCCACCGTCTGACCGTTCAGCTCGGCGCCGGCGACATGCCCCTTCTCGATGCGCATGACGGCGAGCGCCTCGGTGCCGTAAGGCGTGACGCCGAGGTCGCGCCCCGCCGCCATCATGGCGCGGACCAGGGCATCGCCATAGCCGGCGGGAACAGCGATCTCATAAGCGCGCTCACCCGAAAAGGAGATGCGGAAGACCCGCGCCGTGGTCGGCCCGAGCGGGAAGGCGCCGCAGGCGAGATAGGGGAAGGAGGCGTCGGAGAGATCGACAGCGGAACCGAACACCTGCTGCAGCAGCGCGCGGGACTGCGGCCCGGCCACGGCGAACTGCGCCCATTGCTCGGTGACCGACACCATCTGCACATCGAGCTCGGGCCACAGAACCTGATGGCAGAAGGCAAGGTGCTGCATGACCTTGCCGGCATTCACGGTGGTCGTGGAGAGGACATAGTCGTCCTCGCCGAACCGCGCCGTCGTCCCGTCGTCCATGACGAAGCCGTCCTCGCGCAGCATCAGGCCGTAGCGCGCCTTGCCGACGGGCAGGGTCGAGAAGGTGTTGCAATAGACCCGGTCGAGGAAGACGCCGACATCCGGTCCCGCCAGGGCGATCTTGCCGAGGGTCGAGACGTCGCAGATGCCGACGCCGGACCGCACCGCCTGAACCTCGCGGGTGACGCTCTCCAGCCAGTCCGTCTCGCCCGGGCGCGGGAACCACTGGGCCCGGAGCCATTGCCCCGTCTCGACGAAGACGGCGCCCTGCTGCTTCGCCCAGCCATGCCCGGCGGTCAGCCGGGTCGGCTTGAAATGCGGCCCCGTGTGAAGGCCGGCAAAGGCGCCGATGGCGACCGGGCCGTGCGGCGGACGCGCTCGCGTCGAGCCGGTTTCCGGAATGGCCCGGCCGGTGAGGCCCGCGAGGATGGCGAGGCCGTTGACATTCGATGTCCGCCCCTGGTCGGTGGCCATGCCAAGCGTGGTGTAGCGCTTCAGATGCTCGACCGAGACGAAACCCTCGCGCACCGACTGGGCGACGTCCTTGTCGGTGACGTCGTTC
>JAIEPJ010000133.1 GCA_019749835.1 Phreatobacter sp. | reverse complement strand
CACGTCGAGGATGAAGCGGCACATGTCCTCCTTCTCCTCGAGGTTCATGCCGGCCATCGGCTCGTCGAGCAGCAGCACCTCGGGCTCCATGGCCAGGGCACGGCCGAGCTCGACGCGCTTCTGCAGGCCATAGGGCAGCTTGCCGACCGGCGTCTTGCGGATGTGCTGGATCTCGAGGAAGTCGATGATCTCCTCGACGAAGCGGCGGTGGGCGATCTCCTCGTCCATGGCCGGGCCGTAGCGCAGGACGTGCCAGAAGAAGCTGCGGTTCATCTTCAGGGTGCGGCCGGCCATGATGTTGTCCAGCGTCGACATGCCCTTGAACAGCGCGACGTTCTGGAAGGTGCGGGCGATTCCGCCGGCTGCCGCCTCGTGCGGGCGCATCTTCGGGCGGGTCTCGCCCTTGAAGGTGATCCGGCCCTCGGTCGGGTGATAGAAGCCGTTGATGCAATTGAGCATCGACGTCTTGCCGGCGCCGTTGGGGCCGATGATGGCGCGCACTTCGCCCTTCTTGATGTCGAAGGAGACGTCGGTCAGCGCCTTCACGCCGCCGAAGCTGAGCGAGACGTTGTCGACGGCGAGGATGACCTCGCCCGCGGCGATGTCGGTGGCAGACGGCGCTCTCATTCCGCGGCCTCCCTGAACGCGCTGCCGGTGACCGGATGGACGGTCATGTCGATGATCTCCACATCGCCCTCGATGATGCCCTTGCGTCCGTCCTCGAAGGTCACCTCGGTGCGGATCCGGCCGCGCTTCGACCCGTCATAGAGCGCCTCGACCAACGGCATGTAGCGCTCGGCAATGAACCCGCGGCGCACCTTCTGGGTGCGCGTCAACTCGCCGTCGTCAGCGTCGAGTTCCTTGTGCAGGACGAGGAAGCGGCGGATCTGGGCGCCGCCCATCAGCGGCTCTTCGGCAAGGGACCGGTTCACCGCGTCGACATGGGCGGTCAGCGTCTTCAGCACGTCCCGGTTCCCGGCGAGCTCCTGGTAGGAGCCATAGGAGACATTGTTGCGCTCGGCCCAGGAGCCGACCGCGGTCAGGTCGATGTTGAGGAAGCAGGTGACGAAGTCGCGATCCTGGCCGAAGGCCACCACTTCCTTGATGTTCGGATAGAACTTGAGCTTGTTCTCGATATATTTCGGCGCGAACAGCGCGCCCGAGCGCAGCTTGCCGACATCCTTGGCCCGGTCGATGATCTTCAGGTGGCCGGTCTTCGGATCGAAGAAGCCGGCATCGCCGGAGCGCACCCAGCCGTCGGCGGTCTTGGTCTCGGCGGTCTTCTCGGGATCCTTGTAATAGCCGAGGAAGACGCCGGGCGAGCGGTAGAGAACCTCGCCGTTGTCGTCGATCTTCAGCTCGACGTCGATATTCGGCTTGCCGACCGTGTCGGCATAGATCTCGCCGTCGGGCTGGGCGGTGATGTAGACGCTGGCTTCAGTCTGGCCGTAGAGCTGCTTGAGATTGATGCCGAGCGAGCGGAAGAACTTGAAGATCTCCGGCCCGATCGCCTCGCCCGCTGTGTAGCCGACCCGGATATTGGTAAGGCCGAAGCGGTTCTTCAGCGGGCCGTAGACCAGCATCTCGCCAACCGCATATTGCAGCCTGGCGCCGAGCGGTACCGGCTCCTTGTTGAGGATCTTCTCGCCCCATTCCTTGGCGACGCCGATGAAGTAGTCGAACATCTTCTTCTTGAGCGGACCGGCATCCTCCATGCGCACCATGGTCTGGGTGAGCAGGTTCTCGTAGACGCGCGGCGGCGCAAAGGCATAGGAGGTGCCGATCTCGCGGCGGTCCTCCATCACGGTCTCGGCGCTCTCCGGACAGTTCACGCAGAAGCCGAGCACATAGGACTGGGCATAGGAGAAGATGTTGTCGCCGACCCAGGCCAGCGGCAGATAGGCGATGGTCTCCTCGGTCTCGGTGAGCCCGTCAAACAGGCCGCCGTTCTTCGCCGAGACGATGACATTGTCGTTGGACAGCATCACGCCCTTCGGCCGCCCCGTCGTTCCCGACGTGTAGAGCATGATGGCGAGGTCGGCGCCCTTGCCCAGCGCGATGGCATCGTCCAGCGCCTTGACCTTGGCGGGATCACCGGCGGCCTTGCGACCGATCTCCTGCACCTCCTCGAAGGCATGCATGCGCGAATGGTCGTAATCTCTCAGGCCGCGTGGCTCGTCGTAGATGACATGCGCGAGGTGCGGCAGCCGCTCGGACACCGAGAGCAGCTTGTCGACCTGTTCCTGGTCCTCGACCACGGCCATGGAGGCCTCGGCATGTTCGAGCACATAGGCCATCTCGTCGGCGACGGAATCCGAATAGACCGGCACCGGAACCCCGCCCCAGGACTGGATGGCGGCCATGGACCAGTAAAGCTTCGGCCTGTTGCGCCCGACGATGGCGACCTTGTCGCCGCGCTTCAGGCCGAGTTCGCCGAGCCCGAGCGCGAAATCGCGCACCTCGCGGGCCACCTCGGCCCAGGTCCAGGTCCGCCAGATCCCGAGATCCTTGTGGCGCATGGCCGGGCGCGCGGCGAAGCGCACGGCGTTCAGCCCCAGGAGCTTCGGAAATGTGTCGTGAGCACCGGTGACGGCGCGCGCGTCGGCGTGGTGAGCCACGGCCGGCGTCCTCCCTGTTTCCATGCGCGCTGCGCCCGTCGGATGCAACGCCATTCCCTCTACGGCCCTGTTTCGTGGCCTGTTACGGCCCGTTTTCGGGCTCTGCATCGCGACGGGTCCGTTTGATCGGCAACCGGAGCGAAGTGGAGCGGATAGTTGAACGCACCTTCGCCGAAATCAAGGGGACCAAAGGCTATAGCCGGCTCGGCCGGACGACGGATGGCCGTTACGGAAAGCGAAAGACCGCCCGGGAGGCCGCTTTTCTTCAAGAACCCCCGGCCCCCCGTGGTAAGAGGTCGCGGATGACCCCTGCCGGCGACACCAATGACGCGATGAGCCTCGGGCCGCTCTCTGCCGGCGAGACGGCGCGTTTCTTTGCGGCCCACAGGCTCGACGGCATCGACTGCCTCAGCGCCACCTTCCGCACCCATGTCTATCCCCCGCACATGCACGACACCTACGTCGTCGGCACCATCGAGAGTGGCTGGGAGAAGGTCTCGGCGCTCGGCATGAAAGGCCACGCGGGGCCGGGCGATCTGGTCTTCGTCATGCCGCAGGACGTCCATGATGGTGCGCCGGCCGAGGGAGGCTACTCCTATCGCATGACCTATCCGGGGCAGGACTTCCTGCGCGACCTGGCGGAAGCCGTGACCCGGCGTCCCGTCCCCGCAGCGCCCTTCTTCCGCGATCCCGTCGTCCACGATCCCGAAGGCGCGCGCCTGTTCGCGGCTGCGCACCACGCGCTTGAGGCGGGCGCCGACGGCCTCGCCGGCGAGGAGCTTCTGATGCGTGCCTATGCGCGAACCCTCGTCCTCCATGCCGGTATGGCGCCCGCGACGGAGGGCGACGAGGCCATCCCGGTCAACCGCATCCGAGAGATGATCGAGGCCCGCCATCAGGAGGACCTGTCGCTGGCCGAGCTTGCGGCGACGGTCGGCTGGTCCCGCCATCACCTGATCCGCGCCTTTCGTCGCCAGGTGGGCCTCACCCCACACGCCTATCTCGTCGACGTCAGGGTGCGGCGCGCGCAGATACGCCTGCGCGCCGGCACGGGGCTGGCCACCACCGCGGCCGAGACCGGCTTTGCCGACCAGGCCCATCTCACCCGGGCCTTCAAGGCCAGGATCGGCGTGCCGCCAGGGGCCTACCAACGGGCGGTGCGCGGCGGGCGCGCTGCGGCCTAGACGCCGCGAAGCACGGCAATTTCGTTCAAGAAGCCGGCCTCCATCTCTGGCATGGAGAGCCGATGACAGGTTCACCTCACGAAACCTCCCCCAGTTTCTTGTCCGAATGGCGCGAGGGCATCGCCGAACTCGCCCCCGCCATGATCGCGGCCATGCCGCTGGCCCTGCTCTATGGCGCCATCGCCGCGAGCAAGGGGCTCTCGCCCTTCGCGGTGGCGCTGTCATCGGGGCTGGTCTTCGCCGGCGGCGCCCAGCTCGCCGCGATCGAGATGTGGACGACCCCCGTACCTGTCGCGGCCATCGTCCTGTCCACGGTGCTGATCAACGCGCGCTATGTGCTGATGGCCGCCTCGCTCGCCCCCAAGGTTGCCCACATGCCGCTCTGGGCGCGCCTTCTCGGTTTCCATGTCCTCGCCGACGAAAACTGGGCGCTGGCCGAGCGTCGCGCTGCGATGCGCCGGCTGACCCTCCCCTACTTCCTCGGCGCCGGCGCGGTGTTCTGGCTCAACTGGGTGGCCTTCTCCTGGGCGGGCGCCATCCTCGGTCCCATCATCGGCGACCCCAGGCGCTTCGGCGCCGACTTCGCCTTCACCGCCATTTTCATCGGCCTTGTCGCGAGTTTCGTGACAACCCGCCGCCAGGTCGCCGTGGTCGTCGCCAGCGCTGCGGCGGCGACCCTGACCCACTGGATGCTCGGCTCGCCCTGGCACGTGCTCGCCGGCGCCTTCGCCGGCATGGGCATGGCGGTTCTGGTCTGGACCCCCGCGCCTGAGGCCGCGACATGAGCCTCGACGTCACGACCTTCCTCGCCATTCTCGGCATGGCGCTCGGCACCTATGCCTGCCGGCTGACCGGCCTCCTGGTCGGCGCACGCCTGGCGCTGGCCGGCCGCGCCAAGGCCGCACTCGACGCCATTCCGCCAGCCGTGCTGACCGCCGTCATCGCCCCGACGCTCTTCGCCACCGGCTGGCCCGAGACGCTGGCGGGCGCGGTCACCGTCCTGGCCGCGCTTCGCCTGCCGCTGCTCGGGGTCATTGCCGTCGGCGTCGCCGCCATCGTCGTGCTGCGCCTGCTCGCGGGGTGACCGCGCGGCTTATGCCTTCGGCCGCCCCAGCCCCGCAGCGATGGCGATGCCCGATGCGACGATGAGCCCGATCCCGGCGAAGGTCACGACATCGGGCCGCTCGCCGAAGAACACCATGCCGATGAAGAGCGCGAAGGCGGTCTTGGTATAGTTGAACGGTCCGACCTGGGAGACCGGGGCCATGCGGAAGGCTTCGATGATCGCCGCCTGGCCGCCGGCAAGGAGAAGCCCGGCAAGGCCGATCATCAGCGTCTGCTCGACGCCCATGGGGGCGAGGCCCTGCACCGTGGCAAGGGCGAGGGCGGCGACCATGACGACACTGACCGTGGAAAAGGTCACCGTGCCCGAGGCGATGTGGGCGGGCAGGAACTTCACGGTGATGTCGCGGAACACGAAGCAGACCGTGGTGGCCAGCACCAGACCGATCGCCGGATCGAAACCGGCGGAGAAGGGGCGCGCGATGAGCATGATGCCGACGAAGCCGCAGATCACCACCAGCCACTGGAGCGGGCTCACCTTCTCGCCGAGCACCAGCACGGCGATCGGCAGAAGGAACATCGGCATCGATTGGGACACCGCCGTGACATCGCCGATCGGCATGCGCCACAGCGCCTGGAACAGGAAGAACACCGCGAGGCCCTCCGCCAGCGAACGGCCGACGACCAGCGGGTGCCAGAAGCCGCGCAGCGAAAACCGCGACCCCGATACGGCGAGCCAGGCCGCGACGCCGAGGGTTGCGAAGATGCCGCGCACGCCGAGCGACTGGGCCACCGTCAGCGAGCCCATATAGGCCTTGACGATGGCGTCGTTGGTGGCGAACAGCAGCATGCCGAGTGTCATCAGCGCCATGCCGACGCGCAGCTTGCGGGCCTCCTCCGGGCCGTTCACGCCACGCCCGCACGCAGGAGATCGTGGACGTGCAGGATGCCCACCGGCCGCCCGGCTTCGACCGCGAAGAGCGCGGTGATCTTGGTGCGGTTGAGGAGGTCGAGGATCTCGCTGGCGAACTGGTCGGGCCGGGCGGTCTTGGGCGCGCGGGTCATCACCGCCTCGACCGGCATGGCCAGAAGATCGGACTGCATGTGGCGCCGCAGGTCGCCGTCGGTGACGATACCGGCCAGCGCGCCGCCCGCATCGACGATGCCGCAGCAGCCGAAACCCTTGGCGGTCATCTCGATCAGCACCTCGCTCATCGGCGAACCGAGCGGCTTCAGCGGCAGGGCTGCGCCCTGATGCATCACGTCGCGGACCTGGGCGAGAACGGCGCCGAGCTTGCCGCCGGGGTGGAAGGTGCGGAAATCCGCGGCGGTGAAGCCGCGTTCCTCCAGCAGCGCGATGGCCAGCGCGTCGCCGATGGCGAGTTGCATGAGCGTCGAGGTGGTCGGAGCCAGCCCGTTGGGGCAGGCCTCCTCGGCCCGCGGCAGGCCGAGGACGACGTCCGCGGCCTTCCCGAGCGCTGATTCGCCCGCCGAGGTGATGGCCACGAGCCCGACGCCGAAGCGGCGGGAAAAGGCGACGAGGTCGCGCAGCTCAACCGTCTCGCCCGACCAGGAGAGGGCGAGGATGGCATCGTCCGCAGTGACCATGCCGAGATCGCCATGGCTCGCCTCGCCCGGATGGACGAAGAAGGCTGGCGTCCCGGTGGAGGCAAGCGTTGCGGCGATCTTGCGTCCGACATGGCCGGACTTGCCCATGCCGGTGACGATCACCCGGCCCTTGACGTCCTTCAGCAGCGCGACGGCGGCCGCGAAGGGCTCACCGAGACCATTGGACAGCGCAGCCTCAAGCGCGGCCAGGCCGGCAGCCTCGACCGACAGGGTGCGAAGCGCCGAGGCGAGGGCGGTGGACCGGGGCTCGGACGAGGACGCGTAAGTTACCATGGCTCAGTTCGATGGCCGGAACACCCGGCGGGACACCGGCGCCGACGGGGCTGGCGGAAGGCCGGTCCCTTAGCATGATGCGTTTCCGGACGCACCCTCCGCAACGGAGAGCCATCGGCCATCAACCCCGCGTTAACCACGGCTCTTTACGACTTGTTGAGGAAATCCGCGGGGAAGAATCGCGTCTTGGGTCATATCGCCCGCCTGCTCTTGGGTGTCAGCGCCCTGGCGCTCGTCCTTGCCGGGACGGGCTCGCCGGCCTTTGCCCAGCGCCTGCAGACCGCGACCCCGCCGACCAGCACGGACGATGCCGGTCGCGACGCCGGCTGGCAGGGCCTCGGCCCGGTCGAACCGGCGGCGCCGAACCCGCTCTCCGCTCCCCCGAGCGATGCCGAAGCCGCCGGGCTGAGGTCGACCGTGGCGCCGGTGCCCGGTGAATCACGCACCGTCGGCGCCCAGCGCGACAGGGCGCGGGCCTGATCTTCCGGATGGAAGGCTCCGTTCCAGGCCTCGCCGTCGGTCGAGCCGGCGGGGGCACCCGTGAACTCGTACCAGCGCGCATTGTAATAGTCGTGGAAGCCGTCCGGCAGGGTCGACCAGACCATTTGCGGCA